>NZ_JAXAXM020000004.1:247217-313566 GCF_047500745.2 Stenotrophomonas sp. FR024
CCCCACTACCGCGGGTGCAGGGCTGCAAGCCCTGCCAACAAAAAACCCCGCTTGCGCGGGGTTCTCTGTGTGCTGCATGCAGCGGGTGCTTACGGGCGACGGGCCAGGGCCTCGATGTCCTTCGCCTTCGGCAGCAGGTCCTGCTTGCTGACGCGCAGGAAACCGATCGTCAGCATCGGCACCGCCACCAGGATCGAGGACAGCACCACGATCACCGCGCCGATCATGTGCGTCTCGGCCAGGCCTTCCATCGAGCTGCCGCCGTACATGTACAGGGCAAGCGCCGACAGGAAGAACATCACCGCAGTGATCACCGTACGCGACAGCGTCTGGTTGATCGAACGGTTCAGCACTTCCATCGAGTCCACGCGCAGGCTGCGGAAGTTCTCACGGACGCGGTCGAAGACCACGATCAGATCGTTGATCGCAAAGCCCATCACCGACAGCAGGCCGGCCAGCACGGTCAGGTCGAACTCACGGCCCAGCAGGGACACGTAAGCGACCGTCACGATCAGATCGAACATCGCCACGATGCTGGCAGTGACCGCGAACTTCCATTCGAAGCGCACCGCGATGTAGATCAGGAAGCCGGCCAGCATGAAGATCGTGGCGTACAGGCCATTCATCGCCAGGTCCTTGCCGATCTGCGGGCCCACGAACTCGTTGCGGAGCACGGTGGCCTGGTTGTCGGCGGTGGACAGTGCCTTCACCACGGCGGCGGCGGTGGCCTTGTCCTCGTGCGCGGCGTCGCCGGTACCGGCAGCGTGCTCACCGTGCGGGGCCAGGCGGATCAGCAGATCGGTGTTGCCACCGACGCTCTGCACCTGGGCACCGTCAAAGCCACTTTCCTCGAGCTTGGTACGGACCTGCTCGACGTCCACCGCCTTGTCGAAGCGGGCTTCGATCAGGGTGCCGCCGGTGAAGTCCAGAGCGTAGTTGAAGCCCTTGACGCCGATGATGGCAACCGAGGCCAGGAACACGATGACCGTGACGACCATCGCGACATGGCGCCAGCGCATGAAGTCGATCTTGGTGTCGTTCGGGAGGATGTGCAGCGGAAACAGTTTCATGTGCGTGTCGTCCCGTCAGATGGCCACGTTCTGGAGCTTCTTGCGGCGGCCGTAGATCAGCGTCGCCAGCGCACGCGACACGGTGATCGCGGTGAACATGGAGGCGAAAATACCGATGATCATGGTCAGCGCGAAGCCCTTCAGCGGACCGGTACCGAATGCGAACAGCGCCACACCGACGATCAGGCCGGTCAGGTTGGCGTCGAGGATGGTGCCGGAAGCACGCTCGTAACCGGTCACGATCGCGGTCTTGCCCGGCACGCCGGCACGCAGCTCTTCACGGATACGCTCGTTGATCAGCACGTTGGCGTCCACCGACAGGCCGACCGACAACGCCAGGCCGGCGAAGCCCGGCAGGGTCATGGTCGCGCCGAACAGCGACATCACCGCCACCACGATCAGCAGGTTGAACAGCATCGCGATCGAGGTGATCACGCCGAACATGCGGTAGTAGACGCTGAAGAACACCAGGGTGAACAGGAATGCGAACACCACCGCGCGCATACCGTTCTTGACGTTCTCGGCACCCAGGCTCGGGCCCACCACGCGCTCTTCGACGAAGTCCATCGGCGCGGCCAGCGAGCCGGACTTCAGCAGCTTGGCCAGGTCCTCGGCTTCCTTCTTCTGCAGGCCGGTGGTCTGGAAGTTCTTGCCGAACACGCCGTTGATGTTGGCCACCGAGATCACTTCCTCGTTGACCTTGAAGCCACGCACTTCCTGGCCGTCGACGACGGTCACGGTCGGCACGCGCTCGGTGTAGACCACCGCCATCGGCTTGTTCACGTTGGCGCTGGTGAAGTCGAACATGCGCTGGCCGCCGACATTGTTCAGCGTCACGCTGACCGCCGGAGAGCCGCTGTTCGAATCGGTCACCGCCTGCGCGCCGACCATCTGGTCACCGGTGACGATCACGCGCTTGTTCAGCAGGACCGGACCACCGCCATCACGACGCTGGTAGACCTTCGCTTCCGGCGGAATGCGCCCGGAGTTGATGGCGTCCTGTGCATTACCGTCCACCACGGCCCGGTATTCCAGGGTAGCGGTGGCACCGATCATGCGCTTGGCTTCGGCGGTGTCCTGCACGCCCGGCAGCTGCACCACCACGCGGTCGGCACCCTGGCGCTGGATGATCGGCTCAGCCACGCCGAGCTGGTTCACGCGGTTGCGCAGGGTGTTGATGTTCTGCTCGATGGCGCCGTTGGCGATCTGGGTGATCTCGGTTTCCGGCACGGTCACCGTGATGCGATTGCCACTGACGTCGTAGCCGAGGGTCGGCTGCGCCTTCACCAGGGCAGTGCGGGCACGCTGCGCGGCGTCGTCACCGGCGGACGGGCTCAGGTTCGCCACGATGCTGTTGTCAGCGCGGCGTTCCACCGACTGGTACGGGATGCGGGCGTCGCGCAGCGTGCTGCGCACGTCTTCTGTGTAGGCGTCCAGGCGCTTGTCCAGGGCGGCCTTCTGGTCGACCTGCAGCACGAAGTGCACGCCGCCCTGCAGGTCCAGGCCCAGCACCATCGGGCGACCGCCCAGGTTGGCCAGCCAGTCCGGCACGGTCGAGGCCAGGTTCAGGGCCACGGTGTACTTTTCGCCGACCGTGTCACGCAGGGCGTCGCTGGCAGCGGACTGCGCCTTCAGGTCCGGCAGGCGGACGATCAGGCTTTCCCCTTCCTTCTCGGCACCGACGGTGGCGACACCGGCCGTCTTCAGGTCGGCCAGCACACGGTCACGCAGCGCATCGTCGATCTGGCCGCCACGGTTGGCGGTGATCTGGAGGGCCGGGTCCTTCTGGTAGATGTTGGGCAGCGCGTACAGCGCGCTGAGCGCCAGTACGATCAGGATGACGACGTACTTCCAGCGTGGAAATTCGAGCATTGCTTGGGTCCCGCGCGGCGCCATCCCCGGCGCCGCGGTTGTGCATCGGAAAGGGAGTGGCTTACTGGGCCGACTTCAGGGTACCGGCCGGCAGCACGTTGCCGACAGCGCCCTTCTGCACGCGGATGCGCACGTTGTCCGCCACTTCAATGGTGATGAAGTTGTCGCCGATGTCGGTGACGATGCCGGCGATGCCGCCGTTGGTCAGCACTTCGTCGCCACGCTTGATCTTCTCCAGCATGGCCTTGTGCTCCTTCTGCCGCTTCATCTGCGGGCGGATCATCAGGAAGTACATGATGGCGATCAGGATGACCGGGAACAGCAGCGTGGTCAGGCCCATGCCCTGCGGTTGGCCGCCGGCGGCCTGGGCGTGGGCGGCGGGAATCAGGAAGGCAAGCAGGTTCATTGTTGGTCCTTTGGTTGGGCGGCGCTTCGGCCCTTTCACGGGCACGAGGTGTCGACCGCGGATCTGGGTCAGCCTTGAAGTATGCCACGGCCCCGGGCGTTCGTCCTTGGGCCGTTTGGCAGGGGGTGTTCGGGTTACAGGGGCGGTGCTACCGCCCCGCGTGCCGCGTAGAAAGACTCACGGAAGGCCAGGAAGGTTCCCGCCTCGATCGCCGCGCGGATGTCGGCCATGAGCTTTTCGTAATAGAACAGGTTGTGCAGGGTGCCCAGCATCGGCGCCAGCATCTCGTTGCAGCGGTCCAGGTGGCGCAGGTACGAACGCGTGTAACCGCCGGTGCAGGCCACGCAGCCGCAGCCGGGCTCGATCGGATCCATGTCCCGTGCGTACTGGGAATTACGGATGCGGACGGTGCCGAACGAGGTGAAATAGTGACCATTGCGGGCGTTGCGGGTCGGCATCACGCAGTCGAACATGTCCACGCCACGTGCGACACCCTCGATCAGGTCCTCCGGCCGGCCCACACCCATCAGGTAGCGCGGACGGTCGCCCGGCAGTTCCGGGTCCAGGTGGTCGAGCATGGCGTTGCGCTCGTGCTCCGGTTCGCCCACGGCCAGGCCGCCGATGGCGTAACCGTCGAAGCCGATCGCCTGCAGGGCCTCGGCCGAGCGGCTGCGCAGGTCGGTGTGCACGCCGCCCTGGACGATGCCGAACAGGGCCGCGTCGTTGCCGAGCTCGTCATGCGCGTTGCGGCTGCGCTGGGCCCAGCGCAGGCTCAGCTCCATCGAGCGGCGCGCCACATCCTCGGTAGCCGGGTACGGGGTGCACTCGTCGAAGATCATCACCACGTCCGAATCGAGCACTTTCTGGATCTTCATGCTCTCTTCCGGGCCCAGGAACACACGGGCACCGTCGGTGGGCGAGGCAAAGGTCACGCCCTGCTCGGTGATCTTGCGGCGGTGGGCCAGCGAGAACACCTGGAAGCCGCCGGAGTCGGTCAGGATCGGGCCATCCCAGCGGCAGAAGCCGTGCAGGCCGCCGTGGTCGGCGATGATGTCCAGGCCCGGGCGCAGGTACAGGTGGAACGTGTTGCCGAGGATGATCTCGGCGCCCAGCGCACGCACCTGGTCCGGCAGGATGCCCTTGACCGAGCCATAGGTCCCCACCGGCATGAAGGCCGGCGTTTCCACCGTGCCACGCGGGAAGGTCAGGCGGCCACGGCGGGCACGGCCGTCGCGGGTCTTGAGCTGGAACTGCAATCGGGACATGGAGCGGTCGTTCAGGCAAATAGTCGCCTATTGTCTCCCAAGAAGGCGTGCGCACCAAGGTGCGCACCCACAGGGGACCCTGCCCTCCCTGGCTGCCCTACCCCGCCTGCGGGAACAGCAACATCGCGTCGCCGTAGCTGAAGAAGCGGTAGCGCTGCTCGATCGCGTGCTGGTAGGCCTCGAACACGCGCTCCTTGCCGGCGAACGCGGAAATCATCATCAGCAGCGTGCTTTCCGGCAGGTGGAAGTTGGTCACCATCGCGTCGACGCTGCGGATGCGGTAGCCGGGGGTGATGAAGATCTGCGTTTCACCGGCGAACGGCAGCAGTTCACCATCGCGCATCGCGCTTTCCAGCGCGCGCACCACGGTGGTGCCGACGCCGATCACGCGGCCGCCAGCGGCGCGCGTGCGCCGCACCTGCTGCACCAGCTCGGCACCGACATTCAGCCACTCGCGGTGCATCACGTGGTCCTTCAGGTCATCGGCACGCACCGGCTGGAAGGTGCCCGCACCCACGTGCAGGGTGACGTGGCCGAAGTCCACGCCCTTGTCCTTCAATGCGGCCAGCAGCGGTTCGTCGAAATGCAGGCCGGCGGTCGGCGCGGCCACCGCGCCCACTTCACGCGCGAACACGGTCTGGTAGCGCTCGCGGTCATCCACACCCGGCTCGCGCTGGATATAGGGCGGCAGCGGCAGGCGGCCGGCATGCAGCAGCCACTGTTCCAGCGATTCCGGCACATGGAACTGCAGCACGTAGAACTCGCCATCGCGACCCAGCACCTCGGCTTCGCCACCGGCATCCAGCGCGATGCGGCTGCCGGCCTTGGGCGACTTGCTGGCGCCCACCTGCGCGCGGGCCTGCTGGCCACCCAGCAGGCGCTCGATCAGAATCTCCACGCGGCCGCCACTGGCCTTCTGCCCGAACAGGCGCGCCGGGATCACCCGGGTGTCGTTGAACACCAGCAGGTCGCCCGGCTGCAGCAGCGACGGCAAGTCGCGCACCTGCAGGTCGGTGAAGGCATCGGGCGCCGGAGGCACCAGCAGCAGGCGGCTTGCGGAACGTTCGGCCAGGGGCGCCTGCGCGATCAGTTCAGCCGGCAGGTCGTAGTTGAAATCGGACTTCTTCAAGGCAGTGGGCGGCAACAGGTCGACAATGGCGCGCATTGTACGTCCAGCGTCTGCGAGCCGGCGTGCTTCGCGGCGAACGTCGCGCAAAATGCTGCTATGCAGCAGGTTTCTGCGGGGTTATCGCGCAAAAAAACAAGTGCTAGCATCGAGTCGGAAGTCCGCTGCACGAGCCTGCCCCAAGCGCGCGTGATGACGCGCGTTTTGCTTTTGAAGACCCGTGCGACCCATTGTTTCAGGAGATCTGCAATGAGCTTCATCGAACGCCTCGCCCCCCTGCGCAACCAGCCCGGCACCCGCCTCACCTCCGGCCTGGACGACGCCACCCTGACCGCCCTGTCCGCCAACCACCCGCAGCTGATCGCCGCGGTGGACGCCGCCGCCGAGGAATTCGCGCGCGTGCAGGCCGACCTGGGGCCGCTGCTGGCGCAGGACGAACAGGCGCAGATCGACGCGATGCAGGACGGTTTCGTCAATTTCTATGCCGATGACGCGGTGACCCCGTATGTGGCACTGGCTGCGCGCGGCCCGTGGGTGGTCACCCTGAAAGGCGCCGTGCTGTACGACGCCGGCGGCTACGGCATGCTCGGCTTCGGGCACACCCCGGACGCCGTGCTGGAGGCGATGGCCCGCCCGCAGGTGATGGCCAACATCATGACCCCCAGCCTGTCGCAGCAGCGCTTCATCACCGCCCTGCGCGCCGAGATCGGCCACCGCCGTGGCGGCTGCCCGTTCGCCCGTTTCATGTGCCTGAATTCCGGTTCCGAGGCGGTCGGCCTGGCCGCGCGCATCGCCGACGTCAACGCCAAGCTGCAGACCGACCCGGGCGCACGCCACGCCGGTGCTGCGATCAAGCGCGTGGTGGTCAAGGGCAGCTTCCATGGCCGCACCGACCGCCCTGCCCTCTATTCGGATTCCAGCCGCAAGAGCTACATGCAGCACCTGGCCAGCTACCGTGGCGAGGATTCGGTGATCACCGTGGCGCCGTACGACGAAGCCGGCCTGCGCAAGGTGTTCGAGGATGCCGCACGCAACCAGTGGTTCATCGAGGCGGTGTTCCTGGAACCGGTGATGGGCGAAGGCGACCCGGGCCGCTCGGTGCCGCCGTCGTTCTATGCCGTTGCCCGCGAACTGACCCGTGCCCATGGCAGCCTGCTGCTGCTCGACTCGATCCAGGCCGGCCTGCGTGCGCATGGCGTGCTCTCGGTGGTCGATTACCCGGGCTTCGAAGGCCTGGACCCGCCGGACATGGAGACCTACTCCAAGGCACTCAACGCCGCGCAGTACCCGCTGTCGGTGCTGGCGGTGACCGAGCATGCCGCGCAGCTGTACCGCAAGGGCATCTATGGCAACACGATGACCAGCAACCCGCGTGCACTGGACGTGGCCTGCGCCACCCTGGCCCAGCTGACCCCGCAGGTGCGCGCCAACATCGCCGAGCGTGGTGCCGAGGCCGTGCGCAAGCTTGAACAGCTGAAGAACGAGCTGGGCGGACTGATCACCAAGGTGCAGGGCACCGGCCTGCTGTTCTCCTGCGAACTGGCGCCGCAGTTCAAGTGCTACGGCGCCAACTCCACCGAGGAATGGCTGCGCCAGCACGGCATCAACGTGATTCACGGTGGCGAGAACTCGCTGCGCTTCACTCCGCACTTCGGCATGGACAGCGAAGAGCTGGACCTGCTGGTGGGGATGGTCGGCCGCGCGCTGCGTGAAGGCCCGCGCCGCGAGCAGGCAGCGGCGGCGTAAGTCTCGTTCTTTGTAGAGTCGAGCTTGCTCGACTGCACTTCGTTCAGGCGCCGCGATAGTCGAGCAAGCTCGACTCTACTGAACGAAGAACAGCCGAGCGTGGCTCGGCTCTACAGAAGGCCTCTCAAGGCCTCATAATCCTTGGACACCCCGTCCCTGACCGCCCTGCGGTCGGCGACGGGGCGTTTTCGTTTCCGGCCAAGAGACAGGAAGATCCATGAAATCGATCTGTGTGTACTGTGGTTCCAACGCTGGCAGCAAGCCGGCCTATACCGAACGCGCCCTTGCCCTGGGCGATCGCATCGCCCGCGACGGGATGCGCCTGGTGTACGGCGGCGGCAATGTCGGCCTGATGGGAACCGTGGCCAATGCCGTGCTCGCCGCCGGCGGCGAAGTGACCGGCGTGATCCCACGCCAGCTGGCCGACTGGGAAGTGGCCCACCGCGGCCTGACCGAGCTGGAGATCGTCGGTTCAATGCATGAGCGCAAGTCGCGCATGTTCGACCTCGCCGATGGCTTCGTCACGCTGCCCGGCGGCTTCGGCACCATGGAAGAGATCTTCGAGATGCTGACCTGGCGCCAGCTTGGCATCGGCAACAAGCCGTGCGCCTTCCTCGACGTGGAAGGTTTCTACGCCCCGCTGATCGGCATGATCGACCGCATGGTGGAAGAGCGCTTCCTGCACCCGGACCAGCGCCAGGACCTGTGGTACGGCTCGGATATCGAAGAGATGCTGGAGTGGATGAAGAACTACAAGCCAGCGCAGGCCTCGAAGTGGATCGACGAAAAGCGTCGCGCCGCCCTGCGCTGATGCTTTCCTGCGCGGCGGCTCAGACCGCCGCGCAGCTCCACGGTGCGGGCCGCCCCAGCAGATAGCCCTGGCCGTAGTCGCAACCCAGTTCGCGCAGGGTCTGCCGCTGCGCCTCGGTTTCGATGCCCTCACCGATGGTCTCGATGCCCAGCGTACGCGCCAACGACAGCACGCCCTCGACCAGCGCCCGCGTGCTCTGCACTTCCGGCCCATGCAGGCCGGCGATGAAGCTCTGGTCGATCTTCAGCGTACTGATCGGGAAACGGTGCAGGTAGGACAGCGCCGAGAAGCCGGTACCGAAATCGTCCAGCTGCACCTGGATGCCGCGCTCGCGCAGGCCCTGCAGGATGCCCAGCGTGTGCGGGCCATCGTCCAGCAGTGCGACCTCGGTGATCTCCAGGCGCAGCCGGTGCGGATCGGCACCACATGCATCCAGCAGGCCGAACAGGCGGCCGCTGAACCCGGCGGAGCGGAAATGGCGCGGTGATACGTTCACCGAGACGTAACTCTGCCCGCCCTCGGCCAGACCGGCAATCACCTGTTCGTAGATCAGCCAGTCGACCTGCTCGATCAGGCCGCTTTCCTCGCCCAGCTCCAGGAACGCCCCCGGCAGCAGCAGGCCGCGGCGCTCATGCTGCCAACGCAGCAGCGCTTCGTGGCCCACCACCTCGCCATCGGACAGGCGCACGATCGGCTGGTAGAACGGGACGAAATCGCGGTTGTTGATCGCACGACGCAGGTCGGCTTCCAGATCGAGGCTGCGCATGGCCTGCTCGCGCATGTCTTCGTCGAAGATCGCACAGCGGTCATGGCCCTGCGCCTTGGCCCGGTACATTGCCGCGTCGGCATCACGCAGCAGCTCTTCGCCGGTGCGGTAGCGGGGGTTCCACAGCGCGATGCCCAGACTGCCGGACGGGAACAGTTCGCGCCCGGCGATCCACATCGATTCCTGCAGCGCCAGCAGGAGGCGCTGGCCAAAGTCCAAGGCCTGGGCCAGGCCCTGCGGGCATTGCAGCAGCACTGCGAATTCGTCACCGCCCAGCCTGGCCACCACGTCCTCGGTGCCGGCCATCGATACGATGCGCTTGGCCACTTCCACCAGCATGCGGTCGCCGGCAGCATGCCCGATGCTGTCGTTGACCAGCTTGAAGCGGTCCAGATCGAGGAACAGCACGGCGAACACCGGGCCGCCCTCACGCTTGGCCAGTGCCAGCGCATCCTGCAGGCGGTCCAGCAGATGCAGGCGGTTGGGCAGGCCGGTCAGCGCATCGTGCATGGCCTGGTGGGTCAGGCGCTGTTCGGCACGCAGGCGCTCGCCGATCTGGCCGAGCAGCTTTTCGTTGACCTCGGCCAGTTCGCGCGTGCGCTCCTCCACGCGCTTCTCCAGCTCGGCATGCGCCGAGCGCAGCCGTTGCTGGTCGCGCTGACGGGCCAGGCCGGTACCGATGTTCTGCGCGACGAAGGTCAGCAGGCGCTGGTCATGCACGCTGAAAATGCTGTTCTCGCTGTAGCTCTGCACCACGATCGCGCCGACCACTTCGTCGTCGCGCAGCAGCGGTACGCCCAGCCAGCAGTGCGAACGCGCACCGGATTCACGCACTTCGCCACTGGCCAGCAGCGCGTCGATCTGCGCACGTGATGCCAACAGTGGCCGCCGGTTGCGCACGACGTACTCGGTCAAGCCCCGGCTGAACGGTCGCGGCGCGCGGCTGGCGTTGTGCTCGTCCACCGAATAGACGAAGTCCAGGCCGTTGCCGGCCGGGTTGACCAGGGCGATGTAGAAATTGCGAGCGTCGAGCAGGCGCCCGACCACCCCATGCACCTGTCCGTAGAACTGCGCCAGGCTGTCGGCCGACATCGCCATCTCGGCGATGTTGTACAGGGCGGTCTGCAGCTGTTCGGCGCGTCGACGCTCGGCCACCTCGTCCTGCAGGCTGTGATTGGCGCGCTGCAGTTCCTGGGTGCGCCGCGCCACCTGCTGCTCCAGCCGCACCTGCGCCTGGCGCCGGTCCATCGCAGTCTGCACGTGCTGCGCAACAAAGCCCAGCAATGCGCGTTCGGCCTCGCCATAGCGGGCCGCCTGCTCATAGCTCTGAACCACGATGGCACCGCATACGCGGCCATCGCGCAGCATCGGCACGCCCAGCCAATCCAAGCTTTCGGGCCCGCGTTGCGGGTCGTGCTCCTGCTCCATCACCTGCGCCAGCAGTTCGCGCGAGGGACCACTGAGCGGCTTGCCATGACGCAGCAACGCCACGGTCAGGCTGCGCGGCATCTCGCTGGCGTCATGGCTCTGCGTGGGATCGGCGACGAAATCATCGACCTGATCGGCGAAGTACAGGAAACGGATCTGGTCGCGCACATCGTCGTATTCCACGATGTAGCAGTTCTCGGCATACATCAGCGTGCCCAGCACACCATGCACGTGGCGCAGCATCTCGGGCATTTCCAGGTCGGCACCGGCCAGATCTGCAATCTGGAACAAGGCCTGCTGCAACCGCTCGGCCTCTTCCAGCGCCTTGATCTGGCCGGCCTGGCGGCCGCGCTGCAGCGCCAGCTCCATCGCCTGCCGGGCAACCCCCCACCATGCCGGCGAAGGCACCGCGCCTTCCACCGACAACAGCAGGCGCGCCCCATCATGTTCCCAGCCGTGCTGGCCGTCGCCCACGCCTGGCGCTGCCGCATCACCTCCGGCAGCCGCCCTCGGCCAGGCCCCCTGGCCACGGCCAAGCTGCGGGTCATCCCAGCCGACGCGGACCACGGCCGTTTCCGGCAGAAGCGCATGCAACGCGCGCACCAGCGCCGCGCTCAGCACGGCCTCGTGTGGTGGCTCTTCCGCCGGTTCAGCATGCGTGGACAAATGACAATCTCTTGGCGCCGTCAGTGCGTCGCCTCCCCTGAGCCGCCGAGCATAGCGCGCCACCCGGGGGGCAATGGAAGCCCGTAAACCCCGAATCGTGCGCCCGTACGTTTTTCCTGCTGACCGTAGCCCCTTCCGAGCCATGACCCTCGCCCTGCCCGCCCTCGCCACCGGCTATGCGCCATCGCCTGCAGGCCTTACCCTGTACGCCGTGGAAGCCAGCGCACTGCCAACCGATGAAGCCTTGATGCTGGCCTGGGCCGGTGGCGACCTGCGCGCGTTTGAAAGCCTGTATGCGCGCCATCGCAAGCGCCTGTTCGGCTTCCTGCTGCGGCAACTGCGCGACAACGCGCTGGCCGAGGAGATCTTCCAGGACGTCTGGCAGCGGGTGATCAGCGCCCGTGCGGGGTGGCAACCGGACGCGGCGTTCAGCACCTGGCTGTTCCGCATCGCCCACAACCGCCTGAACGACCATTGGCGCGCCGCCCGCCACCGGCCGGCTGCCCCGGCCGATGCCGACCTGCGCCTGGCCGCGATCGAGGATGGACAGACCCCGGAAGGCGAGCTTTCCGAATTCGAACAACGTCGCCGCATCCAGCTGGCGATGGAACAACTGCCGCCGGAGCAGCGCGAAGTGCTGCAACTGCGGCTGGATCAGGAACTGAGCCTGGAGGAGATCGGCCAGATCACCGGCGTAGGCCGGGAAACCGTGAAATCGCGGCTGCGCT
The DNA here is from genome assembly GCF_047500745.2 of Stenotrophomonas sp. FR024. Taxonomy (NCBI): domain Bacteria; kingdom Pseudomonadati; phylum Pseudomonadota; class Gammaproteobacteria; order Lysobacterales; family Lysobacteraceae; genus Stenotrophomonas; species Stenotrophomonas sp. FR024. The sequence goes on from NZ_JAXAXM020000004.1 coordinate 259,102, forward strand.
ATGCGATGGACAAGCTGCGTGCGGGATTGAACGCATGAACCGAGACGAACCGCTGACGCCGGAAGAACGCGAGCTGGCCCGGCTACTCGGCCGTCGCGCCGAACAGGCACCGCCCGCCGCACTGGACGCCGCCATCCTGGCCGCGGCCCGCGCTGCCGTGGACGCTCCGGCTGCCGATGCGGTCGCCTCTCCCGAAGCACCACGTACGCAGCGCACACGCCCGCGTTGGCCGGCGGTGTTCGGCATCGCCGCCTCGATGGTGTTCGCCATCGGCATCGCCTGGCAGCTGCGTCCGGAACCGCCACCGATTCCGGCGGGTGAGGCCGCTGTTGCGGCGGCACCGGCTGCGGCAGAAGACGTCGCGGCTGCCGATCAGGCCGCTGAGCGCAGTGCAGCCGACAGCGCGGTGGCGACTGCGGAACCGGCCGCTGCGCCCGCAGCACCCGAGGCAGCCCCGGTTGCCGCTGCCCCGGCACCGGCCAACGCGCGCGCAAGCAAGCCTGCGCAGGCCCAGGCTGCACGATCGATGGCTGCGGATGCGGCCGCCGATACCTCCTTTGCGGCCCTGCCGCCCGCTCCGGCCGCAGCGCCGGCAGCAGCCCCCCCTGCGCCTCCGGCTCCCACCGCCTACTCGGCACCCGCGCCGCTGATGGCGCCGGTTGTCGCCAGTGGTTCGCTGAAGGCGCGCTCGGCAGGCACGCCAGAGCCCAACAGCGTGCAGGCCGAACAGGCCCCGGCATTGGACCGGGTAGAAATCACCTCGACGAAGCGCGAGGCTCCCAGCCGTTCCGCACCTGGCATCATGCGCTGCGGCAGCGATGCGGGCCTGAGCGCGGATGCCGTGCAGGCCGAGGTGGACGCTGACGCACGACTGCCGCGCCGGCAGTGGCTGCAGAAGATCCGTACACGACGCGACGACGGCCAGCGCGATCTGGCCCGTGCCAGCCTGGAGCGCTACATGCAGCAGTACCCGGAAGCACGCCTGCCGCGCGACCTGCGCCCGCTGCTGGACGACTGAAGCGGACGGGAATACCCGGCAACCCCGTAGAATGACGGGAATGCTCGATACTCTCGCCCAGCCGGTCAGCCACACGCTGGAAGTCAAACACAGCCGTTTCATCGCCCATGCCGCGCCGATCGATGGCGCCGCAGCGGCCATGGCGTTCCTGCAGCAGGTTGCGGTGGCCGATGCCACCCACAACTGCTGGGCCTACCGGCATGGGCAGGACTATCGCTCCAGCGACGATGGCGAGCCGGCCGGCACGGCTGGACGTCCGATCCTGGCGGCGATCGACGGCCAGGGTTTCGACCGGGTGATGGTGGTAGTGACGCGCTGGTTCGGCGGTATCAAGCTCGGTGCCGGTGGCCTTGTGCGCGCCTACGGCGGCGCCGCCGCCGAGTGCCTGCGCACCGCCCCGCGCCTGCCGCTGGTGGCGATGGCCCGGCTGCAGCTGCTGGCCGGCTTCGAGGACCTGGGTACCCTGCATGCCACCCTGCCCGCCTTCGGTGCCGAAAAGCGCGATGAACAGTTCGATGCCAATGGTGTGTGCCTGCGGATCGAATTGCCTGCCGATCAGGTCGACGCATTGAAAATCCGCCTGCGCGACGCCACCCGTGACCGTATCCGCATAGAAGACGACGACCAGGATGACTGACAAGGACGACGCCCCCGCTTCGACCCCGCCGCTGCGGCGCCTCGGCAGCCTGCGCACGCTGTGGCCGTTCGTGCGCCGCCACAGCGGCCTGTTCACCGCCTGGCTGCTGGCCCTGGCGGTGTCTTCTGCAGCCACGCTGAGCCTGCCTCCGGCGGTGAAGCAGATGATCGATCACGGTTTCAGCAGCGGCGGCCAGATCAACCGTGCCTTCGCCCTGCTGATGCTGGTGGCGGTCGTCATGGCGTTGGGCACGGCGGCGCGCTTCTACTTCGTATCGTTGCTGGGTGAAAAGGTCGTGGCCGACCTGCGCAGCCAGCTGTATGCCCACCTGATCCAGCTGGGCGCCGGCTTCCACGACCGCAGCCGCAGCGGAGAGCTGGTCTCGCGCCTGACCGCGGACACCGAACTGCTGCGCAGCGTGGTCGGCTCGACCATGTCCGTAGCATTGCGCAGCACGGTCACCGTCATCGGCAGCCTGGCAATGCTGTTCGTCACCAGCCCGCGGCTGGCCGCATGGTCGCTGCTCGGCATTCCGCTGGCGGTGCTGCCGATCATCATCGGCTCGCGCAAGCTGCGCACGGTCGCACGCAACAGCCAGGACCGCATCGCCGATGCCAACAGCCTGGCCAGTGAAACCCTGGGTGCGGTACGCACGGTGCAGGCACATGCACGCGAGCCGTACGAGCGCGGGCGCTTCGACAAGGCACTCGGTGATGCCATCGGCGCCGCCCGTCGCCGCATCGGCGCACAGTCGCTGGTCACCGCCAGCGCCATCCTGCTGGTGTTCGGCGCCATCGTCGGTGTGTTGTGGCTGGGCGCGCACGACGTCATCGACGGCCGCCTCAGCGCCGGTACGCTGGGCCAGTTCGTGCTGTATGCATTGATCGGTGGCGGCTCGGTGGGCGCGCTGGCCGAAGTGTGGAACGAGCTGCAGCGCGCGGCCGGCGGCATGGGCCGTATCGGCGAACTGCTGCAGGAAGACATCGAGATCCGCGCGCCGGCACAGCCGCACGCGCTGCCGCAGCCGCTGCGTGGCGAGATCCGGTTCGACGACGTGGTGTTCCACTACCCGCAGCGACCGGACCAGGCCGCGCTGGACCACTTCAACCTGCACGTGCACCCCGGCGAGACCGTGGCGCTGGTGGGTCCGTCGGGGGCGGGCAAGAGCACGGTGCTTTCGATGCTGCTGCGCTTCCATGATCCAGCCAGCGGCCGCATCGACGTGGACGGCATCGACGTGCGCCAGGTCGACCCAGCCGAGCTGCGTGCGCAGCTGGCGCTGGTGCCGCAGCAGCCGACGCTGTTCGCTGCCAGTGCGCGCGACAACATCCGCTATGGCCGCCTGCAGGCCAGCGACGCCGAAGTCGAGGCTGCCGCGCGTGCCGCCGAGGCCGATGGCTTCCTGCGCGCGTTGCCGCAGGGCTATGACAGTGAGCTGGGCGAGCGCGGTGCCCGCCTGTCCGGTGGCCAGCAGCAGCGTGTGGCGATTGCCCGTGCGCTGCTGAAGGATGCGCCGATCCTGCTGCTGGACGAAGCGACCAGCGCGCTGGACGCGCAGAGCGAGCACGGCGTGCAGCAGGCCCTGGAGCGGCTGATGGCGGGCCGCACCACACTGGTCATTGCCCACCGCCTGGCCACCGTGCTCAAGGCCGACCGCATCGTGGTGATGGACCAGGGCCGCATCGTCGCCGAGGGCACGCACGCACAGCTGCTGGCCGAAGGTGGACTGTACGCTGAACTTGCGCGCCTGCAGTTCATCGATTGATGACGTCCGGCTAACATCGGCGCGGCCAAGCTGGCCGCGCAACAGCCCCATCCGCTGAAGGAGGTGCACGATGTCGTTCCGTCAGTTTCCCGCCGTCGACAGCAACGGCGAAAGCCACATCATCATCGAGTTCAAGCCCGAGGCGAATGGCAGCGGGCATCACTCTGAAGCCACGCCACGCTACGAACTGGATGACGGGCGGCCGCTGGTGCGCGATGGCCGCGAGTTCACCACCAGTGGCGGCGAGCTGCGGCTGACGATCTGAGGTTCGCCGGGCATGACCCCGGCGCTACCCGATTTCGTATCGCCCCGCTCTGGCGGGTGTCGACCTTGATCGACCCGCTTTCTTGACTCTGGTAGGTGTCGACCTTGGTCGACACGCTTTTGCCCAAGGCGGTCGAGCATGGCTCGACTCTACAAAAGGCGTGATCATTTTTTGGCCAAGCATCTTGACAGCCTTGGCTGGCAAGGCCTGAGCAAGGTTATCCACACGTTTGCTCAGGAACCATCCACACCGCCTGTGGATGAATTCAGCCCAGTACCCGCCCGATGCCGCTGGCGTCCACGTCGGCTGCTGCCCGGGTAATCGCCGCCGCATCGCTGCCGGCCACGAATCCGATGCGGAAGTGCACTTCACCGCCGGGCGTACGCGAGGAATGGATCGAAGCCAGGCTGATGCCATGCTGCTCGAACACGTTCAGCAGCTCACGCAGCGAGCCGGGCCGGTCCTCCGGCAGGTGCACCGACAGCGCGTTGCGCTCGGTCAGGTCGGCCAGCAGGTACCCCACGCGTTCGAACGTGTAGTTGCCATCCGCCAGCGCCTGCTCGCCGAAGGCACTGCGGTTGGCCGAAAGCAGCTGCTCGCGGAATTCACCACGCGCACGGTCGTCGCCCTGCCCGACCTGCGCCTGCAGGGCCTGCAGCTGGCCGACCAGCCGTTCCAGCATCGGCGCCACGTACGGGTTACCGAACTGGATGTCTTCGTAGATCGCCGGGTTGAGCGACAGGATGCGCGAGATGATCGCCGTGTCCAGCTCGAACGATGCCGAACGGTACGGCATCATCGCGGCCAGATCGCCCAGCTGCGGCTGGTACTGGCGCAGCACGCCGGCTTGAGCCAGGTGGGTGGCATGCACCATCGCCTGTACCAGCGCCATCATCTGGTCGTGATGCTGCGGCGTGGCCCGCACGCACTCGGCCTGCAGCGCCGTGCACAGCGTATCGACCCATGGCTGCCAGTGCTGCAGCCGCGCTTCGCAGACCACCATCACCCGGCCCTTCAGGGTCGGCGCCTTGGGTGGCGCGGTCATCGGGTGCAGGCCGACCACTTCGGCTTGAGAGGCCAGCATCGCCTGCACCGGCGCTTCCTTCACCGAGGTCACGTCCAGCCACAACCGGTCCTGCTCGCGGCCGGCCGACTGCTGGACGTACTGTGCGATCAACGCCGGCGTGTGCCGGATCGGTGCCGAGAACACCAGCACGTCGGCCTGCGCCAGCAGCTGTTCCGGCGTATGCGAGTCCGGATCGGCCGGATCGTGGCCGATCACCTGCAGCTGCATGTGCTGCTGGAAGAAGCGGCTCAGCCAGCGCCCATAGGCGCCGGCACTGCCGACGATGCCGACCGTGCGCGGCGTGCGTTCGAGCAGGCCGCTCATGCCACGCGTTCGGCGCGGAAGCGCGTGCCTTCGGCCAGTGCGGCAGGCGCCGCCGCGATCACGTCGAACTCTTCGAAGCCATTGTCCAGAGTCGCCTCCAGCGCCGCGTGGGTACCGGCAATCGCACGCGAAATCGCCTGCTGCATCGATTCACCTCGCAACAGGAACGACACCACCAGCGACATCAGCACGTCACCGGTGCCGGCCACGTCCACCGGCAGCAGCGGCGAAGTCCAGCGCCAGGTTTCCTCGCGACCGACCGCCAGGGTCACCAGCTCACCCGGGTTACCGCCCACGCTGTGCGCGATCACCCAGTGCGGGCCACGGTCCAGCAGCGTGCGCGCGGCGGCGATGGCATCAGCCTCGGCCAGTGCCGGCATACCGGTCAGACGATTCAGTTCGAAGGCGTTCGGGGTCACCAGCCAGGCATGCGGCAGCAATCGCTCGGCGAAGATCGCTTCCAGGCCCGGTTCCACGTAGGGGCCGGTGTGGGTGTCACCAATCACCGGATCCAGGCAGTAACGCAGCTGCGGACAGACCGGCAGGATGTTGTCCAGCCAGTCGGCGAAGGCGGCACCGTTGGCGGTGCTGCCGAAGTAGCCGGAAACCAGCATTTTCGCCCGCTGCGGCAGGCCGCGCTCGTGGGTGCCCAGCAGCAGGTCGGCGAACCAGTCGGCGGGCAGCACCCGACCGCGCGTGGTGTCGTAGAACGGCGCATTGCTCAGCAACACGGTCGGGATTTCCGCGACGCGCACACCGAGCGCACGCATCGGCGGTACGGCGGCGCTGTTGCCGGCGTGGCCGTAGACAAGTTGCGACTGGACCGAGATGACATCGATCGGCGACGGACCATCCGGCCGCTGGCGGCGGCCGTGGACCAGGTGGTTATCAAGGGATTCGCTCATGCCCGCATTCTACGCCCAAGGGAGTTTTCGGCAGGGCTTGCAGCCCTGCACCTGCTCAATGCAACGGCAACCGCAACGGCCGAAGCCAAAGCGGCATTCCGTGGGGTGGCGGGGCGGTGTCGGAGTGCGGGGACGCCGCAAGTACGTCCTTGTAGGCTTCGCAGCGGCATCCATGCCGCTGACACCCCGCAATCCGACACCGCCCCACCTTCGACAGGTTCACGCGGCTGTTGGTAACTGCGCCTGTTGTTCCGCGCGGCTGTTGGTAGGTGTCGACCTTGGTCGACACATCTGTCAGATATCGAACGAATTCATCCGTGTCGACCAAGGTCGACACCCACCAGAGCAGTACCCCGTTCCGACAGACCGCGGGAATCTGTCGAAGGCGGGGTGGGTCCGGTTGAGGGGGCGTGAGCGCCATGGATGGCGCGACCGAGGCTACAGGGACGTATTTACGCCGTCCCCCTCAACCGGACCCACCCCGCCAACCCACGGAAAGCCAGCTTTTGAATTTGACGTTGCCGTTGCCGTTGCCGTTGCCTTGGCTTCGGCAGGTGCAGGGCTGCAAGCCCTGCAAACCCCACCCCCTCAGTGAGCAGCAGGCCGCGACGTTGGCAGCCACGCCGCCACGATACCCAACAGCGGCAGGAACGCGGTCAACTGGTAGACGTACTCAATGCTGGTCTTGTCCGCCAGCAGGCCCAGCACAGCCGCCCCAAGCCCGCCCATGCCGAAGGCGAAGCCGAAGAACAGGCCGGACACCATGCCGATGCGGTGCGGCATCATTTCCTGCGCGTACACCACGATCGCCGAGAACGCCGAGGACAGCACGAAGCCGATCAGCACCGCCAGCACGGTCGTCCACAGCAGATCAGCATGCGGCAGCATCAGCGCGAACGGGGCCACGCCCAGGATCGAGGTCCAGATGATCGGCTTGCGGCCAATGCGGTCACCCAGCGGGCCACCAAGGAAGCCGCCGGCGGCGGACGCCACCAGGAACGCGAACAGATGCAGCTGGGCCTGCGCCACCGGAATGCCGAAGTGGTGGATCAGGTAGAAGGTGAAGTAGCTGCCGATGCTGGCCATGTAGAAGTACTTGCTGAAGATCAGCACCAGCAGGATCGCCAGTACCTTGGCCACGGTGCGCGGCGGACGCCGCGGCGCCATCGCAGCCGTGCTGACCGGTCGTGGCGTGCCCAGATGCAACGCGTACCAGCGGCCGACATAGGTCAGCAGAGCGATGCCGATCAGAGCGGCGCCGGCAAACCACGATGCGGCGTGCTGGCCATACGGCACGATCACTGCGGCAGCGATCAACGGGCCCAGCGCTGTTCCGAAATTGCCACCCACCTGGAACACCGACTGCGCGAAGCCGTGACGGCCGCCCGAGGCCAGTCGCGCGATGCGCGAGGCTTCCGGATGGAAGATGGCCGAGCCAATACCGACCATCGCCGCCGCCATCAGCACCACCGCGTAGTTCGGTGCGAAGCCGAGCAGCAGCATGCCGCACAGGGTCGAGGCCATGCCGATCGGCAGCGAGTACGGGGCTGGGCGACGGTCGGTGGCCATGCCGATCAACGGCTGGAAGATCGAGGCGGTGAGCTGGTAGGTCAGCGTGATCAGGCCGATCTGGGTGAAGCTGAGATTGAAGCCGCCCTTGATCACCGGATAGATGGCCAGGATCAGCGACTGCATCATGTCGTTGACGACATGCGAGGTGGAAATGGCGGCCAGCACGCCGGGGGCCACCGGGCGTGAGGTCGTTGCGGGAGAAGCCAGGGTCGACATGGACACAGTCAGGTTGGGGGCGAGCCACGCATGCTACGGTGGCCTCCCCCTCCCTTCTGCCGCGTTCGGGTCATGGCATATCGCAAAAAGGACACTCCCTGCCCGGTCCGCGAGACTGCGCCGTGGAACGAGGTTCCGGTGCACCGCCCGGTGACCTGCCGCGCCCGCCACTACAAACCCGGCACCCACATCGCGCCCCACCGGCATCGCCGTCACCAGCTGGTGTTCGCCATGTCCGGACTGATGGTGGTGCGTGCGGACGGCGGCCGCTGGGTGGTGCCCTCGACCCGCGCGATCTGGGTGCCGGCCGGCATGGCCCATGCGGTGGACTGCATCGCTGAGGTGCATATGCGCAGCCTGTATGTCGAACCGGACTTCGCGCCGCAGCTGCCGGACGAGGCGTTCGCGGTACAGGTAGCGCCGTTGCTGCGCGAGCTGCTGCTCGCCGCCAGCCTGATCGAGACCGCGCATGTAGATGACAGCCGCGACGGCCGCGTGGTGCGCCTGCTGCTGGACGAGCTGCACCGCATGGACGTGCTGCCGCTACACCTGCCCTCGCCCTCCGACCCGCGCCTGCAGCGGATCTGCCAGCACATCCAGAAACATCCCGGCGACGACGCCACCCTGCAGGACTGGGCGCAGGCGCTGCAGATGGACGTGAAAACCATCCAGCGCCATTTCGCCAGCGAACTGGGCATGACCTTCGGGCAGTGGCGGCAGCAGGCACGGCTGCTGGCCGCCCTGGAGCGACTGGCGGTCGGCGACAAGGTCATCGATGTGGCGCTGGCGATGGGCTACGACAGCCCCAGCGCGTTCACCAGCATGTTCAAGCGGCAGCTGGGGCAGACGCCGGCGGCGTTTTTCCGTTGACCGCATACGACAACGCCGGGCATGGCCCGGCGCTATCGTTCATCGCTTCCGTCGAAAAACTCAGGACGTCATCCGGTCCCAGAAACCCTTCACGCCATCCATGAAGGTGGCCGACTTCGGCGAATGCTTGCGCGCTTCCTCACCGACGAAGGTGGCTTCGAACTGCTCCAGCAGCTTGCGCTGCTCGTTGGTGAGGTTGACCGGGGTCTCCACCACCACACGGCAGTACAGGTCGCCTTCGCTACGGCTGCGCACCGAACGCACGCCCTTGCCACGCAGGCGGAACAGCTTGCCGGTCTGGGTCTCGGCCGGGATGCGGATCTCCGCTTCGCCGCCCAGGGTAGCCACGCGCACGGTATCGCCCAGTGCCGCCTGCGAGATGCGGATCGGCACTTCGCAGTGCAGGTCGTCGCCATCGCGCTGGAAGATCGCATGCTCGCGCACGCGCACTTCCACGTACAGGTCACCCGGCGGCGTACCGGCCGGGCCGGCCTCGCCTTCGCCCTGCAGGCGGATGCGGTCGCCGGTGTCGACGCCGGCCGGCACCTTCACCGACAGCACCTTGTCTTCCTCGACACGGCCGTTGCCGTGGCAGGTCTTGCAGGGCTTGGCGATGATCTGGCCACGGCCGCCGCAGTTGTGGCAGGCCTGCTGCATGGCGAAGATGCCGCGCTGGATGCGCACCTGGCCGCGGCCATGACACACATTGCAGGTCTCGACCTTGCCGTCTTCGGAGCCACTGCCATCGCAGTCGCCGCACTCGGCCAGGGTCGGGATCTCGATCCGGCGCTCGACGCCGCGCACGGCCTCTTCCAGGTCCAGTTCCATCACGTAGCCGATGTCGGCGCCGCGACGGGCCTGGCGCGGACCACCGCCGCCACCGCCAAAAATGTTGCCGAAGATATCGCCGAAGATATCGTTCATGTCCGGGCCGCCCGGACCGCCACCGCCCATGCCGTGCTCGAACGCGGCGTGGCCATGGCTGTCGTACATGCGGCGCTTGTTGCCGTCGGACAGCACTTCGTAGGCTTCCTTGCACTCCTTGAAGGAGGCTTCGGCCGCCGCATCACCCGGGTTGCGGTCCGGGTGGAATTTCATCGCGCAGCGACGGTAGGCCTTCTTCAGCTCTTCGTCGTTGGCGGTGCGGGCAACGCCCAGCACTTCGTAGTAATCGCGCTTGCTCATATCGTGAATCGGGTTCCGGAAAGTCGGGATTCGTCAAAGCGGAAGAGCGGAACCAGGTCCGCTCTTGCGTCGGGCGCCCCGACACGCCGGTGGGCGGTCAGGACCCTGATGCGACAACGGGACGCTGATGGCCAGCGTCCCGTGTCGGTCCGGATCAGGACTTCTTGTCGTCCTTGACTTCGGTGAACTCGGCGTCCACCACGTCATCCTGCGGCTTGCCCGCATTGCCGGCGTCGGCACCCGGGGCGGCACCGCCCTGGTCGGCCGAAGCGGCGGCAAACAGCGACTGGCCGGCTTCTTCCAGTGCCTTCGACTTGGCTTCGATCTGTGCCTTGTCGTCACCCTTCATCGCGGTTTCCAGGTCGGCCAGCGCCGCCTCGACCTTGCCGATGACATCGCCGCCGACCTTGCTGCCGTGCTCGGTGATGGCGCTGCGGGTGCCATGGATCAGGGCGTCGGCCTGGTTGCGGGCCTGCACCAGCTCCTGGAACTTCTTGTCTTCTTCGCGGTTGGCTTCCGCGTCGGCGACCATGCGCGCGATCTCTTCCTCGGACAGGCCCGAACCGGCCTTGATCTCGACCTTCTGTTCCTTGTTGGTCTTCTTGTCCTTGGCCGACACGTGCAGGATGCCGTTGGCGTCGATGTCGAAGGACACTTCCACCTGCGGCAGGCCGCGCGGGGCCGGCTCAATGCCGGACAGGTCGAACTTGGCCAGCGACTTGTTGAAGCGGGCCTGTTCGCGCTCACCCTGCAGCACGTGCACGGTCACGGCCGACTGGTTGTCCTCGGCGGTGGAGAACACCTGCGAAGCCTTGGTCGGGATGGTGGTGTTCTTCTCGATGATCTTGGTGAACACGCCGCCCATGGTTTCGATACCCAGCGACAGCGGGGTCACGTCCAGCAGCAGCACGTCCTTGACGTCGCCGCCCAGCACGCCGCCCTGGATCGCAGCACCCAGTGCCACGGCTTCGTCCGGGTTGACGTCCTTGCGCGGTTCCTTGCCGAAGAACTCGGTCACCGCCTGCTGCACCTTCGGCATGCGGGTCTGGCCACCGACCAGGATCACTTCGCTGATGTCGCTCGAACGCAGGCCGGCATCGTTCAGGGCGACGCGGCACGGCTCGATCGACTTCTTGATCAGGTCGTCCACCAGGGCTTCCAGCTTGGCGCGGGTCAGCTTGATGTTCAGGTGCTTCGGACCCGACGCGTCAGCGGTGACGTACGGCAGGTTCACTTCGGTCTGCTGGGCGCTGGACAGCTCGATCTTGGCGCGCTCGGCAGCATCCTTCAGGCGCTGCAGGGCCAGCGGATCCTTGCGCAGGTCGATGCCCTGGTCCTTGTTGAACTCTTCAACCAGGTACTCGATGACGCGGTTGTCGAAGTCTTCGCCGCCCAGGAAGGTGTCGCCGTTGGTGGCCAGCACTTCGAACTGCTTCTCGCCGTCGACGTTGGCGATCTCGATCACCGAGACGTCGAAGGTGCCGCCGCCCAGGTCGTACACCACGATCTTGCGATCCTTGTTGTCGCCCTTGTCCAGACCATAGGCCAGCGCAGCCGCAGTCGGCTCGTTGATGATGCGCTTGACGTCCAGGCCGGCAATGCGGCCGGCGTCCTTGGTCGCCTGGCGCTGGCTGTCGTTGAAGTAGGCCGGCACGGTGATGACCGCTTCGGTGACCTTCTCACCGAGGAAGTCCTCGGCGGTCTTCTTCATCTTTTCCAGCACCTTGGCCGAGATTTCCTGCGGGGCCATCTTCTTGCCGTCGCTGGTCGACACCCAGGCGTCGCCATTGTCATGGGCCAGGATGCCGTACGGGACGTGGGCGATGTCCTTCTGCACTTCGGCGTCGGTGAACTTGCGGCCGATCAGGCGCTTCACCGCATAGAAGGTGTTCTTCGGGTTGGTCACGGCCTGGCGCTTGGCCGAGGCGCCGACCAGGACTTCGCCGTCCTTGGTGTAGGCGACGATCGACGGGGTGGTGCGATCGCCTTCCGAATTCTCGATGACGCGGGCCTTGCCGCCGTCCATGATCGCCACGCACGAGTTGGTGGTGCCGAGGTCGATACCAATGATCTTGCCCATGGGGGAGACTCCTGAGGATGCTTGTTGGGGTCAGTCCGGCCGCTCGGCCGGTGGATGAATACGATGTGGGGGAGGCTCGTGGAACATTCAAGCCATCTCCCGAACGCTGTGTTCAGCGCCTGGAAAACCTTGCCAGGCATGGCCTGGCACGACCGGGACCGGGCATCGCCCGGCCCGGCCGATCAATCGGCGGCCACCACCACCAGCGCCGGCCGCAGCAGGCGCTCGTTGAGCAGGTAGCCCTTCTGGAACACGGTCACCACGCTGCCCGGGGCGGCGCCCGGGGTCGGCACCTGGCTGATCGCCTGGTGGTGTTCCGGGTTGAACGGCTGGCCGATCGGGTCCAGCAGGACCAGGCCGTTGTCGGCAGCGACCTTCAGCAGCTGCTTGTAGGTCAGCTCCAGGCCTTCGCGCAGCGGATGCGGGTCGTCGCCGGCGGCCTTCAGGCCGGCATCCAGGCTGTCGAATACCGGCAGCAGCTCGCCAAGCAGCTTCTCGTTGGCGAACTTGCGGGCCTGCTCGATGTCACGGGCAACACGCTTGCGCTGGTTCTCGAGGTCGGCGCGCTCACGCAGCGCATCGGCCTTGATCTGCTCGACTTCGGCGCGCAGGCGCTCCACTTCGTCGTTGACGCCGGCGGCGGCGGCCGCATCGGCGGCAGTCTGCTGGGATTCGATATCTGGATGTTCGTGGTTCATGTCTGGGTCCCTGGCGGTCAATCTCCGCCTCCACCCACCCTAGTGTGGGCGGGATGCTGCGTTTCAAGCGTCGGATGTGCCGGGAGTGCGCCCGGCCGGTGAAAAGGCCGCGCCAAGCACATCGGCAGTGGCCTGGACCAGCGGAATCATGCGGTCGTAGGCCATCCGCTTGGGGCCGATCACGCCCAGCACGCCCAGTACCTGGCCATTGGCGGTGTACGGGGCGGTGACCAGCGAGACCCCCTGCAACGGCATCATGCCGGTCTCCTCGCCGATGAAGATGCGCACCCCCGGGGCCTGGATGGTGCGCTCAAGCAGCTGCAGGATCTCGCGCTTGCTGGAGAACAGCTCGAACAGTTCGCGCAGGCGCTCCAGGTCCGACAGGTCCTGCACCCCCATCAGCCGGGTCTGGCCGGCCACCAGCATGTCGTCGGCGGCCGGCTGCAGGGCCTGCTCGGCCAGTTCGATGCTGTGCGCCAGCAGCTGCTCCAGCTCGGAACGGGCATCGCGCAGCTCCAGCAGCAGGCGGGTGCGGATCTCGGCCATCGGCAGGCCAGCGAAATGGGCATTGAGGTAGTTGGCGACCTGCTCCAGCTGGCCTGGCGCGAAGTCCTGACGGGTCTCGATGACCCGGTTCTGCACCTCGTTGTCGGCGAACACCAGGATCGCCAGCACCCGGCGCCCGTCCAGCGCCACGAAATCGATCTGTCGGAAGGCGAACTGCTCGCGCCGTGGCGCGCTGACCACGCCGACGAAGTGACTCATCGCCGACAGCAGCTCCGAGGCGCTGCCGAGCAGGGCCTGGGTGCTGCCGCCGCTGGCCAGCTCCTGGCGCAACCGGGCCAGCTCGCCCTCGCCCGGCGGCTGCATCTGCAGCAGGCTGTCGACGAACACCCGATAGCCATGCGCGGTCGGGATGCGCCCGGCCGAGGTGTGCGGCGAGGCCAGCAGCCCCAGGTCTTCCAGGTCGCCGAGAATGTTGCGGATGGTGGCCGGGCTGACCTCCAGGCCGGCCACGCGCGCCAGCGTCTGCGAGCCGACCGGCTCGCCGTCCTGGATGTAACGCGCAATCAGCGTGCGCAGCAGATGGCGCGCACGCGGGGCAAGCTGGTCGGGAGAACCGTGCATGGAATCAACCTGTGAGACACGGACACTAGATAATGGCGGCGCATCACCTTGGCAAGTCATTGGACCTCCCTCGCCCGCGTGCTAGCGTTGCGCGGCTGCTGATACCCCCTTACCCATGCTCAGACATCTTTCGATCAAGGATTTTGCCGTCGTCCGCGCCACCGAACTGGAGTTCGGGCCAGGCATGACCGTGGTTTCAGGCGAGACCGGCGCCGGCAAGTCGCTGATGGTCGACGCGCTGGGCTTCCTGTCCGGCCTGCGCGCCGACAGTGGCGTGGTCCGCCACGGCGCTGCGCGCGCCGAACTTTCCGCCGAGTTCGCGCTGGACCAGCTGCAGGCCGCGCGCCAGTGGCTGGCCGACAACGAGCTGGACGACGAGGAACAATGCCAGCTGCGCCGCGTGATCCGTGCCGACGGCGGTTCGCGGGCGTGGATCAATGGCCGTCCGGTGACCCTGGCCCAGCTGGGCGACCTGGCCTCGTTGCTGGTGGAGATCCACGGCCAGCACGAACAGCAGGCCCTGCTGACGCGCCCGTCGCAGCTGGCCCTGCTGGACGCTTATGCCGGCAACGAGAACGAGCGCCGCCAGGTGCGCCGCGCCGCCGCGGCCTGGCAGGCTCTGATCGATGAATCGCTGGCGCTGTCGCAACAGGGCGACGTCAGTGACCGGATCGGCTTCCTGGAGCACCAGCTGCGCGAACTGGACCGCGAAGATCTGGAACCGGAGTCGATCGTCGCACTCGGTGCCAGCCACCGCCGCCAGGCCCACGCCAGCGCCCTGCTGAGCGCCTGCCAGGCGGCCAGCAACCAGCTCAATGGCGACGACGGCAGTTCCGCGCTGGACCTGCTGCAGCAGGTGCGCCACGAGCTGTCGCGCCTGATCGAACACGACCCGCGTCTGGGCGAGGTGGACGGCCTGATCGAGAACGCCTCGATCCAGCTGCACGAAGCCCTGTCGCTGCTGGACCGCGTGCACGACGACCTTGATGCCGACCCGGAGCAGTTCGAGGAGAACGAGCGTCGCCTCGGCCGCCTGCACGACCTGGCCCGCAAGCACCGCGTGCCGATGGACGAGCTGGGCGCGCAGCGCGAGCGCATGCATGCCGAAGTGGAGCAGCTGCGCGGTGCCGACGAGCGCCTGCAGCGCCTGGCCGGCGAGATCGACAAGGCCGCTGCGGCCTGGCGCGTGCAGGCCGAGGTGCTGACCGTCAGCCGCCGCAATGCCGCCGCCGAGCTGTCGGCTACCACCACCGGCATCATCGCCGAGCTCGGCATGGGCGGTGGCCAGTTCCTGATCGAACTGGAGCCGCAGGATGCCGGCAAGCCCGATCCGCAGGGTGCCGAGCGCGTGGAGTTCCTGGTCGCGGCCAACGCTGGCCAGCCACCGCGTGCGCTGCGCAAGGTCGCTTCGGGCGGTGAACTGTCACGTATCTCGCTGGCCATCGAAGTAGCCGCGCTGGACCTGGATGCGGTGCCGACCATGGTGTTCGACGAGGTCGACTCCGGCATCGGCGGCGCGGTGGCCGACATCGTCGGCCAGAAGCTGCGCGCGCTCGGCGAGAAGCGCCAGGTACTGTGCGTGACCCACCTGCCGCAGGTCGCCTCCAAGGGCCACGCGCATTACCGCGTCAGCAAGGCGCCGGTGGAGGGCATGACCCAGAGCGCAGTGGAAAAGCTGGACAGCAAGGCGCGCGAGGAAGAGCTGGCGCGCATGCTCGGCGGCGTGGAAGTGAGCAAGGAAGCGCGCGCCGCCGCCCGCAAGCTGCTGCAGGTCTGAGGCCTGTTCGCGGTTATCCACGCATGGCGTGGATCTACAACGCGCGAGGTAGTGCCGGCCGCTGGCCGGCAACCCAACACAGGTGAACGAAGATCATGAGGTTGCCGGCCAGCGGCCGGCACTACCCCCGTGGCCGCGCCAGATCCACCGTTTCCACCAGGAAATCGAGGAAGGCGCGCACCCGCAGCGGCAGGTAGCCACCCTGCCCCAGGAACACCGCATGGACCTCTTCCAGGTCACCGGGATTGGCCTCTTCCAGCACCGGCAGCAGGCGTCCGGCGGCGATGTCCTCCTGCACCTGGTAGGTCGCCAGCCGCGCCAGGCCCAACCCGCCCAGCACCAGCTGCCGCAGCGCGTTGCCATTGCTGGCGCGGGCATTGCCACTGGGCAGCACCATCCGCTCGCGTCCGTCCTGCAGCAGCGGCCAGCCCTGCATCGCACGCGCATGGCCGATGTCCAGACGGTTGTGCAACATCAACTCCTCAGCGTTGCGCGGCAGTCCATGCCGCTGCGCGTAGGCTGGCGCGGCCACGATCATCATCCGCGTCGCACCCAGCCGTCGCGCCACCAGGCTGGAACTCTTCAGCGGGCCGGCCCGCACCGCCACGTCGGTGCGCTGCTCAAGCAGGTCGATCACCTCGTCGTTCAAGGTCAGATCCACCCCCACCTGCGGATTGCGCTCCAGGAATGCCGGCAGCAGCGGCAACAGGAAATGCTGGCCGAACGGCACGTTGGAATTGACCCGCAGGCGTCCGCGCGGCTCGGCATGGGCGCTGGCACAGCGCTCGGCCTCCTCCAGGTCGGCCAGCACGCGCAGGCCACGCTCGTAGAATGCGCAGCCTTCCGGGGTCAGCTGCAGCTGGCGGGTGGAACGCTGCAGCAGGCGCGTACCCAGCCGTTGCTCCAGCCGTGCCACCAGCTTGCTGACTGCCGACGGCGTCATGTCCAGGGTACGGGCCGCGGCGGAGAAGCCACCGGTCTCGATCACCCGCACGAACACTTCCAGTTCGCCGGATCGGTTGATGTCGGGTCGCGCCATGGCGATGAATCCAGTTCACAGATGATTATCCATGCGCAGTCTAGTTCACAGATCGACGGAGAATCACCATGGCCCTCCCTCCTCCCGGGATTGCCCGATGAACCGCCTCAGCCAGCTCACCGCGACCGCCTTGATCGCCCTGTCCAGCGCAGCCAGTGCCGCCCCGGCCCCGCACTGGGTCGCCAGCTGGCAGGCCAGTCCGCAACCGGTCTGGGGCGCCGATTTCCTGTTCCCCACCCTGGTTCCGGCCACGCTGCAGGACCAGACCTTCCGCCAGACGGCGCGTATCAGCCTGGGCGGGCCCCGGCTGCGGGTGCGGCTGAGCAATGCCTACGGCACCCAGCCGTTACGGATCGGGGCGGCCAGCGTGGCCGCACACGCGGGTGTCACCCCGCAGCCGCTCAGCTTCGACGGCCAGCCCGGGGTGCTGATCGGCCCCGGTCAGGAACGGCTGAGCGATCCGCTGCCACTGGCCACGGATGACCACCAGGCGTTGCAGATCAGTGTCTTTGTGCCGGGGCCGACGCCCGTGCAAACGTTCCACTGGGAGGGTCGGCAGACCAGTTGGATTGCGCCCGGCGACCAGAGCTTGGCCCAGGCTCTGAGCGGGGCCAGCAGCACCACTGCCCGCCTGTTCCTGGCCGGTATCGAGGTCGAGGCCGCTGCCAGCGCACGCAGCGTGGTGGTGATCGGCGACTCGATTACCGATGGCGCCACCGCCAGCCTCGATCAGGACCAGCGCTGGACCGACCATCTGGCGACGCGTCTGGCACCGCGGGGCGTTGCCGTGGTCAACGCCGGTATTTCCGGGGGGCGGCTGCTGCGCGATGGCATGGGCGAATCCGCCCTGGCCCGCTTCCGGCGTGACGTGCTGGATCAACCAGGCGTGGTCAGCGTAGTCGTGCTGATCGGCATCAATGACATCAGCTGGCCCGGCACCGCCTTCGCCCGGAACCAGGCCCGGCCCACGCTGGCCGAACTGCAGGCGGGGTATCGCACCCTGGCCGAGCAGGCCCATCGGCGGGGTCTACGCATCCTCGGCGCCACCCTGACGCCGTTCGCCGGCGCCCTGCCCGGCACGCCGCTGGACGACTACTACCAGCCGGACAAGGAGGCCCTGCGCCAACAGCTCAATGCCTGGCTGCGCAGCGACAGCCCGTTCGATGCGGTGATCGACCTGGATGCGGCGCTGCGCGATCCGGCCGACCCTCCACGGATGACCGCGGCCTACGACTCCGGCGACCACCTGCATCCGGGCGATGCGGGTAACCGGGCCATGGCCGAGGCGGTGGATCTGGAGGTGTTGATGGGGCCCCTCACACATGGCGCGGATCTGCCGTAAGCAACGAAAAACCCCGGGCAGGCCCGGGGTTTCGTCGCATCCAGCTGGCTGGAACGGCTTACTTGCGCTTCTTGCGCACGTACAGCACCAGCGAATGCTCTTCCAGCTCATAGCCGTGGTCGGCCGCGATCTTGCGCTGCAGCTCCTCGATCTCGTGGCTTTCGAACTCGATGATCTTGCCGCTGTCCACGTCGACCATATGGTCGTGGTGGCCGCCACGGTCCAGCTCGTAGACGGCCTGGCCGCCTTCGAAATTGTGCTTGAGCACGAGGCCGGCGGCCTCGAACTGGGTCAGCACCCGGTAGACCGTCGCCAGGCCGATCTCGTCGCCATGCTCGAGCAGCTGGCGGTAGATGTCTTCGGCGGTCATGTGGTGCTGGGCATTGCGCTGTTCAAGCAGCGCCAGGATCCGCATCCGTGGATGGGTCACCTTCAGGCCGACTTTTCGCAGGTCGTGGGTTTCCATAGGTCTCCGTTCATTGGCGATTTAGCGCCAGCTGCCTCGGATTGGGTCGCGGTGGCACGCCGGGAGTGTATCATCGGTTTGATTTCCCCAACCGCCAGTCCCGATGCGCAATCTCCTGTTGGTCGCCGCCGTCGCCCTGTCCACCACCGGGTGCGGCATCATCTACAAGCAACCCATCTATCAGGGCAACCTGATCCGGGAAGATGCCGTGGCCAAGCTGCAGGTCGGGCAGAGCAAGCAGCAGGTCACTGCGCTGCTGGGCACCCCGTCCATTCCGGACCCGTTCCACGCCCAGCGCTGGGACTACACCTCCAGCCAGCGCGTGAACCGCCTGGGCCGTACCGAGGTGAAGAACTTCACCGTGTTCTTCGACAATGACAACGTGACCCGCTGGGAAGGCGATTACTTCCCGGGTAACGACAAGGCCCTGGCCCAGCAGACCGTGCGCCAGTTCGGCCGCAATCTGCCGAAGGACAAGAAGAAGAAGGGTCGCTGACGCCCCCTGCCCGTCCTCGCGGACGGGCGACAGGAATCAACCGCCGAGCGCGCGACGCCGGCGGTTGTCCTTGGGGTCGGCCTGCAACGGGCGTAGCAGCTCGATGCGGTCGCCATCCAGCAGCACCTGCTGCGGGCGCGCCAGCAGCCCATGCACGGCCGCCGCCGGGCAGTCGGCACTGCCTTCCAGCGCAGCAGCGGCAATGGCCTCGGCCACGGTCGCGCCCTCGTCCAGCTGCAACCGGCGCGAAAGCACCCGCTGCGGCCAGGCCAGCACCACCTCGACCTCGATCATCGCTCAGGCCTCGTCGGCAACGCGGATGAAGTCGTTGACCATGCGGTCGGCCAGGCTCTGGAAGCCCAACGCCAGCGCCGGACCGAGCAGGCGTGAACTGGGCTCGAAGTCCAGGGTCAGGGTGACCTTGCAGGCATCTTCGGCCAGCGCATGGAACTCCCAGCGGCCGTGCAGCTGCTTGAACGGGCCATCGCGCAGCTGCATATCGATGCTGTGCGGGCGCTGCAGTGTGTTTTCAGTCTGGAACCAGGTGCTGAACGAGCCCAGGCCCAGGTCCAGGCGCGCTACCAGCCGGTCCTCGCCCTGCTCCAGGATCTGGGCAGCCGAACACCAGCGGAAACGGCGCGGATAGGCCTGGACATCATTGACCAGGTCGAACATGCGCGCGGCCGAATGTTCGACCAGGGCGCTGCGGCGGATAGTAGGCATGAATACAGGACGTTTCGGCAATCGACCGGGCGGGCCCGAATCGGAGACAATACGGAAATGAGCAAGAACAGCGGCAAGGATAAAGCAAAGAGCGCGACGGCCAACAAAACCATCGCGTTGAACAAGCGTGCCCGCCACGAGTACCACATCGAAGACCGCTTCGAAGCCGGCCTGGCCCTGCAGGGCTGGGAGGTGAAATCGATCCGTGCTGGCCGCGGCAACATCGTCGACGCCTACGCCTACGTGAAGGATGGTGAGATCTTCCTGATCGGCGCGCAGATCACTCCGTTGATCCAGGCCTCGACCCATGTCGTGGCCAACGACCGGCGCGATCGCAAGCTGCTGCTGCACCGGAGCGAGATCGACAAGCTGGTCGGCAAGGTCGAGCGCGATGGCTACACGATCGTGCCCACCGCGATGTACTGGAGCAAGAACAAGATCAAGCTCGAAGTCGCGCTGGCCAAGGGCAAGCAGACCCACGACAAGCGCGATGCCGCCAAGGACCGCGACTGGGCGATCGAGAAGCAGCGCGTGATGCGTCGCGGCAACCGCGACGCGTAAGGCGGCTGCGAACGACCATGTAGAGTCGAGCAATGCTCGACTGCTTTACGGTATTTGTGGAACGCCGAAGTCGAGCATGGCCCGACTCTACAAAAGGCGGGTCACCCCGCCAGCATGCCCTGCCTGCGCATCCGCGGCGACAGCGCCGCGTGCATCACCGCCAGGTGCATCACTACCGCCAGCTCCGGTGCGTAACGGTCATCGCCCAAGCGCCACTGTTTGGCCAGGTTCGCGGCATCAGCCGGCAGCAACGCCAGCAACTGGGCGTCGTCCAGTGCATCGGCCGCGCCCTGCAGCTGGCGTGCCATCTGTCGCGACTGCCACACATGCACGCCGATGCTGAGACTGGCCAGCGACATCAGCACCACAGCCAGCCCGTGCTCGAACCACTGCGACAGCACCTCCGGCCCCCACAGCAGGGCAGCCAGCACCGCCAGGCCCGGCAGGCGCCACCCCAGCCAATGGATGCGGCCGCGCTGCGACCAGTGCACCACCACCGCGCTGGCGACCAGTGCCGCAGCTGCCGTGGCCGGCAACTCCGTCACCCAGGTGGCCGCCAGCAGCACCGCCAGCACCGCCCAGACCCAGCCCGGCGGCAACGCACGCCGCTGGTAGTCGGCACCGACCGGCCCGATCAGCTGCCGCAGGCTGCGTTGTTGGCTTGCATCGGTCACCCATGGTCTCCGTGTCTGTCCTGGCTCGGATGGTCATCGCCAGTGTGTCGCAAATTCGTGTCCACGAAGTTAGCAATCCGCTATGACAGACGCTCTACAACAAGTTGCGGATTGACAGGACGCGCGGCTCGCCCGCAGCGCTCACCCCACCGACAGATCCTTGCTGAGGAACACCCTGCATGTGCCGGCCGGATCGCATGGCACCCGGCCGAACACGACCCATCCATGCTTCACATAGAAGTCGGGCGCCTGGAAGCTGAGGGTGTACAGCACGCCGGAACGGCAACCGCGACGCCGCGCTTCATCCTCTGCGGCCTTCAGCACACGCGACCCCAGCCCGTTGCCGCGATGGGCCGCTGGCAGATGGAACAGATCCACGAACCACATGCCCAGTGAGGTTCGCCCGGTAAGGCCCCCTACCACCTTGCCGCTGGCCGGATCGGTAACCAGTACCGCCAGCGCGCGTCGATCGGCATACCCTGCAGCCTCCAGATTGAATTGGTCCAAGCCAGTGCCAATCACCTCCAGCGCTTCGTCGCTGGGTTCATCTGTTACTGCAACATCTAGCGTCATGGCGTCCTTCCACTGGCTCAACTTCAGGAATCTGGATGCTATCAAGCCTGATCGCACCTACGCCGGCCCGCTTCAGCGTTTGGCGCTATTGCGGCCCGTCTTGAGCACAGACCGATGCCACTGCCTTCAACAACAGATCGGCCTGCAGCCCTGATGCAGGACCTGTTGCCGGAAACGCTGCCGCGAGGGCCTTCGCCGCCCGATCTGCGTGTGGCTGGATGTACCAGGACGATTCAGCCGACAGCATGCCACCGCGCACCTCTTGCCCGATCCGATACTGTCCCCAGTTGCCGGGGCTGACGGAAATGGCCATGAGCCCCCCGTGGAGTGGTATCCGGAAATTCGAGCACGGCGCCCCAAGGAATCGCAACGTGCCAATCAGCTGGGAGCCGGACGCTCACCCGCGTGACTGTTCAGGAAGATTGCCGTAAGATCCGTCTCGTTGGGCAGGGTCAGTGTCAGCTTTCATGACGGCACTGACCCCAAAGCCTTGCAATGCTTGAAGAAACCGGGGGTGCATTGGTTTCGACGGGGGTTGTGAAGTCGCCTGGCGCATGCCGAGGGGGTAGCTTTCCTCGTAAATCCAGCTGCAAAACTCTAGTTGCCAACGACGACAACTACGCTCCGGTCGCTCTCGCAGCCTAAAAACTGCGGTGCGTGACCTTCTGCCGACTTAGGCGGAGCCTCGAAACTGCTTGTGTCCATGCTCGCAGCGTAGAGTCATTATCATGGAATCGCGCTGGGCGGCTGCCTGTCAGTCCGGCACTAGAACACAACAGGCTGGTTCCCGGGTGCGCTTTGCACACCGTGCTGCTCGGGGATGAGATTCAACGGTGAGCTAAGCATGTAGTGCTGGGGATGGAGTGCCTTCGGACGGCGGTTCAATTCCGCCCACCTCCACCATTCTCGCCTTGAAATCTACGCTAAGTGCATTGATTTTTCAAGGCTTTTTGGTAGAAAACGCGCCTCAAACGATACCCCTTTCAGGTATCGTTTGAGGTATCGTTTTGCCCAAACCCTTCTTGTTGAAGCGCGCCAGCGGGCTTTACGCCCGCTTTCTTGTGCCCGTGGATTTACGCCAGGTGCTGGGTTGCCGCTTCCTTGTTCGTGCCCTGCCCGGCCGAGGCGATACCGCCAGGCTGGTCGCTGCACGCATGGCGGTGGCACTATCGGAGTCTTTCCGAGCCATTCGAACAGGGGCGATGGTGAACGACGACATCAAGGACATCTTGCGACGGGTGCGCGAGAACGGGCACAACGACCTGACCATCCAGCAAGTGCGGCTGCCCAACGGGCTGACGCTCGGCGGCGTGGAAATCAACACGGCCGAGGACCGCCGGCTGTTTCGGCAGACCGTGCAGGACTTGAACGCCCTGGCGGCAAAAGATCCGCTCATGGCCGGCATGCACGGCTGGGAGCCCCCACGCCCGCTGGCACCGCCTGCGCCTCCCTCCGGCCCGCTCCTGTCCGAGCGCATCGACGTCTACCTCAACGATATGCGGCGGGCCCAGCGCGCCGTGCGCAACGTGATGGATACGGAATACACCCTGCGGCTGTTCCTCGCCCTGGGCGACGACAAGCCCATTGAAGACGTGACGGCGACGGACGTGCGGGCTTTTCTGGATGCGCTGGCGGTCTACCCGGCCAACGCCAGCAAGAAGGCCGAGTTTCGTGGCCTGACGCCCAAGGAAGTGCTGGCGAAGGCCAAAAGAGGCGGCCACCCGACCCTGCTGGAACGCACCCAGGAGAAGCGCCGCGACCACCTGGCCGCGTTTTTCAACGCTCAGGCCGACGAGGCCCTTATCCCCAAAGCCCCGCACAAGGCCATCATGAACCGCTCCAAGTCCCAAACCGACGCCCCGACCCGCGAACCGTTCACGCCAGAAGAGCTGGCCGCGCTCTTTGATACCGAGGCATTCCCGCTGTGGGCCAGCAAATACCCGCACCGCTGGTTCGGCTCCATCCTGGGCGTGGCCACGGGGGCGCGCGTCAACGAGGTGGCCCAGCTCTACGTGGACGACGTTGCAGAGGTGGGCGGCCATTGGGGCATCCACATCCGCGCCCTACGCCCGGACCAGCGGCTGAAGAACACGCATTCTTCGCGCTTCGTTCCCCTGTCCGATACCGTGCTGCAGGCCGGGTTTCTGACGTTCGTCGAGGACGTGAAGCGTGCCGGGTTCGACCGCCTGTTCCCGCACCTCCAGCATTCGGAAGCCGGCGGCTACGGGGACACGATGGGCGACCAGTTCCGCGCCTACGCCATCAAGCGCGGCCTGACCGGCCGATTGAAGTCGTTCCACTGCTTCCGGCACAACGTGGCCAACACGCTGGTCAACGAACTTGGGACGGCCATCCAGGTGACCCAGGAAATCACCGGGCACGACTTGACCCTGCCCAGCGGCCTCAAGCATTACGTGAACCCAGGCACCATTCCCAAGCGCTATGCGGCGTTGAACGAATACGGGCCGCCTGTTGCGCTGCCGGCTTACGTGCCGGGGCAGTTTGACCGGGCCTTCAAGCAAGTGGCCCACATCGAGCGTCGCAGGGAGAAAGCCGCAAAGACGCGCCAAGCCAAGAAAAGCAAAGCCCCCGCGTGAGCGAGGGCTTTGGTGTTGCTATCCCCAATGGGGAAACCAGACTGAATACTAGCGGCATCGCCAGGATTCACTACCCCCTATGGGGGAACCTACTATCCGCCCCAAAGGGCGGTGAACATGTTTTTCTAAGCCACCCGGAGGGCGGTGAACAATCGGCGGGTCTTTCTAAGCCACCCAAAGGGCGGTGAACGTTGCCGACCCCTATGTTTTCTCATGCATTTCAGGCGCTTGCAAGTCTTTAACCTAACAACCGGTGAAATATTTTTCAGCGCGCCAGGCTGCCGCGCATTTTCCCGGTCTTTTTCCCTTGACGGGCAACATGGGCCGCTTTGCGTTTCTTCTTCATGGTCTTGCGCAAGTTTTTGCCCCGCGTGTCGTAACCGGCGGCTTTCAGAAGTTTGTCTGCCGCCTTGGCGGCGGCTCGGCGGGTGGCACTGTCCATCAACAGTTTTTAGCGCATCTCGCTGGATGCGCAAGGGGCCGACATGCGCCGATACGCTTTCCTGAAACAGGAAAAGCCTGCACGGGCCTGCCCATCTTCCCCTTAAAGCTTCGCTAAGCCCCCCTGCTTTGCCCTTCATCTTGGGGGTCGCCTCCGGCTCCCCCCGACGATGAAGGGCAAAGTCTCCCCTAGGACCTCCGCGCGAAGCGGCAGGGGTGACTTGGCCCCCGTTGGTTACCGCCCCGAAGGACGGCCCGACAGTCGGGCGCGGTGATAGAAGGACTACACCGCTACGACGGATTCACGCGGTCCAACCGCGCCGGCTCAGGGTTCCGTCACCACTATGTGGCGTCTCTCCTGTGGGCTTGCCCGCTCCCCAGCCGTCGCTGAGAAATATCATCCTAGCTGCCATCCTTGGGCCACAAACCGCTGATAGTCGGACCGCGACAGGGCACACGAGTGGGGCCAGATTGAGCACTCCCCACGCCTCTGCGACGCTTGAACTACCTGGTTGGCGCAGGTTGCAGGCCATACAGCGCCCGGTCCCCCTGCTTCAAAGCCTGCGCACCCTGGTGGGGTCAACCCAAGCCCTTGCGGGCTCCCAGATATCCTTGTGCGCAGCCGGTCTTTCCACCGGCAACGAGTTACGGCTACCAACGGCCTTCGGGCTGGGCAGACAGGGAGGAGAGAAAGGAGGAGGGGCTTGCGGGTCCGTCCAGGCTTGTTAGAGTGGCCTCAAGGGGCCTTGCCTGGGCATGTCGTAGCTGTCATCTACCTTGCTCGCCTCCGAGTCGGTCAAACTCGGGGGCCGTGAAATCAAAATAAAACGCCCTCGGCTTTTGTCAAGCCGGGGGCGTCTTATTCTTGGAAACCTGCGAGATGGCAAGCGCCTCATCTAAAAGATGAGTTTCGTGCCGCGCCAGCCGCCCGTAGCTTAGCTTTCTTAAAGCTGGGCCGCTCGGTTATCGTCGTGGCCCGTTCAGCGCAGCCACGATGGCGTCTCGATAGACATTCTCGTCGGGCAGCGTCACGTTGTTGAACGCCTCCTGCACCTTGTAGACCGTCGTTGAGTGCGGCATTAACGCACGCAAAGGAACAAGTGCGCCGGCAGGCAGATTCAGCGCTGTGTCGTGTTCGTAGGCAAGGAAAGTAATCGAAGCCGGTTGTAGTGCATAGCGCACCAAGCCGGCAGCACCGCCTAGCCGGCCCATGATGCGCTGATACACGGGCCCGGGTGAGACGAAGAACAAGCCCTTGCGGCATAGTTCCTCTCGCTGCAAAACCTGTCCCTTGTAGATAAGCTGCGGCAAGATACGTTTGTTTACGTTTTCCCAGTTTAGACCTGCCGTCGTCGCCGGGTTCGTTCGTGTCGGCGTCAGCAGGCCCTGCCGTCCGTTGCGGTAGTTGCCAGTGGTGTCAATAGTCTGCACTTCGACGGCGATAAACTCCTGCAAAGCGCCTTTGGCATCTAGCAGCGCCAAAACCCAATCGACGAAGTAGCTTCCTATGCCGTCCTTCTGGGGGAGACGCAGTTCGCCACCCCAGCGTTTGCCGAATACTGCAACCACCGGTCGCTCTTCACGTCGTGCAATCTTGGCGGCTTCAGCACCAGCAAACAACAGCAGATCCCCGCCGAATGCGATGCGCGCCACGTCGGACAGCACCTTGTAGTTCTCGGCGTATAAGCGAATCGGGCAGCAGATCACTGGCTCAGACTTTACCGGTTTGATAGTGCAAACGCCCGCTATCTCGCCATCGCTCAGACGCTTTTCGCAAACCTCGCCTAGAAATGGGCATTGTCTAGAGTCTGCGGCCTGCACAGCGGCTGCTGAGCAGTCATCAGCGCGATACCCGAAGAACTCCCATATTTTTCCCGCCATTAGGCTGCGCCGACTTTGCGACGAGACTTGCGCCCACTTTGAAGCGCGTGGGCGATGGCTCGACCCACGGCCGCGCCCAACAACGGCGGAACAGCATTGCCGACCTGTTCGTATTGCTCTACCCGGGAGCCGCAGAACATATAGGTGTCGGGGAATGACTGAATGCGCGCTGCCTCGCGCACCGTGAAAGCACGCTCTTGATCGTAGTGGAAGTAAGCTCCCCAATGCGGATCACATTTCGTCAGAATGGTCGATGCCAATCCATCAGGGTCGACACGCCCATAACGCTTAGTGTGGTCACTGCGTCGCGCCATGCGCATCCCCCGCGGCAGCAGCGCTTCGGGAATGTCCGTCCAGTTTCCGCCTGGCGGAATGAAAGCTAGGCGATCCATGTTTATTTTTCCCAACCGCGGGGCCTCGTGACAAGTTACCCCTGTCGATCCAATGCGCATCAGCTGCTGATATGGATTGCTGGCCACACTCCCATAAGGCTTCTCTGCCGCACCGAGTTCACCATTGGTCAGAATGGGCAAATCACCGATGGCATCACGCACTGTGACATGTGACGGCAGTTCCAGTGAACGTGGCAGGGCGACCAGACTCCGACCGGCAAACTGTGCAGTGAAGTTCACACGGACTGGCGCGCTGCGCAGCGGTTCAGGGAATAGTTCCGCAGGGTTCAGGCCATCTCGCCCGCCAAGAATGATCGTTCGCCACCGGGTTTGGGGGACGCCGTAATGGGGCGCATACAGGATGCGCACGTCGGCGTCGTAGCCAAGCTGTTTCAGTGATTCAAGGATCGCATCCAGTGTCGCTCCGCCCTCATACGACACCATGCCGGGCACGTTCTCAATCATGACCGTGCGCGGCTGAAATTCGGCGACGAAACGCAGGTATTCTCGGAATAGATGATTCCGCCTATCCTCGGTGGAACGCTTCGGCGCATTGATCGAAAACCCTTGGCACGGCGGACCGCCAGCCACCAAGTCAAGCTCGCCTCGCTTCAATCCGAGGCGATTGCGGATTTTACGTGCATCGACCTGCCGGATATCGCGGCTGTCCACCTGAGTCTTCGGATGGTTAATCGCATAGGTCTGAGCATAGCGAGGCGAAATCTCGTTGGCATAAAGCGGCGTAAACCCTGCTTCGCGCAGCCCCTCGGACAGGCCGCCCGCACCTGCAAACAAGTCCAATGATTTGAGGCTCATATCGTATTTCTCTTGGTTGATCGGCGCCTCTTTCTGGTAGCAGGTGCCGCGAACATGTCCGGTTGCCGTCCGTCTTGATGCCGGTCGGCGAATGCCTGCATGAACTCACGCAGAACTTCTGATGCTGGCCGATTTTCGGCCAAACACGCCGCTTGGAACGCCTCGCGGAGTTGCAGCGCCACGCGGATACGAAGTCCAGCATCTTTGCTCATCATGGCTTAAGTGTCGCATGGATACACGTTTGTGTATCCAAATATGTGCCCATCGGCAACTGGCGAGGCCCTACCCGGGGGCTCGAACCGGAGCCCGATCGGCGGCTGTCGGGAAGAACCTTACGTAGTCGGTCATAGTAGCGGCTTCCCGTCTCGTGAGATGAGACAGGAAGCCAACCAAACGGAGCCACATGTGCTCCTTTGTCATGCCGACGGTCGCTAGGGTCCTGAATGGGATCCCACGCTGCGCTCTGGATGGAACCTCTCTACGCGACGACGCTGAGCGCGAGGAAGAGCAACGTTGGAAGCAACATCAGGAGGCCGATGATGCCAAAAATGCCACAAAGAGTGATTGCCCAAAGTTGGCCTGCGTTGAAATGCCCCGCACTGCGCTGGGCTGCGGCATAGGCGGCTCCCGGATGAAGCCGTTCTGCCTTCCGCCGCAGCAGGCGGGACAGCACCGGCCCGATGATGAGCCCAAACGGCCCGGTCAGCAGGACAGCGATGCAAAAGCACAGGGTGAAACGGGCTTGTGGGCTCATCACTGAGACGGTCGGCGCAGGCTGGTAGCTCATCAGTCATTCCATTGGCAGGCAGCGGGATGCTACCTTTCAGGTAGAAACTACCTCAAAGGGAGCCCCGCCGTCATGCTGTGGTTTGCTCGTCGTTTCGGTCCTGCCCGTGCCCAAGGCCCCACCCAACCCCCGCGCCCTGTTTGCCGCTCGGCTGAAGCAAGCCCGTGCGTTACGCGACGTGCCCAGCCAGCGGGCGCTGGGGCTGAAAATGGGGCTTGAAAAACACGTGGCGGCCAATCGGGTCAACCGTTACGAGAGCCAGGCCAGGGGCATCGACCTGGACGGCCTGGGGAAGCTTGCCGAGGTGCTGCAGGTCCCCATGGCCTACCTCGTCGCCGAGGACGAGGCCACGGCGGACGCGGTGCTGGCGCTTGCTCAGTTGTCTCCGGAGCAACGCGCCAAGGCCGTCGCCGCCCTCCTCAAGGCCGCCGCGACGGACGGCGGGGCGGATTGACCGGCTCCGGTGGTCGCACGGCTTGGTCCGGGGTCGGCGGCGCTGGGGACATGTCCCGCGTCGGTGCAAGCTCGGCAGTGGGTTTGGCGGGCGGGAACTGGTGCGGGAACTGCGTCAGGAAATCCGCTGTTGCTAGCTCGAACGCCACCCCGGCCTTGTCTGTGGCTTCTTTGGTCTGCTCGCGCAACGCGCGGGCCTGCTGCTCCTGGATCCGGGCCTGCTGCCTCTGTTCTTGCATCGCCTGCGCCGCCCGGTCTTTCGCGGTAGGCCGTCCTACCTTGCGCAGCAACGTGGAGCGCAAATCGGTGGGCACCGAGAACGTGTTGGCATCGGCCACGGCCCTGCGGCGGGCCAGCCTGGCGTCCTCCCTGGCTTGTTTGGCATCCTCATGCGCCTGGCGCTTTTCGGCCAAGTCGTCACGCCGTTGGAGGAGCGTGCGAGAGACAGAACGCTGCTCAGGCGTGGCATTGCTGGACTGAAGGGCCCGGCGCGCCACCTTAAACATCCGTTCAATCATCTCGTCCAAGCTTTTTGCGACTTGCTCGCCTGCCATGAGTTCTGCCTGTCTGTCGGGTGTGGTTTTGCGTGAAGCGCGCTCGATGCCTGCCGCCCCCTTTCCCTGCTGACCGCCCCCAACGGGGGCCGGCCGGGGCATGGATGCTCCGGCTTTGTGCGCAGCGGGACGCTGTGCACGCGCCTGGACGGCGGCCCCTGGCTTGGGCGTCAGGAGTTGGACTGGAATGCGGAGCACCGCCGGACGAGGGTCGTGATGTCGCGGTGCATCTGTCCGCAAAACACGACTAAATCCGGCCCCTTCGGCGGCTGGTCGTCCGCCACCGGCCAGCCCAGGGTTAAGGTTGTGGAGTGGGCGCAGCGCAGGCATGCGCTCGTTGCCAACTCCGGGTTTTCTGACTCGGAGAGCATCAACGCTATCTCGCGTGAGAGCGGGGGCGCGTCGGCGCTGGGGATTGGTGGTAGTTCGGTCATGGCGTGGGGCCTCGGTGGGGGATGGCTGGGCAGCAGCGCGCAAGCGCACCGCCGATTCTTTGCGGCGTTCCAGAAGCGCTTGTGCGTGCAGGGCTTGCTCGTCCACATGGGCCAAGCGCCCCTCGGCTGCGGCTTGGGCTCTCAATGCCTCGAAGCGCTCGGCGTGGGCGATGACGCGGCTGTCGGCCGCTCGGCGGACCCGGTCGTTTCGCTTGGCGCGCGGCAACCGTTCGCCACGGCGGCGGGCTTGGGTGACCGCTTTGCCTTCGTGTTTGGTGGCCGGGCGGTCCAACTGGGCCGCCATGCCGAAGTCATCGTTTTGGACGGCCGCGGCCTGCTGGCTCAACAACGAACGATGGTCCACGCGTGCAGCCATGCCTTCGCTGGCCAGCAGGCGGTTGACGGCAGTGGCCCAGAACTCGCGTTCCCTTTCGGCCAGTGTGGGTTGCTTGGCGCGCTTGCACGCAATCGGGTCCAACGCCACAGCCTTCTTCCCCAAGCTTCCGTCTGGGTTGACGCTGCACGCGCTGAGCAAAATGTGGGCGTGGTGATTGCGCCCGTCCCCGCCCTTGCTCGGTTCGTGGATGGCCACGTCAGCGGCCACGCCGTAGCGCTCGGCCAAATGGCGGGCAAAGCCATGCGCCAGTTCTTGGCGCTTCTCGGCAGAGAGCTCGGCAGGAAGCGCCACCTCCACCTCGCGGCAAGTAATGGCGTCTCCACGCTTGTGGTGGGCCTCGACCCGATTCCAAAACTCGGCCCGGTCGGCGGTCTGTCCGCCGGGAAGGCAGAGCGCCGAAAACGCGACGCCTTGGCGGCGCGTGTAGTCGTGGACAGTCCCGGTCAATGCATCTTCAATCCGCACCCCTGCACGATAGGCAGCGCCAGCGGTGGACGAGTGTCCTCCCGAGCGCGAGTAAGCCTTAGCAGTGAGGTGGTAAATCGCCAATCCAGTCTCCGAGCGCAGCCCCTTGGGGGGCGAGCAATGGGGGGCTGGCGTGCGAAGCGCGCCGGGGTGTCGGGGGCGAAGCCCCTGACCGCACGTAATCCCGAAGGGATTACTCTAAGTGCGCTCTTGTTGTTTTCTTTGGGCGCTTCGCACCCGCATCAAACTCAAGAGAACCGGGGCTGCTCGCTGCGCTCGCTGGCCCCCTGAATCAGAGTTACATGCACAACGGAACTGTCAACTTTTTAGCCAAAGTCAAAAGCGGCGCTCGCTGCTCGCTCGCGCCAGAAAATGGGCGCTGCCCCCTTGCGCTCCGCGCTGAATCTGCTTGCATGATTTATCAGGACTTAATGCAGGCGTGCCGTGGCAGATATTGAAAAGCAAAAACTAAAACTGGCGAAGATGTTGGAAGCCGCGGCGAAGGAACAAGCAAAACTCCTGGTCGCTGAGAAGCAAGAGAAAGAGAGGCAGGCCCGCCAAGCCGCGCGCGACAAGGCCAAGGAGCGCGCCAAACTGTTCCGCTCGGCCGATGCGCATCGCAAGATTGGCTTGGGCGGCCTGGTCATCGCAGCAGGTGCCGATGGCTGGGATGAGGCAGAGATAGTCGGTGCCCTTTTGGTCATCGCCAGCCAACTCGAGCGCGAACCACAAAGGCGGGACGCACTACGCGAGCGCGGCATCAAACACCTCGAAGCTCGTGCGGCCGCACGAGAGGCGGCCCGGTCATGAGCGACGATAAGAGACCCACGGACCCGCTGCTTGAACAGCAGCGGGAAGCCCTGCGTGCTCACTTCCTGGGCTCGCTGGGCGACCTGCTCGACGCGCGTCGCAAGCGCAAGACGGAGTGCCCGACGCCCCCGCCAAACGCTCCGCGTGGCCAGAAGCCGAGCGGCTATACGCTGGTGGAAGTGTTGTTGGTGCTCGCCGCACTGTCGGCCATGGCGGCCGCCGGCTGGCTGCTGTTTGGCCCCACATCGGTGGCCGCCGACGTGAAACAAACTCAACTAGATTTCAGTGAAACCGCCAACGCCATCGACCGCAGCCTAGGAATCCTGGGCGGCTACTCTGGGCTGTCCACGTCCCTCGTGCGAACCGATGGGCTGGCCGCGCAGCGGCTGCGGCACAGCGATGGCTTACGCAACGCATGGGGCGGCTTGGTGTCGTTCTTGCCTAACACGGTGAAACGTGGAAACGACTCGTTTTTAGTCGAAACCCGCGACGTGCCCCAGGCGGCATGCGCCAAGCTGGTTGCCGCGATGGCCGGTGACCCGGCCGTGGCCGATGCGCAGGTCAATGGCGAGAGCGTCTATGTGAACAACAAATACGACCCGGCCAGCGCCGCCGTTGCGTGCGAGCAGCACGGCGGGGACCGCCTGGGCTTCGTGTATTTCTCCGGTCTGGCGTCCGGCTCGTCGGTTGCGGTGTCGTCCATCGCGCTGCCTACGGCTCCGCCATCGGTGAACCCGACCAACCCAGCCACGCCAGTCGCCCCGGTCAATGGAGCCCCCAGCGTGGGCGATGCTGTGCCTGGAACGCCTGGCGTGGTGACGCCTGGCACGCCCTCAGCACCACCCCCAGCCGTGCCTACGGCCCCGCCAGCACCAGCGACACCGACGACCCCGCCGCCAACGCCGGGAGTTTTACCTCCGAGCACGCCGACGGTTTTGCCGGTCTGCACGGTGCCGCCGACGCAATCTCAAAACGTGGGTTGCCCAGCTGGCCAAGTGGGCGAGCACTGGCAGCAACGAGAGGGCTATTGCGGCGAGGTGGGCGGGCCTTACGAGGCCTGGGCCACGGGGACCTATGGACCGTGGACGACTGTTTCCAGCACCTGCGCGCCCGCGTGCGTGGCTCCGTCGCCTACCTCCGTGGCCATCTCCCGCGACGCGCCGGCCGAACGCCAAAACGTCGGTTGCCCGGCTGGCCAGGTGGGCGAGCACTGGCAGCAGCGCAGCCGCGTCGAGAACGGCACGCGCACCACGTCCTGGGTGTGCCCGGCCGCCACCGGCTCGCCGGTGTCGAGCACGTCGGATAGCTGGAGCGGCACCTACACGGCTACCAGCGGGTGGGGGACTACATCCAACACCTGCGCCACGCAGGGGCTGGTGGTTACCTCGGGATTCGTCAATCTGTCTGTGGCCAATGCCTACGGAACCGTGGGCAACCGCACGTTGACCGAAGCCACGAGCTGGACTTACCTGGCGGGCCAGAGTTCCGAGTGGTCCAGCAGTTGGGGACCAGTGCGGGGCAATGGACAGATAGAAATCACGTTCAATGGCATCACTGCAACCATCACTGGCGGTGGGAGCAGCAGCAACACCGCACGTCCGGGAAGCCCGACGTCATTCACGGCTAGCAACCAGGTTCTCAGCTTCAACGGTAAGCGCGTGGAGTTTGAGTTTCGTGGCAACGCCTCCACTGACAATGGCTCCGTCATACGCGGCAGCGTTGCGTTTTACTACCGCGTTCTGCCCTGACGTAGCATCAGAAAGCCCCGCATTGCGGGGCTTCCTCTTGGCTTCATTTCGGTTTATTTGGGTTCCGCCAACTCCCCCGGCGTAACAACGAAGTGGCCCAGGTTTCGTTCGGTCCCTTTGCCCTCCTGGTAGAGCAACTGACCTTCTGCCACCAGGTAGCCCGGGCCGGCGGCATAATCGCCGCTTGAGAAGTAGGCGCCGCCCACACGCTCAGAACGCCCACGCTTCACCATTCGGCCCGACGACAGCGGATTTTCCGCGTAGAAGGACACGTCTGCGGCGGTCGGCAGCACTGAACGGGTGTGGGGATGAGAGTGGATAGAGACGTTCAGGGCGTGCATGCCGTCGGGCACGTTGGACCGCGACATGGAACAGGTCATCGCCCCTTTCGTCGTGCCCAAGCGGATGCCAAACCGCTCTGCATCCGCAGACTGGGCGACCATGCCGCAAACCTCGTGGCCGCTTTCACGGGTGTGCTGGTCCAGGACCGGGGCAATGCGCAGCATGAAATCGCTCAGGCCTTCCCCGGGCTCGCTTACCAGTTCCGCCAGGTGCAGCCCCTTCCAACCCTGCTCCGTTCCGGTGGGCGGAATCGAACCGCCCTGCGCCCAGGCCGGAACGCCGGCCAACAAAGCCATCACCGCCACAAGTTTCCACAGCATGCCGTCCTCTTTCGAGAACGGCCGCCCACGAGCCCCTTACCGTGCCTGCATGCTACGATTGGGTATCGTTTGAGGTATCGTTTTGAGGGAGCGGGCCCGGCAACTTTTCCTTGCAGTTCAACTGCTTAGAAAGAGGTGCTGGGACGATCCGCCCACCTCCACCAACGAACGGTTCGTCAAGGACCGGAGAAGCCCGGAAATTCCACCAGCGTGGGTTTCCGGGCTTTTTTATTGGCTGCTCTACGCCGCTGCGAAGTTCGACGCCGCGGCGCAATCGCGGTCCGATGCCGTCAAGCAATGTCGGCAACCGCCATCTTCTCTCGCTTTCGACATCACTAAACCACTTCAGAAATTTCCCACCCTCTCCTTGGGGGGGATGTGTCCGCGAAGCCGTTCGTCCTTGGTCGCCATCAAAAGGAGACCACGGGACACCTGCACCCTTCACATCCAAGCCGAGCCCGAAGGGCACGGCCTGTTCGACACATCTTCCACAAAGGAACTGTATCCATGCGTACGTCGCTTCGGGTTTCCCTTGCCAGCGCCATCACCCTGGTCCTGGCCAGCGCCCCCGCCTTCGCCCAACCCACCGAACGGGTATGGACGCGAGGCATGGCCAGCAACGAGCAGTACAGCAGTTTCATCGTCAAGTACCGGGACGGCAGCAGCAAGCGCGTCTCCGCCACCACCGCGCAGGATGCGCTGAAGAAGCGCCTCGGCGTCCAGCAGCGCAGCAAGCGTTCGATCGGCAACGCACCGCCAGCAGCCGCGTCCGTAACCCATCAACGCCGCATGGGCGGCGGGGCCGACGTGGTCACCACGGACAAGCCACTGGACCTCCCGGAAGCGCAGATCCTGATGCAGCGCATCGCCGACGATCCGGATGTGGAGTACGTGCAGCCGAACTACATGATGAGCGCATTCGCCACACCGAACGACCCACGCTACGGCGAGCAGTGGCACTACAGCAATCCGACCAGTGGTGCGCGCCTGCCCGGCGCGTGGGATCGCTCCACTGGCCAGGGCGTGGTGGTGGCTGTGGTCGATTCGGGCTACCTCAACAACAACGACCTGCAGGCCAACCTGCTGCCGGGCTACGACATGATCTCGTCGACCCGTCCGTTCAGTGATTGGCAGTGCATCATCGGCGGAATGAATCCCGGCTGTGGCGGATCCGACGATGGCGATGGACGCGACGCCGATGCCTTCGATGCCTCGGGCATCGCACACGGCACCCACGTCGCCGGAACGGTCGCTGCGGTGACCAACAACCAGATCGGCGTGGCCGGCGTGGCCTACAACGCGAAGGTCGTGCCGGTACGCGTACTCGGCAACCAGGGCAATGGCGGTTCCGCCGACATCATCGATGGCATGCTCTGGAGTGCCGGTATCAACGTGCCCAACGTCCCGGCCAATGCGAACCCGGCCGAAGTCATCAATCTCAGCCTGGGCGGCCGCCGCGCCTGCTCGCCGGCCGAGCAGGATGCAATCGACGACATCACCGCGCAGGGCACGATCGTGGTGGTCGCCGCCGGCAACAGCAATCTGGATGTGTCCGAGTTTGCTCCGGCGAACTGCAAGGGCGTGATCGCGGTGGCTGCCAACGATCAGGGCGGGCGACGCGCGTTCTACTCCAACTATGGCGCAGGCATCCATATCACCGCACCCGGTGGTGAAACCTGGTCCTGCCGCGCGTCCGTCGGCGAGTTCCTGCCGCTGGCCACGCCGCCTAGCCAGGCAAACTGCGCCCCGACCCGTCAGCATCCGGCGCAGGGCATCCTGTCCACGGTGGGTAACAACGCCTTCGACTTCATGTCCGGCACTTCGATGGCGGCGCCTCACGTCGCTGGCATCGTCGCGCTGATGCAAGCGGTGGCGCCGGTGCCCAAGACCACCGACCAGGTCAAGGACATCCTGCGTCGCACTGCGCACCCGATCGCCGCAGCGAACTGCCCGGGTGGCTGCGGGCCAGGCATCATTGACGCGGCCGAAGCCGTGAAGGCAGCCAGCAACTGATGGCATGGCGCAGCGGCCCGGCAAGGTCGCTGCGCCCTCCTCCGTTCCTCAGTTCACGTCTGCCGGAAAGCGGCATCGCTTCACCAGCAGCATGCCCAGCATCGGCGCCAACGCGAAGGTGGCAAACAGCCACCGGGCCGCACGCGCGGTTCCCTCGGCCCCGCCCGGCTCGATCAGTCCCGCTGCATTGGCGACCATCCCGGCAAGCGCTGCCCCGGCCGCGGTGGCGAACAGCTGGATGGTGGTGATCGACGCACCGGCGCGCTCCTGTTCCTCCGGCGGTGCAGAGGTCAGAACACGTGTCAGCAGGTGAGGCCAAGCCAGACCCACGCCGATCCCGATGACGGCCAGCGCCACGCAGATCGGCACCATCTGCAACCACGTACCGCTGCCCGCAGCCGGCACCCGCAGCGCCAGCCCGATCATGCCCACCCACCCCAGCGCCGGGCCGATCATCAACGCCCGGTCAACGGCGCGCCCGCTGAAGCCGGAGCCGACCAACGACCCGAGCGTCCAACCGGCCGCCATCAGCGCCGCGAGGTAGCCCGCAGCAAGCGGTGATTGCTGATGCAGCACCTGCAGGAACAGTGGCACGAAGACCTCGCCGCTGGTGATCATCACCACCAGCAGCGACATCAGCCCATACAACGCGGCCAGCCGCGAGCGGAGCCGGAGAGCGCCGGAAGGAAGCAGCGTCTGCTTCGCGCGGGACTCGATCCTCACCAGCACCACTGCGAGGAACACGGCCATCACGATGCCAATGAAATTGTTGACTGCGCTCGAGGATGTACTGCCAAGGGAGACGCTGATGACGGCCAGGGTCAGCAGCAGGATCTGCAGCCACGGGACCGAGGACCTGGCCGCAGCTGAAGACGATGCCTCCCTCTGCGGAAGGACGTTCGACGCCAGCAGCGCGAACAACACGGCAACCGCGGTGACCGACCAGAATGCGGCCCGCCATACGCCCCATTCGGCGAAGACGCCGCCCACCGCAGGCCCGATCAACGTCGCCACGCCCCACATCCCCGAAACCAGGGCCATCGCGCGGGGCCAGAGCGGTTCTTCGAACGCGAGCCGGATCATGGCGTAGGCCAGTGCGAACAGGAAGCCGCCGCCGACACCCTGCACCAGCCGCCCCACCAGCATCATCGGCATCGAGGTCGCGAGCGCGCAGATCACGGCACCGGCTGCGAAGATGAGCGTCGCCAGTGCATAGCTTCCACGAGGCCCGGCACGTTCAAGCAGCTTGATCGACAGTGCCGAACCCAGGATGGACGCGACCACGAAGAGCGTGGTGTTCCATGCGTAGAGATCCAGGCCACCGATGTCCTCCACCACGGTTGGCAACATGGTGGTGGCGATGTAGACGTTGACCGCATGCAGTGCGACCCCGCCCGCCAGGGCAAGTGAGCGCACTGCATTGCGGCCGGACAGGAGATCGCCCCAGCGGGTGCCGGGGACGGCGATGCCTTGCTGTTCCATTTTCGTTCAAACCTATGATTCATGACCTGCAGCCCAGGGTTCACATGCAGGAAAAAGGGAACTGCCTTATAAAACCTCATGTATTGATGAGGTCAAGGAACCCCGGCCATGAAGATCGATGTCAGCGTTCCGCTTTCCGTGGGCGAAGTCGCGCGTCGCAGCGGGGTCAGCATTGCCACCGTGCACTTCTATGAAGCCAAGGGACTGATCCATGGCTGGCGCAACAACGGCAACCAGCGCCGCTACCGCCGCGACGTGCTGCGGCGCATTGCCGTGATCAAGGTCGCACAGCGGGCGGGCGTTCCTTTGGCCACGATCAAGATCGCGCTGGATGATCTTCCAGCCGAACGGGCGCCCAGTTCGAAGGACTGGGCAAGGCTGTCCAGCAACTGGCGCGACATGCTGAACGAGCGCATCCGCAGCCTGGTCCAGCTGCGCGACCAGCTCGACGGCTGCATCGGCTGTGGTTGCCTGTCACTGAAGGACTGTCCGTTGCGAAACCCTGGCGACCAGTTGTCACAACGCGGCGACGGCGCCGTCTTGCTTGAATCGGACGACGGCAACCGGAATGGGTCATGATCCATTGCTGCACGCGGCACTGACTGGAACATCGCACAATGAGGCGGCATCCTCCGTCCGTGTTGCTGCCCACTATCTACAGAAGGACCTGCGATGAGAACCGTGATCATCACCTCTGCCCTGCTCCTGGCTGCTTGTGCCGCGACCCCGGCTGCGCACGCGGCTGCACCCGCCATCGCGCCGCCCGGCACCGCAACACTCGAAGCCCTGCTGGCCTGCAAGGCAGGCTCGACCTTCAGCGAAGCCGAGGCCATCGATGCCCTGCAGGCAGCCGGCCTGGCCAGAAAGCCTGGCGGCACGTTCGAGCCGGAAACCACGCCGGTCGCCCTGTTCGGCGGTACCGTCACCCATGCCGACGTGAATGTCGCCGAGGGCGAGAAGAGCATCTTCGTCTACTTGAACGGTGTCGACCCCAAGCGCCTGGCCAAGACCTGGTCGGTGACCACGGTCAACGAATACGCCAACACCGAAGCACCGTCCTACGTGAAGCGCATCGACAAGCACCACACCCTGCACGTGATTGCCGGTGATGATTACGAAGGCTATTCCGCTGCCGTGAAGTGCCAGATCACACCGTGACGGCCTGACCCGCGCTAGAGCCAGCGCCGTACCCGCTGGCGGAAGGCTGCGTATGCCTCGGGAAAGCGGGCCGACAGTGCCCGCTCTTCCGGCATGATCTGCCATCGGTTGATGTACAGCACGAACAGCGGCACGGCCAGCAGTGCGGTCAGGTTCTGCAGGTACAGCATCGCACCTGCCAGGACAGTGGCCTGGCCCAGGTACATCGGGTTGCGCGTGTAGCGGTACACGCCGTGCGTGACCAGCACGCTCGACGTCGCTGGCCGCAGGGGGTTGACCGTGGTGCCCACGCGCCGGAAGGCCAGCTTCGGCAGCAGGTTCAATACCACGCCGAAGGCCATCACCAGACCCGCAAGCACCTCCGGCACGGGTAGCTGCAGCGCCCCGCCCGGCTGCCATCGGCTGCCCATGTAGCCGATGGCGGCGCACAACAGCATCACAAGAGGCGGAGGAACACGGGTCTCAAGCCATCGCATCGCAGCCCCGCATTCATCCTGTTCACCCCAGTGTCACACGGGAATGCCTGAATCGCCCGGTTGGCGGCATTTCCGCGCTCCAAACCGACCGCCCGGTATCTTCCGCTTTGACATGCCGACCGCTAGAGTGGCGCCACCGCGCAGGAGGATCGTATGGCAACCACGGGCTTGGGCTTCATCGGCCGCACGACCCTCATCATCACCGTGCTGCTCACTCTGGGCGGCTGCGCGACGTTGCGCCAGTTCGGGCCGTCGGTGCAGGTGGCCTCGGTCACCCCCGGCCAGTACATCGCCCTGAAACGCGGCGACATCCTGACCACCGGCAAGCTCAGTTCGGCCACCATGGAAACCCTGCGCGTCGCCGGCCTCGACGAAGGCGTCTGCGCCAAGCCAGGCCTGCCCTGCATCGAGGCCATGGAAGGCAGCATCGTGGTGCGCGAGGAGGACAAGCGCTCCAGCCTGGCCGAGCTGTGGCTGCAGTATGCGATGACCTTGCCCGCGCCCAAGCGCGAGTACTCCACGTCAGGCCGCGCCAAGAGCGCGATCACCGAACTGGATGCGGACTTCCAGCCGCGCCTGGACGCGTGGATGCAGGTCGCGCGGCAGGCCTACGCCTACCTGTTCTTCACCGAGCGCACGGCCAACCAGCGCGGTTTCGAAGACCGCCAGACCCAGGTGCGCGACTACTACAACCTGGCCGTGCAGGAAGCCTCGGTGCAGTTGTACAACGCCTATGCCACCGGGCGCGTGCATGGTGAAGCCAGCCACTTCCAGCTGGGCCGCTGGACGTTCGTGCTGGCGCCGTCGGGCCAAGCATCACCGCTGGATACGCGTACGCCCACCGAACTGGTACCGGCAGCCTCGCTGTCGTTCACCGGCACGCTGCGCAGCGTGCATCGCCGCGATGGCTTCGGTGCCGAACTGGTGGCCGTGATGGATGATCCCGCCGCCACTACGGCCACCACGCCGCCGGCCACCACAGCCGCCGCGCAGGCCACCACGCCCGTCACGCAGAGCTGGAGCGAGATGCCGTCGCCATCGATGACGGTGCTGCTGCGCTTCTCCGGAAAGAACCTGTGGGAAGTACTGCACGACGACGAGCCGGAACTGGAGATCCACGATCCCTACCAGGTCACGGAAGTCACCCTGCATGGGCAGCAGGTGCCATTGGCCGCGAACTTCACCGCAGGCTACGCACTGTGGCTGGCGCGCTCCAATTTCAGCCACCAATCGCTGCGTTCGCTGTTCGGTGGCAAGGGCGGCATCGACACGCCGCATCTGTACATGATGCAGCCCTACGACCCAAACCGCCGCGTGCTGCTGATGATCCATGGCCTGGCCAGCAGCCCGGAAGCCTGGGTCAACGTCGCCAACGAGCTGATGCGCGACGACGAGATCCGCCAGGACTTCCAGGTCTGGCAGTTCTACTACCCGACCAACATGCCCATCGCGATGAGCCACGATGCGATGCGCCACACGCTGGATGAGGTGTTCAAGCACTTCGACCCCAGCGGCAAGGCGCAGGCCTCGCATGACATGGTGCTGGTCGGGCACAGCATGGGTGGGGTGATCTCACGGCTGATGGTGTCTTCTTCCGGCGACCACCTGGTAGAGACCCTGCTGGCGACCGCACAGATGACGCCTGCGCAG
This sequence comes from Stenotrophomonas sp. FR024, assembly GCF_047500745.2. Taxonomy (NCBI): domain Bacteria; kingdom Pseudomonadati; phylum Pseudomonadota; class Gammaproteobacteria; order Lysobacterales; family Lysobacteraceae; genus Stenotrophomonas; species Stenotrophomonas sp. FR024. The sequence continues at coordinate 299,698 of NZ_JAXAXM020000004.1, forward strand.
CAGGAGCTGCTGCGCACCAAGGGCGCGCCGGTGCTGACCTTCCTGCCGGAACCGGAAGTATCGCGCGTGGTATTCATTGCCACGCCGCACCGCGGTACCGATGTGGCGAGCACCCGCCTCGGCCGCTGGATCGGCCGCCTGGTACGGCTGCCACTGACCGTCCTGGAGGACGTGGCCACCATCGCCAACGACGGCAAGATCGATCGCAACGACGGCAAGCACGGCTACCAGATGAACAGCATCCAGAACCTGGACAAGGACGATCCCTTCGTGCGCGCCGTGGCCGACCTGCCGATGGCACCGAAGGTGCGTTACCACTCGATCATCGCGCGCGCCAAGGCAGATGGTCCGCTGGAAAAGACCGACGACGGGCTGGTGCCCTACTGGAGCTCGCACCTTCCGCACGCGGATTCGGAGAAGGTGATCGTGTCCGGGCACAGCGTGCAGGAAGCCACGCCGGCCATCGTCGAACTGCGGCGGATCCTGCATGAAGACATGCAACAGCACGGCGCCGTGGTGAAATAGCAGGGGGCGAATGAGGGGAAAACCCTCATCGCCTGTACGCATCCGCCCTTCTATGCTGGCTCCACTACCCCACTGGAGGTCCGCATGAACACGCAAGAGCCCAGCCGCCACCCCAGCCCCGATCCGGCCGAGCGCGACGCCTTCTTCCCGTCGCCGTACTCGCTGTCACAGTTCACATCGGCGAAGAGCGACCTGTCCGGCGCCGACTATCCCGACGCTCGCCGCGATGGCCGCTGGAAGGTGCTGATGATCGCTGCGGACGAACGCTATCTGCCCACCGCAAACGGCCACCTGTTCTCCACCGGCAACCATCCGGTGGAAACCCTGCTGCCGATGTACCACCTGGACAAGGCCGGCTTCGACATCGATGTGGCGACGCTGTCCGGCAACGCCGCCAAGTTCGAGTGGTGGGCGTTCCCGCATGAGGACAAGGAGATCGGCGGACTGTACGACCGCTACGAAGCCCGCTTCCGCCAGCCACTGCCGTTGGATGAGGTGGTGGCAGGCCTCGATGCCGCGTCGGACTATGCAGCCGTGTTCATTCCCGGTGGCCACGGCGCCCTCATCGGACTGCCGCAGAGTCGCGCGGTAAAGGCGGCCCTGCACTGGGCGATGGCCGAGCAACGTCACATCATCACCCTCTGCCACGGCCCGGCCGCATTGCTGGCCGCAGGCGTTGACGAGTCCGACGGTGGTTCGCTGTTCCGCGGCTACCGCATCTGTGCCTTCCCCGATGCGATGGACCGGCAGACGCCGGAGATCGGCTACATGCCCGGGCAGCTGCCGTGGTTCTTCGGTGAGCGCCTGGCGCAGCAGGGCGTGCAGATCGTCAACGACGGCATCGATGGCAGCGTGCTGCAGGACCGCCTGTTGCTGACCGGCGACAGCCCGCTGGCCGGCAATGCGCTGGGCAAGCTGGCCGCGCGCACGCTGCTCGACGCATTGGCCGGGCGCTGACTGGCGTGAGCGATCTGGTGCAGGCGTTGCTGGAACTGGAACGCGCCCGCTCACTGAGTGCGGTGGGCGCGGTACTACGCGGCATCTCTGCACCGCTGGGCTACGACCGCGTGCTGGTGTTCGCCACCGGCACGGGGTTGGAACGCGGTACCCAGCGCGTGTACTGGATCGAGGGCGACTGGTTCGGCGACGGCAGCACTACCGACCTCGCGCGCTACCTGCACGCCTGTCCGGTCAATCGCCACGTTCTGGACAGTGACGCGCCGTTCTTCTGGAGCAAGCGCCAGGGCGTTCGCGGCGAACGCTATCAGGTGGTAAAGCAGCCACGTGGTGAAGGCCTGCACGGTCTGCAGGTGCCGGTGTTCGGCACCACAGGGCTGGAAGGCGCGATCAGTTTTGCCGGGACAGCGATCGATGCATCGGCCAGCGCGCGACTGCTGCTGGATGCTGCTGCAGCTGCAGCATTCCGTGCCGCACGCCGGCTTTCCGAGACGCCCACCGAGCTTTCCGGAAGTGCGTTGAGCACGCGCGAACGCGAGGTGCTGCGCTGGGTCGCCGCCGGCCGTCGCCAGGCGGAAATCGCGGCCACGCTGGGGCTTTCCGCCCGTACGGTGGAGAATCATCTGCGACGCGCGCGCCAGCGCCTGGGCGTGGCAACCACCGCGCAGGCGGTGCGTGCTGCCAGTCGGCGCGGCGAGATCGAGGACTGATCCGGGCAAGACACTTCCGGCGCTCTGGTTCGCGTGTTACACACGCCATGCGCATGTGCGCGATTGCAGAAAGCAAGGACGATGCTTATGAAACTGCAACTGGCCGCGATGGCCGCGTTGGTGATGGCAACGGCAACCCTGGCTCCGGTGGCGGACGCCAATGCCGGGGGACCGAAAGAAAATGTTTCGTGCGTGCCGGTGAAAGTGGACCACAACCGGGTCCACCAGCACTGCACGGAAACCTACACCGATGAGTTCGGCAACGTGTACGAAGCCGAGTACTGGATCGACGAGTACGGCAACCCTTACCTGCGCGACTGAGCCGGCAGGGGACTGCGCCGGGCCGCCCGCAGGGCCGGCGCGCATGTAGCAGCTGCCGCTCGGGTGCATGCTCTACCCGGGGGTAGTTGCACGACACCGCGCAGATGCGCGATTGCAGACACAAGGATGATGCCCATGAAACTGCACCTGGCCTCGATGGCCGTACTGATGTTTGCCGTGGGAGCTCTCTCCACGCCGTCCCAGGCCACCGCCGGCGGTGGTGGCGGTGGTCCGGAGAACACGAACTGCGTTCGGGTCAAGATGGGGCCCTATTACCATCAACGTTGCGAAGTGACGTACTTCGACGAGGACGGCACTCCCTACATCCAGGTGTACTGGATTGACCAGAATGGCCAGTGGTACCTGCCCGCCGACTGAGCACCCATGACCTCCTGATCGCGCCCGCGCGATCCGCCGGGCGGGACCTTCACCGCCCGCCCGGCATCTTCCATCCGCCCATCCCGGCATATCGCCGACCCCACCGTCCATGGCATGCTTCATGAAACCGTTTTCATGGAATGGAGGGATTCCACGATGTTGTCGCGTTTCCGTCGCCCTGCGCTGTGTGCGCTGCTGGCGCTTGCTCTGCCTGCCGTCGCCTGGGCTGCTGCGCCGGTGCCACTGAAAGTGATGTCGTTCAATGTCCGTACCCCGGCCGATACCGAACCGGGCAAGCGCTGGCCGGACCGTCGCGATGCCATGGTCAAGGTCATCCTCGATGCACACCCGGCCGTGATTGGCACGCAGGAGCTGGTGAAGGAACAGGCCGACTTCCTGTCCGGGCATCTGCCCGGCTACCGCTGGTTCGGTGAAGGCCGCCGCGGTGGCAGCGGCGATGAACACATGGGCGTGTTCTACGACAGCAAGGTGCTGGCCATCGAGGAATCCGGCAACTTCTGGTTATCCGATACGCCCGAAGTACCCGGCAGCATCAGCTGGGGCAACCTGTACCCGCGCATGGTCACCTGGGCCCTGTTCCGGCGCCTGGACGATGGCCGCCGTTTCTACTTCATGAATACCCACCTGCCCTATCGCGACGAGGACGAACCGCGCCGGGTGAAGGGTGCCGAGCTGATCGGCAAGCGCCTGCAAGCCCTGCCTGCCGACCTGCCGGTGGTCCTGACCGGTGACTTCAACAGCGAGCCCGGCGGTGACACCTACAAGGCATTCACTCGCCTGCTGCAGGACACACGCACGCAGGTGAAGGCACCGCAGGGACCACGCCTGACCTTCCACGACTTCACCGGCAAGGCCACCGTGCAGCTGGACTGGGTGCTGGTGCGCGGCTTCCATGCCCGCAGTTTCCTCACCGATGACCGCCGCATCGACGGCGTGCTGCCGTCGGATCACTTCCCGCTGGTGGTCGAGCTGGACTGGCCGAAGCACTGAATCTCCGCGGCCGCCGTGGCTACCGCGGCGGCTGCCGCGACAACAGCCGGTACAATGCCAGGTGCTGGTTGCGCGCCTGGCAGATGCGGGCGCCGACAGCAAGGAACACGGCAACGCCGATCAGGCCCAGCCCCAGCATCGGATCAGGCAGTCGCAGGAAACCGATCGCAGCGGCCATCGTCGCCAGCACCAGCAGCACAACGACCGCCACCGAAAGGCCCGCGCCGGGTGGCCCCGGGTCGCCAAACAGCATGCGCTGGGTATCCCGCCTGTCATCACTCATCGTCTTTACTCCCTGGAATCTGCCCCACTAGTTACACGGCGGACACGGCTTCCGGCAGAGTCAGAAACGTCACGACTGTGACAACGTCCACAGCACACACCGCGCTACCCTGCCCCCGTTCCCGAACTGTGGAGAAAGGCATGGCACACCAGAGTCGCCTGGCCGGTTTCATCATCGATTGCGAGGGCATTCCCGCCGACGAAGGCGCCCGCTTCTGGTCCGCCGCGCTCGGCCTGCAGGCGCAGCCCGCCTATGCCGAAGACGGCGCCGAGTACGCCGACCTGCAGGGCGCGCCCGCAGGCCTGAACGTGGAGGTGCAACGCGTCAATCATCCTTCACGGGTGCACCTGGACATCGAGAGCGACGACATCGACGCCGAGGCCGACCGCCTGGAGAAGCTCGGCGCGCGGCGGATAGGCTTCGTCAAACGCTGGTGGGTGATGGAAGCACCGACCGGCCATCGCTTCTGCATCGTGCGCATGCGCGAGCGCGAGGTACCGGCCAATCACTGGCCCTGAAAGAAGAAAGGGACGGAAGCCACTGCTTCCGTCCCCTGCGGTTACTGCACCTGCGCCACACTCGCCGGCTGCGGTGATTGACCCCAACCACCCAGCGCCTTGTACACCCCCACCACGCTGACGTTGACCTCGGCTTCGGCCGCGGCCAACGCATCATCAGCGGACAGCTGGGTGCGCTGTGCATCGAGCAGGGTCAGGAAGTCCTCCGAACCCTCGCGATAGCGGATCTGCGCCAGCGACTCGGCACGGCGTGCCGCCTGCGCCTGCTCGACCACGATCGCCAGCCGCGCCTGCTGCTTGGAATAGCGGGTCAGCGCGTTCTCGGTGTCTTCCAGTGCCAGCAGCACCGTCTGCTCGTACTGTGCTGCCACGCCTTCGGCCTCGGCCTTGCTGGCACGCAGGCGTGCACGCACGGTGCCGAAATCGAAGGCCGCCCAGCTCAGCGACGGCGTCAGCGACCAGGCCTTGTTGTTGCCATTGACCAGGCCACTGGCATCGCCACCGAGGAAGCCGACGAATCCGGACAGCGACAGCCGCGGGAACAGATCGGCCGTGGCCACGCCCACCCGCGCGGTAGCGGCGGCAAGACGACGCTCGGCCACGCGCACGTCGGCGCGTTGGCGCAGCAGCTCGCGGGTATCGCCCAGCGGCAGCGCCTTGGCGAATGCCGGCACTTCGTGCGGCGCAAGCATGGCGGTCAGCGTTTCCGGACGCTGGCCCAGCAGAACCGCCAGGCGGTTGCGCGACTGCGTTTCGGCCACTTCCAGCAGCGGAATGTCGGCCTCGATCGCCTTCAGCCGGGCACGACTGCTCTGCACGTCCAGCTCGCTGCCGGCGCCCAGCTCCCAGCGTGCCTCGGTCAGCTTCTGCGTCTCGCGCAGATTGACCAGGGTGTGCTGGGCCACGGCGATGCGCTTCTGTGTGCCGCGCAGCTCGAAGTAGTTGCGTGCCACTTCGGCGGCGATCAGTACCTGTGCGTCGGCCAGGTTGGCCTGCTCGGCGTCGAGGTCGGCACGCGCGGCTTCTGCAGCACGGCGCTTGCGGCCGAACAGATCCAGCTCCCAGCCCGCATCGAAGCCGAGCTGGTAGCTTTCACTGAACACCCGCTGCCCACCCAGCTGCGGATCGGGTTGCTTGCGGCGATCGTAGCTGCCGCCCGCGGTAACGTGGGGCGCCTGGTCGAAGCGGCTTTCGACGAACACCGCGCGGGCCTGGCTGACGCGGGCCACGGCCACGCGCAGGTCCAGGTTGTCCGACAGTGCGCCGTGAACCAGTTCTTCCAGCACCGGATCATCGAACTGCGCCCACCAGCTCGCCACCGGCGAGGTGGTGCTGAACACCGGCTGCTGCGCCCCCTGCAGCACCACCGGTTCCTGCACCGGCGCCTTGTAGTTCGGGCCGACGCTGACACAGCCTGCCAGCACCAGGCTGGAGACGGCCATCGCCAACGTGCGGATCACCATGGCAGCACCTCACCCAGGTAGGTGAAGCTGCCGTTCGGGCCTTCATGGCCGATCAGTGCCATCTGCACGCTGGAGCGCGCGCCTTCGCTGATCTCAATCTCGCCGTGGCCGCCGTTCATATCGGTTTTCACGTAACCCGGATGCACGGTATTGACCTTGATCTGGGTGCTGCGCAGTTCATGCGCCAGTGCCAGCGTCCAGCTGTTCACCGCTGCCTTGGAGGCGTTGTACGCGGGGATCTTGAAATCGTAGATGCCCGAGGTCGGATCAGCGTGCAGGGTCTGCGAGCCGAGCATGCTCGAAACGTTGACGATCCGCCCGGACTTGGCCTGCCTGACCAGTGGCAGGAAGGCCTGGGTCACCGCAACCAGTGCGTACACGTTGGTGTCGAAAGTGCGCTTCCAGGTATCCAGCGACTGTTCGGACGGCGCTTGCGCCGGGTTCTCGATCATGATGCCGGCGTTGTTGACCAGGATGTCCAGGCGCCCATGGCGCTGGCGTACCTGCTCGACCGCTTCGGCGATGCTGGCGGCATCGGTCACGTCCAGCTGGATGGCTTCCACCGGCAGGCCCTCGGCCTGCAGCTTCAGCGCCTGCTCTACGGCGGTCTCGCGCTTGCGGCCGGCCAGCAGCGTATGCACGCCGGCCTGGGCCAGCTGGCGCACGGTCTCGGCGCCGATGCCGCGGGTGGCGCCGGTGACCAGCGCGATCTTGTTCTGATGAGAGTTCATGGATTCTTGCCTCGTGAGGGGGAAGCCGCCGCCGGCCAGCGACCGGCGGCGACGGGGTTCCATGTCAGTGGTGGATGGTCGGCTCGCCGTGCTGCACCAGCTGGCCACCACCGTTGCGGGTGACGAACTTGCGCAGGGCCACGTAGAACACCGGGGTGAGGAACAGGCCGAACAGGGTCACGCCCAGCATGCCGGCGAACACGGTGATACCAGTCACCGAGCGCACCTCGGCACCTGCACCGTGCGACAGCACCAGCGGTACGGTGCCGGCGATGAACGCGATGGAGGTCATCACGATCGGGCGCAGGCGCAGGCGGCAGGCTTCCAGCGCAGCTTCAACGATACCCTTGCCGCCCATCTCCAGCTCTCTGGCAAATTCGACGATCAGGATCGCGTTCTTGCACGCCAGGCCCATCAGCACCACCAGGCCGACCTGCACGAACACGTTGTTGTCACCACCGGTCAGCCACACGCCGAACAGCGCGGACAGCAGGGTCATCGGCACGATCAGGATCACCGCCAGCGGCAGCGACCAGCTCTCGTACAGTGCGGCCAGCACCAGGAAGGCCAGCATGATCGCCACCGGGAACACGATGAAGGCGGCCTTGCCCTGGGTTGCCTGCTGGTAGCTCAGGTCGGTCCATTCGGTGGTCATGCCCACCGGCAGCACCTTGCCGGCGATCTCGGTCAGCTTGTTCATCGCCTCGGCCGAAGACAGCAGGCGCGGGTCGGCTTCACCGGCCAGATCCGCCGCCGGATAGCCATTGAAGCGCAGCACCGGGTCCGGGCCGAAGGTCTGCTTGATGGTGACCATCGAACCGATCGGCACCATCTCGCCGCGGTCATTGCGGGTACGCAGCTTGCCGATGTCCTCGACCGTTTCGCGGTACGGACCGTCCGCCTGCGCGATGACCTGCCAGGTACGGCCGAACTGGTTGAAGTCGTTGACGTAGGCCGAGCCGAGGTAGGTCTGCAGCGTGTCGAACAATTCGGTGAGCTGCACGCCCTGTGCCTTGGCCTTGACGCGGTCGACCTCGGCATCCAGCTGCGGCACATTGGCCTGGTAGCTGGAAATCGGGAAGGCCATGCCCGGCGTCTGCGCAACGGTGCCCTGCATCGCCTGTACGGCATTCTGCAGCGCGCCGTAACCCAGGTTGCCACGGTCCTCGATGAACATCTGGTAGCCGTTGCCGTTGCCCAGGCCGAGGATCGGCGGCGGCATCATCGAGAAGGCGAAGCCTTCCTGCAGGCCGGCGATCTTCTGGTTGATCTCGGCGTTGATCTGCGCGGCGGTACGGCCATGACGCTCGGCGAACGGCTTGAGCGGAATGAACGCCACACCGGTGTTCGGCGTGTTGGTGAACTGCAGCGCGTTCAAACCCGGGAACGAGATGGTGTGGGCCACGCCATCGGTTTCCTGGGCGATCTTGGCGACCTTGCGCAGCATTTCATCGGTACGCGCGATCGACGAACCTTCCGGCAACTTCACACCGGCAATCAGGTACAGCTTGTCCTGGGTCGGGATGAAGCCCGGCGGCACCAGCTTGAAGATCACACCGGTACCGACCAGCAGGATCGCGTAGACCACGAACACCGCACCACGACGGCCGAGGATGCGGGCCACGCCACGCTCGTACTTCTCCGAACTGGACTTGAAGAAGCGGTTGAACGGACGGAACACCCAGCCGAACAGGCGGTCGATCAAGCGGCTCGGGCCGTCCTTCGGCGCACCATGGGCCTTGAGCAGGCGCGCAGCCAGGGCCGGCGACAGGGTCAGCGAGTTGATCGCCGAGATCACCGTGGAGATGGCGATGGTGACCGCGAACTGCTTGTAGAACTGGCCAGTGACACCCGACAGGAAGGCCATCGGCACGAACACGGCACACAGCACCAGCGCGATCGCGATGATCGGGCCGGACACCTCACGCATGGCCTGGTGGGCCGCGGCGGTGGGCGACAGGCCTTCTTCGATGTTGCGCTCGACGTTCTCCACCACCACGATCGCGTCATCGACCACGATGCCGATCGCCAGCACCAGGCCGAACAGGCTCAGCGTGTTGATCGAGAAGCCCAGCAGGTACAGCGCGGCGAAAGTACCGACCACCGACACCGGCACCGCGATCAGCGGAATGATCGACGCACGCCAGGTCTGCAGGAACAGGATCACCACCAGCACCACCAGCGCGATCGCTTCCAGCAGCGTGGAGACCACGGCCTTGATCGAGTCGCGCACGAAGATGGTGGTGTCATACACGGCTTCGTACTTCACGTCGGCCGGCATGGTCTTCTGCATCTCGTCCATCGTCGAGATGACCTGGTCACGGATCTCCAGTGCATTGGCACCCGGCGACTGGAAGATACCGATACCCACCGCGTTCTTGCCGTCCAGCTGCGAACGCAGGGTGTAGTCACCGGCACCCAGTTCCAGGCGGGCCACATCGGCCAGGCGCACGATCTCGCCATCAACACCGCTCTTGAGCACGATGTCGCCGAATTCCTTTTCAGTCTTCAAGCGGCCCTGGGCATTGATCAGGGTCAGGAACTGGCTGTTCGGCAGCGGTTCGGCGCCGAGCTGGCCGGCCGAGACCTGCACGTTCTGCTCACGCATGGCGCGCACTACGTCACTGGCGGTCAGGCCGCGCGAGGCGACCTTGTCCGGGTCCAGCCAGGCGCGCATGGCGTAGTCACCACCACCGAAGATCTGCGCGTCACCCACGCCCGGAATACGCGCCAGCGCATCCTTGACGTGCAGACGGGCATAGTTGCGCAGGTACAGGGTGTCGTACTTGCCGTTCGGCGAGGTCAGGTGCACCACCATCAGGAAGGTCGGCGACTGCTTCTGCGTGGTCACGCCCTGCCGGCGCACGTCCTCGGGCAGGCGCGCCTGCGCCTGCGCCACGCGGTTCTGCACCTTCACCGCCGCCGCGTCCGGGTCGGTGCCCGGGCGGAAGGTGACGGTCATCTGCAGCACACCGTCCGAGCCGGCGACCGACTTCAGGTACATCATGCCTTCGACGCCGTTGATCGCCTCTTCAAGCGGCGTGGCGACGGTCTCGGCAATGACCTTGGGGTTGGCGCCCGGATACACCGTGCGCACGACCACCGACGGCGGCACCACTTCCGGGTACTCGCTGATCGGCAGGATTGGAATCGTGATCAGGCCTGCGGCGAAGATCACGATCGACAGCACCGCCGCGAAGATCGGCCTGTCGATGAAGAAACGGGAAAAGTCCATGGAGGAATTCCTGGGAAAGGCGTTCGGCGGGCAACAGCCTCCCCGCCCCTCGCCGAGATGACGAAGGCAGGGAAGGCTGCTGCTGGCGCCGGCAGCTAAGCGGGGACGCGGATCAGGAGACGGCGGATCAGTGGTTCAGCGCGGCGGTGGCATCGCGGCCCGGTGCCGGCGGCGCAGCCTGCGGCTGCATCGCCACGGCCTTGGCCTGCACCGGCATGCCCGGCATGAAGACCTTCTGCACGCCGTCGATGATCACCTTGTCGCCGGCGGCCAGGCCGTGCTCGACAATACGCAGGCCGTCGGCGGTGCGGCCGAGCTGGATGTCACGGCGCTGGGCCTTGCCATCCTTGTCGACCACGTACACGTACTTGCGATCCTGGTCGGTCAGAACAGCCTTCTCGTCGATCAGCAGGGCCTGGAACTGGCCGCTGCCGAGCAACTGCACGCGGGCGAACAGGCCCGGCGTGAACTGGCGATCGGCGTTGTCCAGCAGCGCGCGGACGCGGATGGTGCCGGTGCTGCGTGCCACCTGGTTGTCGAGGAAGTCGACCTTGCCCGAATGCGGGTAACCCTCTTCGCCGGACAGGCCGACCTTCACCGGCAGATCGCTGTCACGCTCGCTCGGGCGTTCACCCTTGCGTGCCATCTGTGCATAGCGAAGGAAAGTGCTTTCATCGGCATCGAAGTAGACGAACACGGTGTCCAGCGAGACCAGCGTGGTCAGCACGCTGGCGCTGTCGCCGGCGGTGACCAGGTTGCCGGCGGTGACCATCGCGCGGCCGGCACGGCCGTCGATCGGCGCACGCACCTTGGTGAACTCCAGGTTGAGGCGGGCCGCATCCAGCGCAGCCTGGGCCGCCTGTACGGCGGCACCGGACTGGTCAGCCGCAGCGCGACGCTGTTCGGCCGTCTCGGTGGAAATGGCCTGCTGCTCGGACAAGCGCTTGGCGCGCTCGGATTCACTGCGGGCCAGCGTGGCCTGGGTGCGGGCGCGGGCCAGTTCGGCAGCGGCGCGATCGTACTCGGCCTGGTAGCTGCGCGCGTCGATGGTGAAGAGCACTTCGCCCTTCTTCACTTCCTGGCCTTCGACGTAGTTGACCTTGTCGATGTAGCCGGACACGCGCGGGCGCAGTTCAACGCTCTGTACCGCTTCGACGCGGCCGCTGAACTCGTCCCACTGGCTGACCTGCTTGACCAGCACCGGTGCAGCACTGACCTGCGGCGGCGGCGGTGCACCGGCTTCTTCGGCGTGGCCGCCGCTGCAGGCCGCCAGCACGGCTGCGGCGAGGATCGACACGCCAACCATCGCGATGCGATGGCCGAAACGATGTGGGGTGGAATTGGGGGAAGTCATGGCATGCATCCGTACGGAGGGGTGGTACAGCTAGATGAGAACGTGTTGCAAAAACAGGCGGCGTATCCTGCGACCTCAACCATGGTCGAGGTCAAGCGACGCCTGCGGTATCGCGCCACAGGGGAGGAACGTCCAGGTGCAGCAGGCCGCGCGGCAGTTCGGCATCACTGCTGTCGCAGCGGACGATGGCGCGGTTGTCGCGGCAGCCGTCGAGCAGGGAGACCACGCGACGGCCGACCAGCAGTGAGCTGGGCCACTCGATGCAGGCATTGGCCGCGTTGGCCGGCGTACACACCGGGCTGCAGACTTCCAGCATCTGCGCGCGCACGCCCAATGCCTGGGCTTCCTGGTGCACCACCTGCGCGTACATACGCAGCGCCGCAGTGGTGATCGAGGTTTCGCCGTAGCCCGCCCATGGCTTGGCATTGGCCGGGCTGCCGATCATCACGTAGCGGCGCGCATGCACGTTGTCCTGCAGCAGCGGCAGCAGATGACGCACCGCGTGCACGTGCGGCATCAGATCGGCCTGCATCGCACCCAGCAGTTCATCGCCGTTGCGGTCAGTCACCCGGCCGCGACGGTAAGGGCCGCCCATTGCGGCGATCACTGCCGCCAGCGGACGCGGGCGATGCGCGATGCGTTCGGCCAGTGCGCGCGCCGAGCCGTCATCGCTGAGCGAACCCAGCAGCGTCTCCAGGCCCGGCTCATCGGCGAACTGCTCATGCAGCGCCGCCAGCCGGCCCGGGTCGCGACCGACCACCAGCACCGGGCTGCCGGCTTCCAGCAGTGCGCCAACCACGCCCTGGCCGACGGCACCGGTGCCGCCGAGGACCAGGACTTCGGGCGTCAGCATCCCATTCACGGGACATTTCCTCCCAAATCCGGGATAGTCCCGATTCGACGCAGCCGGTCGCCCTTGTGCGGGGCCAGGCGGATGGCACCGCCACGCTGCTGACGCATCGGCGCGGTAAACTCACGGAAGTCCTTATGTACCAAGGAACTCGGGCGGACTTCAACGGTCATTGCCAGGTCCAGGGTGCTCTGGCCGGCGTTCCGGAGACGGGCAAGAATGTTGCGCAGGCTCATGGCGGACGGGCTCCAAATAACGAATGGCGCCACGATAGACCTCAAACCTTTACTTGATTAGTCCTGATTAAGGGGAATAATCATCCCGCTCTCGGTCCAATCGTTCTGTCACGATTGTCCCATCCCCGACGTCCAGGATCCCAGACCATGTCCCACGATCTCAACGAGACGCTGATCTTCGTCAAAGTGGTCGAGCAAGGCAGCTTCATTGCCGCTGCCAAATCGCTCGGCCTGCCCAAGACCACGGTCAGCCGCAAAGTGCAGGAGCTGGAAACGCGCCTGGGTGCGCGCCTGCTGCACCGGACCACCCGCCGCCTCGGCCTGACCGAAGCGGGTTCGATCTACCACGAACATTGCCAGCGCATCGCGCGCGAGCTGGAAGAAGCCGAGAGCGCGGTGAGCCAGCTGCAGTCCGGTCCGCGCGGCTGGCTGCGCTTCACTGTGCCCTACTCGATCGGCATCACCTGGATTGCACCGCTGCTGGGCCAGTTCCATGCGCAGTACCCGGAGATCCGGCTGGACATGCATATGGGCAATGAGAAGCTGGACCTGATTGCAGGTGAGGCGGACCTGGCCCTGCGCGTGGGTGCCCTGCCCGATTCCAACCTGGTGGCACGCAAGCTGGGCAGCCTGCGCACGCAGGTGTTCGCCAGCCCGGCCTACATCGAGCGCTATGGCGAGCCGCTGCATCCGGAAGAGCTGCAGTTCCATCGCATCCTAGCGATGCGCAAGCCGTACCACACCGGCAACTCGCCGCGCTTCACCTGGCAGCTGGGCGAGAACGGTGGCGAGCTGCGTGACTTCCCGGTCACCCCGCTGATGACCGCCAACGACATGTCCGCGCTCAATGGTGCGCTGGTGTGTGGCGAAGGCCTGCTGTTGACCGGCGATGTGATGGCCAAGCCGTTCGTTGAGTCGGGCATGGTGCGCCGTGTGCTGGCTGGCTGGACCGGGCCGGAAGTGGACTTCAACGCCGTGTTCGCCGGTGGCCGCCTGGTCTCGCCGAAGGTGCGTGCATTCGTCGACTTCCTGGTCGAGAAGCTCAACTTCGACGCCAATTACATGCTGGCGCAGTGCCCGGGCGCGAAGCTGGCGCAGCAGCAGAAGGAAAAGGAAGACGCGGCGCTGGAAAGCAGCGGCAAGCGGATCCTGGAGAAGGTGGCCGCTTCGGCCGCATGACCGGAAGCATCCACGCATGGCGTGGATCTACCGGCATTCCGTAGAGTCGAGATCCTATGTTCGTGGTCAAGCCTGCTGGAAGCAGGCTTGACCCACCTTCAGCATCGCCGGATCGAAG
>NZ_JAXAXM020000005.1:0-5849 GCF_047500745.2 Stenotrophomonas sp. FR024
GGCCCTTGATCTCCTTGGCGGCAGCGGCCGAGCGCTGGGCGAGGGTGCGCACTTCGCTGGCGACCACGGCGAAGCCACGGCCCTGTTCACCTGCGCGGGCAGCTTCCACTGCAGCATTCAACGCCAGGATGTTGGTCTGGAAGGCGATGCCGTCGATGACCGAGATGATCTCAGCGATCTTCTTCGACGAGGCTTCGATGGCCGACATGGTGGTGACCACCTGGCCGACCACTTCACCGCCCTGCGAGGCGACGCCATGTGCGCCGATGGCGAGCTGATTGGCCTGGCGGGCGTGCTCGGCGTTCTGGCGCACGGTGGAGGTCAGTTCCTCCATCGACGCGGCGGTTTCTTCCAGATTGGCGGCCTGCTGCTCGGTGCGGCGCGACAGATCGCTGTTGCCCGACGCGATCTCGCCAGCGGCGAGGGTGATGCTGGACGCGCTGGCCTGGATCTGGCCGACGATCTGCGTCAGCTGCGCGACGGTGGTGTTGGCGTCGTCACGCATGCGTGCGAACACGCCGTTGAACTGGCCGTTCATGCGCGCGGTCAGGTCGCCGGCGGCGATCGACTGCAGCAGCTGCGAGAGCTGGCCGAGGTTGCCGTCGGCCACCTGCATCATGCTGTTGAGCTGCTCGATCATCACGCGGAAATCGTGATCGAAACGCTGCGCATCACCGCGCTGGCTGAAGTCGCCGGCGGCAGCCGCCGAGGCCAGCTGCTGGATCTGCGTGTTGATGGCCAGCAGGCTGGCCTTGGCCGCATCCATCGACTCGTGCAGGATCGCGCGGCTGCCCGGCAGGCGGCGTGCGTCCGGGGTGAGGTTGCCGGTGGCGTACTGGTTGAGCACGTCGATGGCATCGCGGATCGCGTCGAGATGTTCGAAAATGACCGTGTTGATACCGCTGGCCAGCTGCCCATAGACGCCCGGGAAGTCTTCCGGAATGCGGTGGCTGATGTCTGGACCGGCGTGCATCTGCGCCATCAGCTGGGTCTGCTCGGAGAAGCGGCGCAGCATCGCGGTCATTTCGGTGGTGGCGGCCAGCATCTTGCCGGCTTCGTCCTTGCTGGTGGCTTGGGTGCTGACGCTGAGATCGCCACGGGCAACGGCCTGGATGGCATGTACGGCCTTGCCGAGCGGGCCGGTGACGGCGCGCGAGATGACCGTTGCCAGCGCGGCTGCCACCAGCGACAGCAGCACGATGCAGCCGATGATGGCGATCATGCTGGCGCGGTGGGTGGCATTTGCATCGGCGATCTTGGCATCCATCAGGCCGGCGATATGGGTGCCGAGGGTCTTCATCGCAGCGAACAGATCACGGCGGGCCGGGCGCGACTGTTCGTCGGAGATCTGCCGCGCCAAGGTGCCGTCGCCTGCCGCGACGGCTTCGCGCATGGCCTTGTTGGCAGCGAAGTAGCGGTCCAGTTGCACGTTTGCCGCAGCGTACAGCTCGCGCTCCTTGGCCAGGGCTGGCAGTGCCGAGTAGGCGGCCAGTTCGTCATGTACGGCCTTGGCGGTGTCGTCCATGCGCTTGTAGTAGTCGGCCACCTTGTCAGGCTGGTCGAGCATGCTCAACAGAGCCAGCTCGTAGGTGCGGAACTCGCCGAGTTGCGAGCGCGCCTCGCCGAGATGCTGCACCGAGGGAATATCGTTGCTGGCCATCTCGCCCAGTTGCTTGTTGGCCTCGTTGAGCCGCAGCAGTGCGAATGCGCCGAGGACGAGGGTCATCAAGGTGGTGAGGGTGAACCCCACGGCCAGCTTGCGGGCGATGGGCAGATCGTGGAACCACTTCATGCAGGGTGCTCCAGGTGGGCAGGGCGCCGGCGTCGTTGCGTCGGCTGGGGGTGGTTGCAGAGCGAACGGTGGTGCCCGGTGGGGGTTCGGTGACGGCCGTCAAAGCGAAATAGCGGCGCAGTTCGGATGGATTTTATGGACGCAGATCACATTCGGTTGCGTAGGGATGACGTCGCGAAAGTGGTGCCATGACAGGGCTTTCGCTTGAACGGCAAGGTTGCGCCCGAAACCTTCGTGCAGACGGAGTTCACGGTATGCCTGGCGAAGCGAGCGCGGTCAGATCGTGGCCGTGCGCGCAAACGAAAACCGCCGCCCCGAAGGGCGGCGGTCCAGTACACGCATGCAGCGTGGATCAGGCGGCCTGCGGCATCCGCAGCGAGCGCACCAGACCGCCGATGTCGACGATCAGTGCCACGCGGCCATCGCCGAGGATGGTGGCACCGGACACCCCGCCGATGCGGCGGTAGTTGTTCTCGATGTTCTTCACCACCACCTGCTGCTGGCCGACCAGCTCGTCCACTTCCAGCGCGATCTTCTGGCCATCGCCTTCGACCACCACCACCAGCGATTCGCTGCCGGGGGCGCGGTTGCCGTAGCCGTAGTACTCGCTCAGCGACAGGATCGGCAGATACTCGCCACGCACGCGCAGCACGCGGCCTTCGCCGGCCATGCTGCGGATGTCCTCGGCCTGCGGCTGCAGGGCCTCAAGCACATAAGCCAGCGGCAGGATCAGGGTTTCACCGGCCACCGCCACGGTCATGCCATCGAGGATGGCCAGGGTCAGCGGCAGGCGGATCAGCGTGCGGGTGCCAGCGCCGAGGCTGCTTTCGATCTGGACCTCGCCCCCCAGCGCCTGGATGTTGCGGCGGACCACGTCCATGCCGACGCCACGGCCGGACAGGTCGGTGACTGCATCGGCGGTGGAGAAACCCGGCTGGAAAATCAGGTCCCAGACCTGCGAATCGGTCGGGTTGTCCGGCACCGCCAGGCCGCGTTCGGTGGCCTTGGCCAGGATCTTGGCGCGGTCCAGGCCGCGGCCGTCGTCGCTGACTTCGATGACGATATGGCCGCCCTGATGCGAGGCTGCCAGGGTGATCGTGCCGGTCTCGTCCTTGCCCGCACCGCGACGTACGTCGGGCATTTCCAGACCGTGGTCAATCGAGTTGCGCACCAGGTGCACCAGCGGATCGGCGATCTTTTCGATCAGGCCCTTGTCCAGTTCGGTGCCTTCGCCGACGGTGCGCAGGCGGACCTGCTTGCCGAGGCGGCTGGACAGGTCGCGGACCAGGCGCGGGAAGCGGCGGAACACCGCATCGACCGGCAGCATGCGCACGCCGATCACCGCTTCCTGCAGGTCGCGGGTGTTGCGTTCAAGCTGGTCCAGGCCGGCGAACAGGCTCTCGGCGTGGACCGGGTCCAGCGCGTGCGAGACCTGCTTGAGCATGGCCTGGGTGATGACCAGTTCGCCGACCAGGTTGATCAGCGCATCGACCTTGTCGACGCTGACCCGGATCGAGGTTTCGGCTTCCTGGCCGCCAGCGCTGCTGGCAGCGGCGGCGGGTGCCGCCGGCACAACGGCAGCCGGTGTGGAAGGGGCGGGTGTGGCAGGTGCCTCGGTGGCCAGGCTCGGCGGCGCAGCCGGACGGATGTCCAGTTCGCAGTCGTCCAGCACCCAGGCGAAGGTGTCTTCGATCTTGCTGCGCGGCACCTTGCCGACCAGACCCAGGTCCCACGCCAGGTGGGCCTCGAGCGGGTCGAGCTGGGCGAAGCCGGGCAGGCGTTCCATGCGCGCGGCGACCTGCAGCGAACCCAGGTGCTCAAGTTCGCGGATGATGCGCAGCGGGTCGTTGCCGCTCATGAACAGCGATGGCGCCGGGGTGAAGCCGATCTGCCAGGCTTCCGGCGTATCGTCCACCTTGGCTGCGGCGGCCGCGGGGGCGCTCGCTGCGGCCTCGCCGGAAAGAACCGCCTCCAGGCGCGCCTTCACCGCAGCAACTGCGGCGGGATCGGCGGCTTGGCCGTGTTCGGCTTCGCGCAGCAGGGCGCGCAGCACGTCCACCGAGGACAGCATGGCGTCGACGGCGTGGCCTTCCAGCGCCCGCTTGCCGGCACGCAGCTCATCGAGCAGCGTTTCCAGCACATGGGTCAGGCCGGCGATCGCATCGAAGCCGAAGGTGCCGGCGCCGCCCTTGATCGAGTGGGCGGCGCGGAACACCGAATTGATGATCTCCGCGTCCTGCTGCCCCGATTCCAGGGCCAGCAGGCCAGCCTCCATCGCGTCGAGGCCTTCGCGGCTCTCCTCGAAGAAGGTGGCGTGGAAGCGTTGCAGGTCCATGCTCATGGCAGTGGTGGTCCGGAAGCGAAGAGGGGGAGCGGTGGCGGGCGATCAGCCCAGCACTTTCTGCACGGTGGCGACCAGCTGTTCCGGATTGAACGGCTTGACCAGCCAGCCGGTGGCACCGGCGGCCTTGCCTTCGGACTTCTTGTCGGCGGCCGATTCGGTGGTCAGCATCAGCAGCGGCGTGAACTTGTAGTCCGGCAGCTGGCGCAGTTCGCGGATCAGCGCGATGCCGTCCATGTTCGGCATGTTGACGTCGGTGACCACCGCATTGAAGCGCTGGCCCTTGGCGCGACCGAGCGCGACCGCGCCGTCTTCAGCTTCTTCGACGGCAAAACCGGCCGAGGTGAGGGCGAAGGACACCATCTGGCGCATTGACGCCGAATCGTCCACCACCAAGATACGTGCGCTCATGCAGCGTTCTCCACAGATTTCAGGTTGTCATGGGTTACGTCCAGGCCCAGGGCCTGGGTGACGCCCAGCAGGCGCGCGGCGTCACGGAAGGTTGCAGTGCAACCGAGGAAGCCGGTGCCGAGGCCTGCCTCGCGGCGGGCCTGCACGAACGCACACAGCACCTGCACGGCGGCCGTGTGGATGCGGGCGACCTGGCTGGCATCCAGGGTCAGCTCGCCTGCCTGCGCCACCAGCGGGGCGAGGCGGTTCTTGAGCTCGGTGGTGCTCTCGATGCCGAGATCCCCACCCAGTTCGACAGTGCTCATCGTTGCTCCGGACAAACGGTTCCGTGATCCATAACGGCACCCCGGTGGGGTTCTTTAGGGGAATCGACGCGGTGCGTCGATGCGGTCGCTGTTGAAAAGGGGACGGAGGGGATTAAGTCGCAACTGGCTCGGCGGTTTGCGCCGATGCGGTGCCTGTCGGGGACGCAAGGCGTTGATCCGTTGGATCAATACCTTACGTCCCCCACTGCGTGGTCGCCGTTGCCGAGGGTGGCTGCGGGAGAGCCTGGTCGATTGCGACTTAATCCCCTCCGTCCCCTTTTTCCGCTCAGCTCAGCAACCGGGTGGCATCCAGCAGGATCATCGGGCGCTGGCTGACCCGGGCGACGCCACGGAACAGGTCGTTGGAGATCTGGCAGATGCGCGCGGTATCGGGCGGTTCGATCTGCGAATCGGTGAGGTTGGCGACATCTTCCACTGCCGACACGCGCAGGCCGATGGTCTCGCCGTCTTCCTCCAGCACCACGATGCGGGTCTGTGAGTCGTCTTCGGCGGCCGCGGCGCCCAGGTGCAGGCCGAGGTCCATCACCGGTACCACCTGGCCACGCAGGTTCATGATGCCCAGCATGGCCGGCGCAGTGCCGCGCAACGGCAGCAGCGGCACCGGCAGCACCACTTCCTGCACCTTCAGCAGTTCCAGTGCATAGGCCTGGGTGCCGCAGCGCAGGCGCAGCCAGCGCGAGGTGCGCTCGCCGGCGCGTCGGTTCTGTGGATGCGGGCTGCTGGCGGGCCGATGTGCCTGTGCCTGCAGCTCCTGCCAGCTGCTCGGGCGGTGGCCTGCTGGCGCGTCCACGGCCACGCGCGGTGGCGGCGCGGCATCGGTGCGTGCAACTGGAGCGGGTGCTGCGACCACGGCCGCTGGTTGCGCAGGAACGTCCTCGCCGCCGGCAGCGGCCTCGAACGCGGCCTCCAGGCCGGGGCTGTCGGTGTGGGCGAGTCGATGGCTGTCGGCCGGATCGGTCTCGTAGATCACTTCGTCCGG
>NZ_JAXAXM020000005.1:5949-54507 GCF_047500745.2 Stenotrophomonas sp. FR024
TTGGCGGTGGCGGGAGCAGGGGCCGTCTCGTGGATCACCTCGTCAGGCAGGTCATCCCAGGTCGGTTCGCGCTCGGGGGCGGCGACAGGCATTGCAGCGGCCTCGAACGCGGCCTCCAGGCCGGGGCTGTCGGTGTGGGCGAGTCGATGGCTGTCGGCCGGATCGGTCTCGTAGATCACTTCGTCCGGCAGGTCGTTCCATGTAGGTTCCGGGCCGGACTTGGCGGTGGCGGGAGCAGGGGCCGTCTCGTGGATCACCTCGTCAGGCAGGTCATCCCAGGTCGGTTCGCGCTCGGGGGCGGCGACAGGCATTGCGGCGGCCTCGAAGGCGGCCTCCAGTGCTGCGTCGTCCTCTGCCGTGGCAGCAGCAACAGTCTCCGTTTCGTAGATCACTTCGGCGGGCAGATCGTCCCAGGTGGGCTCGCGCTCAGCCGTTGCGGCCGCCTCGAAGGCGGCTTCGAGTGCGGCGTTGTCGACGGCAGGCGCAGCGGCGACGGTCTCGGTTTCGTAGATCACCTCGGCCGGCAGGTCATCCCAGGCCGGCTCGCGTTTGGCGTCGGCTGCAATTGCTGGGCACGCTTCGTCGCTCGCCGGCGGCGGTGCAGCCGGTGGTGCCACGGCGATCGCTTCGCCCAGCAGTTCGTCCAGGTAGTCGTCCAGTACACCGGTGCTGTTCATGCGGCCTGCTCCAGGGCGCGGGCATCCTCGCCGAGGATCCAGTTCAGCGCGCGGCGATAGGCGGCCAGGCCGCGGCCCGGGTAATCCTCACCAACGCTCGGCAGGGTCAGGCCGGCGGCGTTGCTGATGCGGGTGTCGATCGGAATCGCGTCTTCCCACACACGGGTGCCGTGACGATCCTGCATCGTGCGCAGCGACTCGTTGCCGGCGCGGGTGCGGCGGTCGAACAGGGTCGGCAGGATCGAGATCGGCAGCGGGCGGCGGCGCGAGCGTTCGACCATCTCGCCGGTGCGGACCATGCCATCCAGGCCATGCAGGGCCAGCGGCTCGGCCTGGGTGGGGATGATCAGGCGATCGGCTGCGGCCAGCGCATTGATCATCAACAGGCCGAGGGTGGGCGCGCAGTCCAGCAGGATGTAGTCGTGCTGGCCCTGGTGGCGCGCAAGCGCATTCTGCAGTGCCAGGCCAAGGCCGGGCTGGTTGGCGCTGCGGCGTTCCAGCGTGGCCAGCGCGGACTGTGCGCAGACATAGTCCAGGCCATGGATGCTGCTGGCATGGCACAGGCTGGAAAGATCGGCGGGCGGGGCGCCGAACAGCTCCAGCACGCCAGCCGGCGGCGGGTCCACCGGTACGCCGAACGCGCGGCTGAGCGAGGCGTGCGGATCGAGGTCGATCAGCAGCACGCGATGGCCAAGTGCGGCCAGTCCGCGGCCGAGGGCGAGGGTGGTGGTGGTCTTGCCGACTCCGCCCTTCTGGTTGGCGACTGCCCAGATGCGCATCGGATTACTCCTTCATTGCCGGGGGAACGGCGGCGCCGACGCGGCTGCCAGCCGGCACCGGCGGCAACTTCACCGGTGCGATGGGGGAGGTGGGGGCGGTAGCCGGAGTTGCCGCGGCTTGTTCGGTATCGGTGTTCCGGGTGGCGCCGGTGGCTGCGTTCAGGCGCTGGCCGAGCGGGTCCACCGAGTGCGAGGTGTCGGCCAGGATGATGACCATCACCCGGCGGTTGCGGTTGCGGCCCTGCGCGCTGTCGTTCTCTTCGCGCGGGCGGAACTGGCCGTAGCCGACCATCGCCAGCCGCGACGGCTGCACGCCCTGGTCGGCGAACAGGTGCACCACGCTGGCCGCGCGCCCGGCCGACAGTTCCCAGTTCGACGGGAAGGTGGCGGTGGCGATCGGCACGTTGTCGGTGTGGCCTTCCACGCGCACGCTGTTGGGCACGTCGCGCAGGACCTCGGCCAGGCTGGCCAGGGTCTGCCGCGCATGCATGTCCAGCGCCGCCGAGCCGGTGGGGAACAGGATGTCGCTGTTGATCTCGACTTCGATCCACAGCTCGGTGCGGCGCACGCTGATCATGCCGCGGTCGATCAGCGGCGCCAGTGCGGCGGTCAGGCGGTCGGCGATGCTGTTGAGCTGGCGCTCGGCGCGCGCGATCTGCTCCTGGTTGTGCACCGAAACAGGCATGCGCATCTGCGAGGCCATCGACGGCAGCAGGGTCGGGTCGTGCGACGGCGCAGGCGCCGAGGGCCCGATCTTGGTGCCGGACTTGATCACCGAGGGGCTGTCCCAGCCGCCACCCTGCACCTGCTTGTTGCCGACCTGTACCGGATTGATCGTGCGCGGCGCGCCCCCGAAGGCATCGGTCAGTGCGTCGGCCATGATCCGGTACTTGCCTTCGTTCACCGAGGAAATCGCGTACATGACCACGAAGAAGGCGAGCAGCAGCGTCATCAGGTCGGCATAGGGGATCGCCCATGCTTCGTGGTTGGCGTGCTCTTCGTGGTGCTTGCGGCGGGCCATGTCAGTGCAGGAAGCCGGAGAGGTTGGTTTCGATGTTGCGCGGGTTTTCGCCCTGGGCGATCGAGATCAGGCCTTCAATGACCATTTCGCGGTCGCGGGTGTTGTGCGAGATCACACTCTTGAGCTTGGCGGCCACCGGCAGGAACAGCAGGTTGGCCGAGGCGATGCCGTAGATGGTGGCGGTGAACGCTGCGGCGATGCCGTGGCCGAGCTTGCTCGGGTCGGCCAGGTTCTTCATCACCGCGATCAGGCCAAGCACGGCACCGATGATGCCCAGCGTCGGTGCATAGATGCCCATCGCTTCGAAGACCTTGGCCCCGGCCTGGTCCTGGTGTTCCTGGCTGCCCAGTTCGATTTCCAGCATGTGCCGCATCGATTCGGGCTCGACGCCGTCCACCAGCAGCTGCAGGCCCTTGCGCAGGAACGGGTCCTGCTGCGCCTCCACCTGCGATTCCAGGCCCAGCAGGCCCTGGCGGCGGGCGATGTTGCTCCACTCGACGATCTGCTGGATCAGTTCGCGGCGATCGCTGTGCGGCGGGCGCACGACCCAGCGCACGATCTTGAAGGCATGCTTGAACACCGCCGGCGAGGTGTGCAGCAGGATCGCGGCGACGGTGCCGACGATGACGATCACGAACGCCGCAGGCGACCACAACGACGCCAGGCCGGCGCCCTTGAGGATGCTGCCGCCGACCAGCGAGGCCAGGGCGAGAAAGAGTCCAATGAGGCTGAGTCTATCCATGGTTCCGGTATCGGCGTGTATGAATGGGACTTGAGACACCGGTAGATCGCGTACAGACGGTAGTCACAGTTTTCGGGGCGCCGGGCATGGCCCGGCGGGGTTCATCGCAGCCCGTCCACGTCCAGGATCAGCGCCATGCGACCATCGCCGATCAAGGTTGCACCGGCATAACCGCGCAGGCCGCGCAGCGCTTTCGGCAGCGGCTTGATGACCACTTCCTCACGCCCGCGTACCTGGTCCACGACCAGCCCGAAGCGCGCTTCGCCAGCCTGCAGCACCACGATGGTCAGCAGCGGCGAGGCGGCCGGCGTCACATCCAGCCACTGGCGCAGATCGACCAGCGGCAGCGTGTGCGAGCGGCGGTCGAGCACGGCACGGCCATCGAACCAGCCCAGCGAGGTGCGCGGCGCGTGCAGCACTTCCATCACGCGGGCCAGCGGCAGCGCATAGACGTCCTCGCCGGCCTGCACCAGCAGGGTCGGCAGGATCGCCAGGGTCAGCGGCACGCGGATCAGGAAGCGGCTGCCACGGCCCAGTTCCGACTGGATCTGGATCTGGCCGCTCAGTTCGCGGATGCGTGACTGCACCACGTCCATGCCGACGCCACGACCGGAGATGTCGGTGACCTGCTGCTTGGTCGAGAAGCCGGGCAGGAACACCAGGTGCAGGCACTCCTCGCTGCTCAGGCGCGCGGCGGCTTCCGGATCGATCAGGCCCTTCTCGCGCGCCTTGGCGCGCAGCTTTTCCGGGTCGATGCCGGCGCCATCGTCCTGTACCTCGATGCTGACGTAGTCGCCTTCCTGCTGTGCGGACAGGCGCACATGGCCCATCCGTGGCTTGCCCTGTGCCTCGCGCAGGTCGGGCATTTCCACGCCATGGTCGATGGCGTTGCGGACCAGGTGCACCAGCGGGTCGGCCAGCGCTTCGACCAGGTTGCGGTCGAGCTCGGTCTCGGCGCCGATCAGTTCCAGGTCCACTTCCTTCTTCAGCGAGCGGGCGACGTCGCGGGCAACCTTGGGGAAGCGGGAGAACACCTTGCCCACCGGCTGCATGCGGGTGCGCATCACTGCCGACTGCAGGCGGGCGGTGGCGATATCCAGAGTGGACACGGCCCGGTCCAGCTCTTCATCGCGCAGGCGTGCACGCAGGGTCTTGAGCCGATTGCGTGACAGCACCAGTTCGCCGATCAGGTTGACGATCGCGTCCAGGCGCTTGGTGTCCACGCGCACGGTATGTTCGGCCTCGGCCAGCGGCTTGGCGGCCGGCTTCGCCGCCGGTGCCGGTGCGGCGACCGGGCGCGGCGCTGCGATCGGTGCCGGTGCCACCACGGCCGCAGGCTTGGTGCCCGGTGCCGCGCCACCGTGCAGCTGGTCGAGCAGGGCTTCGAACTCGTCTTCGCTGATCAGTCCGTCGTCGGCCTTCTTCGCTGGCGCGACCGCGGTCGGCGCGTTGCCACCATGCAGCTGGTCGAGCAGAGCCTCGAATTCGTCGTCGGTGATCAGGTCGCTGCCACCCGCGGTGGGTGCTGCGGCGGCGGCGGGTGCAGCCACGGCACCGCCGTGCACGTCGAACTGTGCGATCAGGTCCGGCGGCGCATAGCCCGGCTCGGTGCCGGAGGAAACCGCGTCCAGCATCGACTGCAGGTAGTCCAGCGATTGCTGGGCCGCGTCGAAGTGGTGGGCCTGCAGCACGGCCTGGCCGGCACGTGCGGCGCCCAGCGCCTCTTCAGCGGCATGGCACAGCTCGACCATGGCGGTGACGCCGAGGAAGCCGGCGCCGCCCTTGAGCGTGTGGTAGCCGCGGAACACCGCGTTGAGCTGGTCGCTGTCCTGCGGTGCCTGCTCCAGCGACACCAGCTGTTCGCCGAGGCGATCCAGGATCTCCTGCGCCTCGATGATGAAATCGGCAGTGATGTCGTCGGATACCGCGCTCATGCTTACAGCCCCAGATCCGACAACAGGTCGTCGGCGTCGTTCTGCGAGACCGCGTGGCGGTCCAGTCCCTTCAGTGCCGGCCCGGCCAGTTCCGGGTCGGTGCGATGCTGTTCCGGCGGCAGGCCGAGCGCGCCGAAGCCTTCGTGCACGCGGCGGACGATGCCGACCACGCGACGGATGATCTGCCCGGTCAGGTCCTGGTAGCTCTGGGTCAGGGCGATCTCGGTCAGGTTGTGGCGGATGCGCTCGAGCTGCGCGTCCTGGCCCGGCTGCAGGCCTTCGGCGCGCAGTTGTTCGGTCAGGCTGCGGCATTCCTCGGCCAGGTCCAGGGTGCGGTGCGTGGCCTGTTCGGTCATCGCCACCACGTGGTCCAGTCGCGCGCAGGCGTCGTCCAGTTCGCCGGCTTCGCTCGGCACGGTCGGCAGTTCGCCCAGCGCCTGTCCCAGCTCGCGGGCCAGCCGCGAGAGGCCGCTCATCATCGGCTGCGTGCGCAGCGCGACCAGCCCGTCGATGCGCTGCCGCCAGGCGGTCTCGTCACCGGACTCGAGTGCGTCCAGGGCCTCCTGCAGGCGCAGGGCGAGGGCGTTCTTGTCGACCGTGGTATCCATCAGGCGCTGGCCGCCAGGCGTTCGAAGATCTTGCCGAGCTTCTCTTCCAGCGTCTGCGCGGTGAACGGCTTGATGATGTAGCCGTTCACGCCGCTCTGGGCGGCTTCGATGATCTGCTCGCGCTTGGCTTCTGCCGTGACCATCAGCACCGGCAGGGTCTTCAGCTTGGCATCGGCACGGATGGCCTTGAGCAGCTCGATGCCGGTCATCACCGGCATGTTCCAGTCGGTGACCACGAAATCGAACGGCTGGCTCTGCAGCAGCGACAGCGCGGCATGCCCGTCCTCGGCTTCGGCGGTATTGGTGAAGCCCAGATCGCCCAGCAGGTTCTTGACGATTCGACGCATGGTCGAGAAGTCGTCGACGATCAGGATGCGCATGTTCTTGTTCAAAGCAGAATTCCTTTGTTGTTCATTCCGGACGGCCGGGGGCAGCCGCCTCGGGGATGTTCATTCTTCGAGGCCTGCGTCGGCAGCCTCGAACAGCTTCAGCCGGCCACGCAGGCGCAGTACCGCCTGGCCGTGGATCTGGCAGACCCGCGACTCGCTCACGCCGAGCACCGCGCCGATCTCCTTCAGGTTCAGTTCCTGCTCGTAGTACAGCGAGAGCACCAGTTGTTCGCGCTCGGGCAGGTGGCCGATGGCCTTGCCCAGCTCGCGACCGAACTCGCCGCGCTCCAGTACCTGCTGCGGGGTCGGCCCGCCCTGGGCGACGGTGTCCAGCTCGCCCTGGTCCTCGATGCGCGATTCCAGGCTCAGCACCTGGCCACGTGCAGCGTCTTCCATCAGCCGCAGGTACTCGGGCAGCGGCATCTCCATCGCGGCGGCCACTTCAGTGGCGCTGGCGGCACGGCCACTGCTCTGTTCCAGGCGGCGGATGGTGGCGGCGGCATCACGTGCACGGCGGTGCACCGAGCGCGGGACCCAGTCACCACGGCGGATCTCGTCGATCATCGAACCACGGATGCGGATCGAGGCGTAGGTCTCGAAAGAAGCACCCTGGTCGGCGTCATAGCTGCGCGAGGCTTCGATCAGGCCCATCATGCCGGCCTGGATCAGGTCGTCGACCTCGACGCTGGCCGGCAGGCGCGCGGCCAGGTGGTGGGCGATGCGCCGCACCAGGTCCGAATGCTGGGCGATGACTTCGTTCGCCGCCGAGCGCTGCACTTCCCTGTACTGGGCTGCGCCTTTCATGCCGTCACCCCACGCTGCTTGAGGATGCGTTCGAGGAAGAACTCGACGCCGCCACGCGGTTCGGTCGGCGCCTGCCAGCGCGCGGTACGGCGCGCGATCTCGGTGATCGCCAGCGCCGCCGGGCTGGACGGATAGGCCTTCACCACCGGCTGCTGGCGCTGCACCGACAGGCGCAGCCAGTCATCCTGCGGCACGCAGCCCAGGTAGTTCAGCGAGACATCGGCAAGGAACTTCTCGCAGACGCGGGTCAGCTTCTCGTACAGCACGCGGCCCTCGTTCGGGTCGCGCACCATGTTGGCCACCACCTGGATGCGGTCCACGCCACGCTCGCGCGACAGCACCTTGATCAGTGCGTAGGCGTCGGTGATCGAGGCCGGCTCGTCACAGACCACCACCACGGTGTCCTGTGCGGCCTGGCAGAAGGTCAGCACGCCATCGGTGATGCCCGCGGCAGTGTCCACCACCATGATGTCCAGCTCGCGCTCCAGTTCGGAGAACACGTTGACCAGGCCAACGTGCTCGGCCGGGGCCAGCTCGGCCATGTGGCGGCGGCCGGATGCGGCCGGGACCACCAGCACGCCGTTCGGGCCTTCGACGATGACGTCATCCAGCGTGCAGCGGCCGGCGACCAGGTCGGCCAGCGTAAAGGTGGGGTTCAGGCCCAGGATCACGTCGATGTTGGCCAGGCCGAGGTCGGCGTCCAGCAGCAGCGTGCGCTTGCCCATGCCAGCCAGTGCCACGGCCAGGTTGGCCGACACATTCGTCTTGCCCACGCCGCCCTTGCCGCCAGTGACCGCAATGGTGCGCACAGGGCCGAGCGGCTCGCTGCGGGTGGCCGACAGCGGGAAGGTCTTGGTCAGCTTGGCGTACTCACGCGACGGCATGGTTCAACTCCGGGTTGCAGGGCATATCGGCCGCGCGGCGCAAATCTTCAAGGCGAAGTACAAGATTGGCTGCACTGGCCCGGTGCAGGTCCTCCGGGACGTCCTGGCCATCGGTCACCCAGGTGATCGGCAGGGCATGATCCACGGCCACCGACAGGGCGTTGCCGAAGCGGCCGGTCTCGTCCAGCTTGCTCAGTACCAAGCCCTGCAGGTTGGCGGCGCCGAAGCGGCGGACCACCTCGTCCATGTCGCCGAAGCTGGTGTTGGCCGGCAGCACCAGCAGGGTGCGGACCTGGCGGGCGGCACGCAGCCACTGCAGCTGGGCGGCCAGGGCGCGGTCGCGCGGGCCCAGGCCGGCGGTGTCGATCAGCACCAGCTTGTAGTCCTTCAGGCGTTCCAGCAGCTGGTCCAGGTCGGTGCCGCTGTTGGCCTCGTGCACCGCGATGCCGAGCTGGCGGCCGTAGCCGTACAGCTGCTCGCGGGCGCCGATGCGGGTGGTGTCGGTGGTGACCAGGGCCACGTCACGCGGCGCGTGCTTCTCGGCGAAGCGCGAGGCCAGCTTGGCGATGGTGGTGGTCTTGCCGGCGCCGGTCGGGCCGACCAGGGCGATCACGCCACCTTCTTCCAGCGGGTCGACCGGGGCGATCGGCAGCTTGCGCGAAATCAGCCCCAGCATCAGGCCGCGGCCACGGTGGGCTTCGGTCTCCAGCGGGATCTGCATGGCCACGTCGCGGGCCAGGCCGGCATCGAAGCCATACTCGTCCATCAGGTCCAGCGCGGTGGCGCGCACCGGGCAGCCGCGCAGGCGCTCGTCGGTGAAGCGGTTCATCTCGCGCTCGATCACATGGCGCATGCCGGCCACTTCCTGGCGCAGCTGGCGGATCTCGGCGTCGTCCTGGGCCACCAGGGTCAGTGCCGGGGCTGGGGCCAGCACGGGGGCAGCGCCGGTTTCGTCGCTGGCTTCGACCGGTGCCGGTTCGCTGGCGACGATCCCGGGTTGCGCTTCGGTCACGGCAGCGGTCGGCAGCGGCGGCGGCTGCACGGCCGACGCCGCGCTTTCGTGATGCGTCTCGTGCGGCGGGTCGATCTGGAAGCGGGCGCGGTTGGCCGGTGCGGCGGTGCTGGGCGCCGGTGCGACGATGGCTTCGGCGAACGGAGCGAAGATCTGATCCGGCAGCGCCGGTTCGTTGACGGCGGCGCGCGCGAGGGTGGCGGCGAAGCCGGTGCTGCCGCGGGTCGGCACGATCTCGTCGGCGCTGTCCAGGGTGCGGCCGGTGGCGCCGACCGCAGCGCGGGCGAGGGCCGCCACGGCCGAGGTGGTTGCGGCGACCGGTTCCGGTGCCGGGGTATTGCTGCGGCGGCGGGTGACCGCGGCGATCACCGCGTCGGCGGCGGTGCGCGGCTTCGGCGCCGGCGGCGGAGCGATGTCACGACGCGAGGCTTCCAGTGCACGCTGCACGGCGCTCTCGTCGTAGTTGGCGGCGGCGACGATCTCGATGCCTTCCTCGATCCGGCGGTTGGACAGGATCACGGCGTCAGGACCATGTTCCTTGCGCACCAGGTTCATGGCCGAGCGCATGTCGGCGGCGACGAATCGTTTGATTTTCATGCTGTGGTCACGGGACGAAGACGGCGGGGTGGCGGTCGGAGAACTCGGGTGGTCGGTGGTCTGCACGGTGCGGGTTCCCCTTGGTATCTGTCTGTTGCGTTGGTTCGAAAGTGGTGTCTGTTTTCTGGCGCATCGGAGGGCGGCGTCAGCTGATCGTTCCGACCAGCTTCAGGCGCTTGTCCTCCGGCACCTCGCTGTAGGCCAGGACCGACAGCGACGGAACGCTGTGGCGGACCAGGCGGGCCAGCGCGGCGCGCACCGGGCCGGGTACCAGCACGACCGCGGGCTCGTTGCGGGCTTCCTGCTTGCTGACACATTCGGCCAGGCTCTGGTGCAGTCGCTCAGCGAGTCCGGGTTCCAGCGCGGCGCCGTTGCCCTGCGTGGACTCCTGCAAGACACGTTCCAATTGTGGGTTGAGCGTGAACACCGGCAGCTCCGCCGACATTCCGGCGATCTCCTGCACGATGAAGCGGCCCAGTGCGGTGCGCACGGCGGCAGTCAGCACGGCCGGGTCCTGGCTGCTGGGCGCGTGTTCGACCAGCGCTTCGGCGATCTTGCGCAACTGGCGGATCGGAATGCGCTCGACCAGCAGGTTCTGCAGCACGCGCACCACCGCCGACAGCGGCAGTGCCTTCGGCGTCAGATCTTCGACGAGCTTGGGTGCGCTCTTGGCCAGGTTGGCCAGCAGGTGCTGCACTTCCTCGTGGCCGAGCAGCTCGGGCGCGTGTTCGCGGATCAGGTGCGACAGATGGGTGGCCACCACGGTGGCTGGATCGACCACGGTATAGCCCAGCGTTTCAGCCTGGGCACGCTGGTGCGGTTGGATCCAGGTCGCGTCCAGGCCGAACGCGGGGTCCTTGCCGGCGATGCCTTCCAGTGCGCCGAGGGCGCTGCCCGGGTCCAGCGCCAGTTCGCGGTCGGGGTGGATCTCGGCGGTGGCCACCGGTACGCCATGCACCAGCACGCGATAGCCGTTGGCCGGCAGCTCCAGGTTGTCGCGGATGTGCACCGAGGGGATCAGGAAACCAACGTCCTGGGTCAGCTTGCGCCGCACGCCCTTGATCCGTGCCATCAGTTCGCCGCCCTGGTTGCTGTCCACCAGCGGAATCAGCCGATAGCCGACCTCCAGGCCCAGCGGATCGACCGGGCGCAGTTCGTCCCAGCTCAGTTCGGCAGTCGGAGCCGGCGCGGCCGGGCGGCCGAGTGCGTTGAGCGCGGCAGCGTCATTGCCTGCGGCTGCCGGATCGGTGGCCGCGGCCTTGCCCTTGCGGTAGACCTTCCAGGCGATGAAGCCGAGGATCGCGGACAGTGTCAGGAAAGCGACGTTGGGCATGCCCGGCACCAGGCCGACCACGCCGATGATGCCGGCAGTGATCGCCAGCGCACGGTACTGCCCGAACACCTGGCCGGTCATGGCCTGGGCCATGTCCTGCGAACGCGAGGCGCGGGTGACCAGCATGGCCACGGCGCTGGAGACCAGCAGCGCCGGCAGCTGCGCCACCAGGCCATCACCAATCGACAGCAGGGTGTAGGTGGCAGCGGCATCGCCGAACGGCATGCCATGCTGCAGCACGCCTACGGCCAGGCCGCCGAGCATGTTGATGAACAGGATCAGGATGCCGGCAATGGCATCACCACGGATGAACTTGCTGGCACCGTCCATCGCGCCGTAGAAATCGGCTTCCTCGCGGACCTCTTCACGGCGCAGCTTGGCTTCTTCACGCGTCAGCAAACCGGCATTGAGGTCGGCGTCGATCGCCATCTGCTTGCCGGGCATCGCGTCCAGAATGAAGCGCGCGGTCACTTCCGAGACGCGGCCGGCGCCCTTGGTGATGACCACGAAGTTGATGATGGTCAGGATGGCGAACACCACGATGCCGACCGCGTAGTTGCCGCCGATCACGAATTCGCCGAAGGCGGCGATGACCTTGCCCGCCGCGTCGTGGCCGTTCTGGCCGTTCAGCAGGATCACGCGGGTGGAGGCGACGTTCAGCGCCAGCCGCAGCATGGTGGTGATCAGCAGCACGATCGGGAAGATCGTGAAGTCCAGCGGGCGCTTCACGTAGACCACCGCCAGCAGCACCATCAGCGAGATGGCGATGTTGAAGGTGAACAGGGCATCGAGCACCGGTGCGGCCAGCGGCACCACGACCATGGCCAGCAGGGCCAGCACGATCAGCGGTGCGCCAAGGCCCTGGCGGATCATTTCCAGCGCGCGGCGGGTGTTGAAACCGGTGGAGGGCTGGGCGCTCACGGGCGGCCTCCCTTGCCGAATTCATCCACCTGGATGTGCGGGGCGTCCGGCATCGGGCCAGTGCGCCAGGCGCGCAGCTGGTAGACGTAGGACAGGACCTGGGCGACGGCCGAATACAGTCTCACGGGGATTTCCTTTCCGAGTTGGCCTTCCCGATACAAGGCGCGTGCCAAAGGCGGGGCGGAGACGATCGCCACCTTGTTGCCGTCGGCCACTTCACGGATGCGCAGCGCGGTCTCGTCCACACCCAGGGCGACCACTTTGGGGGCGTTCATGGCGCCGCCTTCGTACTTCAGGGCCACCGCGTAGTGGGTGGGGTTGACCACCACCACATCGGCAGTGGGCACCGCCTCCATCATCCGGCGGTTGGCCATCTGCTGCTGCAGCTGGCGGATTCGGCCCTTTACCTCCGGGCTGCCCTCGCTTTCCTTCATTTCGCGACGCAGCTCTTCACGGGTCATCTTCAGCTTGCGCATCCAGTTCCAGCGCTGGTACGGGGCGTCGATGGCCGCCAGCACCAGCATGGCGCCGGCGGTGGCCAGCAGCAGGCGCAGGGTGAAGCCGAGGCCGTCGGTGATGGCGGTCTCCAGCGGGTGGTGGATCAGCCCGCGCAGGGTGTCGAAGCCGGTCCACACCACCAGCCCGGCGGCAACGCCGACAAAAGCCACGCGCAACAACGACTTGGTGAACTCGGCGATGGCTTCCGGGCCATACAGGCGCTTGAGCCCGCTCATCGGGTTCATGCGGTTGAAGTCGGGCATCATCGCCTTCTGCGACCAGCGAAGGCCGCCCATCACCAGCGGGGCGACGAAGCTGGCCAGCAGGCAGACCAGCACCAGCGGCGCGATCACCAGCATGAACTGCAGCAGCAGGTCGCCGAAGTGGCCGAACAGCGCCTTTGGGTTCTGCCGCAGGCTCTGTTCCGGGCTGAGTGCATGCTTCATCCAGGCGCTTGCACCACGGCCGATCGAGCCGCTCATGGCCATCACCGCCAGTACGCCGGCGCCGAACACGGCGGCCGTGCCGAGCTCGCGCGAGCGCGGCAGGTTGCCCTGTTCACGGGCGTCGCGCAGGCGTTTTTCGGTAGGTTGTTCGGTCTTTTCGCCGGCGGATTCGTTCTCGGACATCACGGGCACTGCGGCAGGGGATGCCGGGGTGCGTGCAAGAACCGTTCCGTGATGGGTTCATGTGCCAACCAAGGTTGGCATCTACCAGAGCAGGTGCAGGTGGGAGCGCAGCCTGGAGTTACCCCGGCGGGTGCTGCGTCGGCGGGCTCTGCGCCAGCTCCACCCGAGGCCGGGGCAGATCGTGCAGCTGCATGAAGCGCGCCGCATCCACCGGGCGGCCGAGCAGGTAGCCCTGCAGGTAGTCGCAGCCCAGCCGCTCCAGGTAGGCGCGTTGCGCGGCGGTTTCCACGCCTTCGGCGACGATATCCATGTCCAGCGCGTGGCCCAGCGCCACGATCGCCGAGACGATCACCACGTCCTCGGCGCTGTGCTCCAGGTCGCGTACGAAGGCGTGGTCGATCTTGATTTCGGTGGCCGGCAACCGCTTGAGGTACAGCAGGCTGGAATAGCCGGTGCCGAAGTCATCGATGGAGATGCCCACGCCCAGTGCCGACAGCGCCTGCAGCAGGCGCAGGCTGGTATCGGTATCGCGCATCACCGTGTTCTCGGTGATCTCCAGCACCAGGTGGCGTGGGGCAATGTCGTAGCGTTCGATCACTTCACGCACATCCTGCAGCAGGTGCGGCGAGCTGAACTGCACCGGCGACAGGTTCACCGACATCGACCAGCCCTCGTGGCCGGCATCGTGCCAGCGGCGCAGCTGCTGGCAGGCCTGGTCCAGCGCCCAGCGCCCGATCTCATTGATCGCACCGCTGCGTTCGGCCAGCCGGATGAAGCGGTCCGGCGGGATCAGGCCATGCTCCGGATGGCGCCAGCGGATCAGCGCTTCGGCACCGGCCACCTTCTGCGTGGCTACCTGGATCTTCGGCTGGTAGTGCAGGAACAGCTGCTCGCTGCCGATGGCCCGGCGCAGGTCGGCCAGCAGCCGGAACTGTTGTTCGGCGCTGTCATTCATCCAGTCGGCGAACAGCACGAAGGCGTTGCGTCCGGATTCCTTGGCCTGGTACATCGCTGCATCGGCAAAGGCCATCAGCTGCCGCTCGCTGGCAGCGTGATCCGGACAGATCGCCACGCCGATGCTGGCGGTCACCTGCAGTTCGTTGTCGGCCAGCAACGGCCCGCTGCCGACCGCCTGCAGGATGCGCCGGGCCAGGGTCGGCAGGTCCTCGTCGTGCTCGATGCGCACCACCAGCACGAATTCGTCACCGCCCAGACGGGCCAGCATGTCGTTGGGCCGAAGCAGCTGGCGCGTGCGTTCGGCCACCGCAACCAACAGTGCATCGCCGGCCTGGTGGCCGTAGGCATCGTTGACCTGCTTGAAGCCATCCAGGTCCATGAACATCACCGCGAAGCGGCTGCCGCCCTGTTCGGCCTCGGCCAGCGCCTGCACGATGCGCCGCTGCAGCAGCAGGCGGTTGGGCAGGCGGGTAAGCGGGTCGTGCAGTGCGGCCTGGGTCAGTTCCTGCTGTGCGTCGGTCAGCGAGGTACTCAACAGGGAATTGCGCAGGCGCAGCAGCTGCGCCTCCACCCGCTGGTCCAGCCAGGAGACCACCAGCACCACGGCCAGGATGGCGACGGTCAGCACCACCACCAGCATGGCCAGCCATTCGCTCTGCAGCCCATCGCCGACGGCTGCGCCGCAGATGCTGCCTTCCGGAAAGCGCGCGGCGGCCATGCCGGTGTAGTGCATGCCGACGATGGCCAGCCCGAGCAGGCCGGCAGCCGCGAGCCGGTCGCCGACACGGGTGCGCTGCGCGCGCAGGCGGAACGCCACGTACAGCGCCGTCCACGAGGCGGCCACCGCCACCATCAGCGAAAAAAGCAGCCAGCCCGGGTCGTAGTCGATGCCCGGCTGCATGCGCATTGCGGCCATGCCAACGTAATGCATGCCGGCAATGCCGGTGCCCATCAGCAGCGCGCCACCGGCCAACCGCGGGTGGGGCAGGGTACGCAGCGAAACCAGCCATAGCGCGAACACCGATGAGGCGATCGCCAATGCGAGGGAAAGCAGGGTGATGGGCAGGTCGTAGCCGAGCGGAATGGGCAGGTCGAAGGCGAGCATGCCGATGAAGTGCATCGACCAGATGCCCAGGCCCATGGCGAAGCCACCACCGAGGCGCCACCACCACGCCGCGCCCTTGCCGGGTGCGGTGACCGTGCGCCCGGCCATCGCCAGCGCGGTGTACGAAGCCATCACGGCCACCAGCAGCGAGATCGCCACCAGCCACGGGTTGTACGTGCCTACCAGCATTCGTCAGTCTCCCGGACCTGCCTGTCGACGGAAACCACGGTGGGGCATGCATGAGGCAGGCCGACGCACGGCGCCGGCCACGTGCGGCATCCCCCCGGTTGCCGCGTATTCACTCTAACGCGCAGACCCGGGGGAAGGGCAAGCAGTAAAACGTGATGATCCGGTCAGTGTGTGACCGTGTCCGCAGCCTGGAAGGCGGCATCGAACAGGCGCTGTACCGGCGGACCCATTTCCCCGGCCAGCAGCGCCAGCAGGAACAGGCCCAGCAGCAGCGACACTGGCAGGCCGAGCTGGATCGGGTTCAGCGCCGGGGCCGCACGGGCCAGGATGCCGAACGCCAGGTTCACCGCCAGCATTGCCACGGTCAGCGGGATCGCCAGGGTCAATGCGCCGCGCAGTACGGTCAGCAGGAAGGTTGGGGCGATGCTGAAGAAGGCGTGCGGGTCCGGCAGCGGGGCGCCGATCGGCAGCGCCCGGTAGCTGTCCACCACCAGCGAGATCAGCGCCAGGTGCCCGTTGGCGGTGAAGAACAGCAGGCCGAACAGCAGATAGAACCACTGCCCGATCACGCCGGAGGTGCCGCCACGCAGTGGGTCACTCATCTGCGCGAAGGCCAGGCCAGTGCCCTGGGCGATCAGTTCGCCGGCCATCGCGCCGGCCTCGAACACCAGCCGAAGCAGGAAGCCGATGGATACGCCGATGGCCAGTTCACGGGCGATGGTAAGGACCGTGGCGGCATCGAAACCGGTCCAGTCCGGTACCGGCGGCAGCAGCGGCGCCAGCGCGATGGCCAGGGTGCCAGCCAGCACCACGCGCACCCGCGCGGGTACGGCACGGGTACCGACCATCGGCATGGCCATGGCCACTGCGCCGATGCGCAGCATGGTCCACAGCACGGTGCCGATCATGCCGAAGGCCTGCAGGCCGTCGGCAGCCATCTGGGTGGCGGCGTCCATCGAAGCGCGTGTCCTAGCCGATCAGGTGTGGAATGCGCTGGAACAGCAGCGTGGTGAACTCCACCAGGTGGCCGATCAGCAGGCTGCCCAGCGCGAACAGCACCGCGGTCAGCGCCGCCGCCTTGGCAACGAAGGCGATGGTCGGCTCATTGAGCTGGGTCGCGGCCTGCACCACGCCCACCACCACACCGACCACCAGCACGGTGAGCAGCAGCGGGCCGGCCACCCACAACACGGTGATCAGGCCGCCACGCAGTTCGGTCAGGGCAAGTTCGGGAGTCATTCGGGTTCCATCTGGTTATGTAGCGTCGAGCCATGCTCGACTGCAGTTCAAATCACGCCGGATTGAAGCTCGCCGCCAAGGT
This sequence comes from Stenotrophomonas sp. FR024, assembly GCF_047500745.2. Taxonomy (NCBI): domain Bacteria; kingdom Pseudomonadati; phylum Pseudomonadota; class Gammaproteobacteria; order Lysobacterales; family Lysobacteraceae; genus Stenotrophomonas; species Stenotrophomonas sp. FR024. The sequence goes on from NZ_JAXAXM020000005.1 coordinate 22,350, forward strand.
GCCGACGGTCAGCACCCAGCCATCCACCAGCACGAACAGCAGGATCTTGAACGGTGCCGACACCAGCATCGGCGACAGCATCATCATGCCCATCGACATCAGCACGCTGGCCACCACCAGGTCGATGATCACGAACGGGATGAAGATCAGGAAGCCGATTTCGAAGGCGGTCTTCAGCTCGCTGGTAACGAACGAGGCGACCAGAACCGGGAACGGGATCGCATCGGGGCTGGCGTAGGTGCCATGCCCGGCGATGCCGGCAAAGGTCATCAGGTCGGTCTCGCGGATCTGCGCCAGCATGAAGCCGCGCAGCGGCGTGGTGGTCAGCGTCCAGGCGGTCTGGAAGTCGATCTCGCCGTTGAGGTACGGCGCCATGCCGGTGCTCCAGGCCTTGTCCCAGGTCGGCAGCATGATCATTGCGGTGAGGAACAGTGCCAGGCCCAGCAGCACCTGGTTGGACGGCGTCTGCCCGGTACCCAGTGCCTGGCGCAGCAGGCCCAGCACGATGATGATGCGGGTGAACGAGGTCAGTACCAGCAGCATGGACGGGATCAGGGTGATCGCGGTCATCAGCAGCAGGGTCTGCAGCGGCAGGCTGACCGGTGCACCGCCGATCTTGCCGACATTGATGTCCGGCAGCGGCGTGGTCGGGGCACCGGGTGCGGCGAAGGCCAGCGCCGGCAACAGGCACAGGGCGAGCATCAGCAGCCACGGCATCAGGGTGGCAAGACGGGTACGGGTGACACGCATGTCAGGGGTCCTTGCGCAGCCGCTGCTGCAGCAGCTGGGCGAAATTCGGCAGGTTCTTGAAGTCCGGCACGCGCACCGGCGCGGGCGCCGGCAGCGGTTCGGGCAGGGTGTGCAGGGTGTTGATGCCGCCAGCGGTGACGCCCAGCAGCAGCTGCTGGCCGTTGACCTCGACCACCACCACGCGCTCCTTGGCACCGACACTCAGGCTGGCCACCACCTTCATGCCGTCGGCCGGGCGGAAGCCGCTGCCGGGCAGGCGCTTGAGCAGCCAGCCGAGGCCGATGACCAGCGCCAGCACTGCCAGCAGCGCCAGCACCGCGCCGAACAGGCTCGGTGCGGCGGCTGCGTGCTGGCCGATCTGCGGGCCGACCGGAGCGGCGGTCTTGCCGACCGCCAGCAGTGTTGAGGCCAGCAGGCTCAACGCAGTCTCCGGATCCGCTCGCTCGGGCTGACCACGTCGGTCAGGCGAACGCCGAAGCGGTCGTTGATCACCACCACCTCGCCGTGGGCGATCAGGGTGCCGTTGACGAACACATCCAGCGATTCGCCGGCGCCGCGTTCCAGTTCCACCACCGAGCCCTGGTTGAGCTGCAGCAGGTTGCGGATCGGCAGGCGGGCACGACCGACTTCCAGCGACAGGGTCACCGGCACGTCGAGGATCACGTCCAGGTTGAGGTCGGCGCCGGCCCCTTCTTCGGCCTGCAGGGTGCCGAACTGGGCCGGGGTCGGTTCGAGGGCGTCGATATCGTTCATTGCGGGTCTTCCTGGATGACGGGTGCGCGCGGACGGGTGCCCGGCGGATGGGTAGCGGTGATCTTCACGGCGTTCATGCCGTTGGCGATGCCGAACTCGCCGGTGAACACCGGGATGTTCTCCACGCACAGCGGCACCTGCGGGCTGAGCTCGATCGGCAGGATGTCGCCGACCTTCAGCTGGGTCAGGTCACGCAGGGTCATGCGCTTGCTGGCCAGTACGCTGGACAGGGTCACCTCGGCGATGTTGAGCTGTTCGCGCAGGGTCTGGCCCCAGCTTTCGTCGCGATCATTGCGGTCGCTCTGGATGCCAGCGTCGAGCAGCTCGCGGATCGGTTCCAGCATCGAATACGGCAGGGTGACGTGGATGTCGCCGCCGCCGCCGTCGAGTTCGACGTGCAGGCGGCACACCACCACGTACTCGCGCGGCGTCACGATATTGGCGAAGTGCGGGTTGATCTCCGAGTTGATGTACTCGAAGTCGACATCCATCACCGGTGCCCAGGCCTCGCGAAGGTCGGCGAAGGTCTGCTTCAGCAGCAGGTGGATCACCCGCATTTCGGTGGCGGTGAACTCGCGGCCTTCGATGCGGGTGGGGTAGCGCCCGTCGCCGCCGAAGAAGTTGTCGACGATGGCGAACACCAGGGTCGGTTCGAACACGATCAGGCCGGTACCGCGCAGCGGCTTGAAGCGGATCAGGTTCAGGTTGGTCGGCACATACAGCGAGTGCATGTAGTCGTTGAACTTGATCAGTTCGATGCCGCGCACCGACAGTTCGGCCGAACGGCGGATCAGGTTGAACAGGCCGATCCGCCACAGGCGCGCGAAGCGCTCGTGGACCATTTCCAGGGTCGGCATGCGACCGCGGATGATGCGGTCCTGGCTGGCGAAGTCGTACGAACGTGCTTCGCCTGACGGCGGTTCCGCATCGGTCTCGACCGCGCCACTGTCCACGCCGTGGAGCAGGGCATCGATCTCGTCCTGGGACAGCAGATCATTCATCGGTGGGCCCTTACTGGGTCACGAAGCTGGTGAACAGCAGATCGTCGGCGCCGTTGCTGCCGGTCTCGGCCTTGAGCACTTTCTGCACTTCGGCCAGCGAAGCGGCCTGCAGCTTCTGCTTGCCGGCGATGTCGGCGATCTGGTCCGGGCTGACCTGCGAGAACAGCATCAGCAGGCGTGCGCGGATGGCTGGCGCATGCGTCTTGATCGCTTCCAGTGCGGCTGGGTCGCGGGTCATCAGCTGCACTTCCAGCTGCAGGTAGCGCGGGCCGTCGACCGGGCCGTTGAGATTGACCACGAAGGCCGGGTCCAGCGCGAAGTACTGCGCCGGTGCCGGAGTGCTGGCCTTCTTCGGGGCCTGCGCGGTCTTCTCTTCGTGCTTGGACTGGGTGAAGAACCAGACGCCGCCACCGGCGGCAGCGGCGGCGAGCACGGCCACCAATGCGGTGATCAGGATCGGACTGCGCGGCTTGGCGGCCTTGTCCTTCTCGGCGGTCTTCTTGGTTTTGTCAGCGGCTGCGGCCACGGGGTGAAGCTCCTGAGGGTTGCTTCACCGGGATATGCAAGGGGTGTGCCGGAGCCGGGGCAGAGGGGTGCGACGGAATTCCGTCGGGGGGCGGTGGGGCCGTGCGGAGCACGCTCCGCACCCACCAACGCGATACGGGTAGCTGCTGCTCTATTGCCCCGGTGCCCTGGTGGGTGCCAACCGTCCCGCTCTGGTGGGTGCCAACCTTGGTTGGCACGCTTGTCAGGCGTACGCGTCCAGCAACCCGCGCTGGCGGATCAACTGCGCAGACGACACGCTGGCCTCGCCCGGCGACGGTTCTCCGTCACCCGCGATGCCGCCGCCACGGGCCTGGCCTGACGCATTGCCGTCACCACCGGGCGCCTGATGACCAACATCAGCATGAGCCAGCTGGAAGCCCTGCTCGCCGAGGAGTTCGCGCAGGCGCGGCAGGCTGTTCTCCAGTGCCTGGCGCACATCCACGTGTGGGCTGCTGAAGCTGGCATGCACCTTGTCGCCGTTCAACTGCAGGCGCACATCGACCGGGCCCATGTCGTCCGGACTCAACCGGATGTGGGCGTGGCCGATCTTCTGGTCGGCCAGCCAGCCAAGGCGCGCGCCGACGGCCTGGTCGAAACCATCGTCACCGAGCACCGGCTTCGGAGTCGGCTCGCCATTGAAGATGGCGTTGCCGGTCGCGAGTGCGGCTTTCAGATCCTGCACAGCCGCGTTGCCCGGCGCATGCAGCAGCGGCGCTGCGGCACGGTCGCCGATGAGGGGTGCGTCGCTGCCTTCGCCACGCTCGTTGCGCTTGCCGGGCAGCACCAGTTCAGGCAACGGCAATGTGGCTGTCTGGTCGGTGCCGCTGCTGGTGGTGGACGATGTGGCAGCCGCCGCTGTGGATGGCAGGGCTGCGGCGGCCGGTAGTGCTGCGGGGGCGGGTAGTGCGTTGCCGTCTGCGTCGGTAGCCGTTGCAGCCATTGCTGGCAGAGCGGCGGCAGGATCGGCAGGCGCCGGTACCGCCAGCACCAGCCCAGCCAGGCCGAGTGGCGGCCACGGGGCTTCCTCGGTCGCGGCCGGGGTGTCCTTTTCGGCAACCGGCTTGGCCGGTGATGTGGGCACCGTGGCGGCGGTCTCTTCGGGGGCGGCAGCGCTGTCCGGCCTGCGCTCGGCGCCGGCCTGGCCAGTACTGTCCGATGCCGGTCCCTGCGTGGACGGCATGGGCGAGTTCGAGGGTTTCGAGGGTGCATCGGCAGCCGGCGAGCCACCCTGCAGCAGTTGGCTGAACCCCTTGTTGCCATCACCGCGTGGTGCGCGGGGGGCGCTGCTGCCGGAATGCTGTGGCTGCGCGTTGGCGCTGCTGGCCAATGGCGCGGGCATCACGAGCGGCCTCCCTGCTCGGCGCCGTCCTGATCTTCGGCCTGTACCAGGCGGGCGCGACGCGCGCCAATGTCGTCCATCTCGCGCTGGTCGCGGCGGTCCGTCACCACCTTTTCCTGTGCGCGGTAGCTGGCGGCCAGCTGTTCCAGCACAGCTTTGTCACGGCTGGCCAGGATCAGGCGGGCGCGCTCGGCTTCCACTTTTTCGCGGTTGCCGTTGACCGTGGCCTGCTGCTGCTCCACCGCACTGTCGAGACGGTCGAGGAAGGCGCGCCGGTTCAGCAGCTGCGCCGGGCTGGTCGCTGCCATCTGCGCGTTCGCATATTCCTCGGCATAGCGGCGCAGTTCGTCCAGTCGCGATAGATGGGTATCGAGCACGCGCTGGCGTTCGGCCAGATCGCGGGCGACTGCGTCCTCGTGTTCCTGGGCCCGCTTGAGCAGGGGATCGATGCGCTTGGACTGGTTCATGGCTTAACTCTCTTGTTCCACCAGGCGCTGCAGTGCCGCCTGGCTGTGCGGGAGATCTGCGGCCTTGGCGACGTCCTGGCCGAGGAACTCCATGATTTCCGGCCAGCGTTCCAGGGCTTCGTCGGTGGCCGCGTCGTTGCCGCGCTGGTAGGCACCGATGGCGATCAGGTCGCGGTTGGCCGAATAGGCCGAGACCAGCCGCTTCAGCTTGCGGATGCGCAGGCGCCACGGCTCGTCGGCGATTTCCGTGACCACGCGGCTGACCGACGATTCAACGTCGATGGCCGGGTACAGGCCACTGTCGGCCACGCGCCGCGACAGCAGGATGTGGCCGTCGAGGATCGCGCGCGCTGCATCGGCGATTGGATCCTGCGGATCGTCGCCTTCGGTCAGCACCGTGTAGAACGCAGTGATCGAGCCACGGCCCTTGGCACCATTGCCGGCACGCTCGACCAGCGCCGGCAGCTTGGCGAACACCGACGGCGGGTAGCCGCGGGTGGTGGGCGGTTCGCCCACCGACAGGCCGATCTCGCGCTGGGCCTGGGCGAAGCGGGTCAGCGAATCCATCAGCAGCAGCACGTTCAGGCCCTGGTCGCGGAACCACTCGGCGATGGCGGTGGCACGGTAGGCGCCGTGCAGGCGCGCCAGCGGCGGACGGTCGGCGGGGCTGGCGACCACCACGGCGCGGCGCAGGCCTTCTTCGCCCAGCGTGGTCTCGACGAAGTCGCGTACTTCGCGGCCACGTTCACCGATCAGGCCGACCACGATCACGTCCGCGGCGGTATAGCGGGTCATCATGCCCAGCAGCGTCGACTTGCCGACGCCGGAACCGGCGAACAGGCCGACGCGCTGGCCGCGGCCGATCGGCAGCAGCGCGTTGATCGCGCGCACGCCCACGTCCAGCGGCTGGGTGATCGGTTCACGCGCCAACGGATTGATCGACACGCCGGCCATGCCGACGTGGCCTTCGGCGCGGATCGGGCCCTTGCCATCCAGCGGCACGCCATCGCTGTCGATGACGCGGCCGAGCAGGCCTTCGCCCACTTCCACGCCGCCACGGCGCGCGGACGGCACCACCCGGGCATTGGGCAACAGGCCGTGCAGTTCGGCGCTGGGCATCAGGTAGGTGCGCTCGCCGGCGAAGCCGACCACTTCGGCATCGACCCAGCCACCATCGACCACTTCCACCTTGCAGCTGGCGCCGAGCGGCGCCTCGCAGCCGACCGCTTCCAGGGTCAGGCCGACCGCGCGACGCAGTACGCCTTCGCGGATCAGGCCGCGGCCATGGGCGGTATCCACACGCAGGCCATCGAGGCGACGGGCCAGGCGCAGGTTGCGGGCCATGGCCCAGTCGGCCGGTGGCGGCGTCGGCTGCTGATCGGGGTTCATGCATTGGCTCCGGTCTGGCGGATCACCGCGTCCAGCGCGCCGCGCAGGCGGGCTTCCAGGGTGCCGTCGATGCGCACGGCTTCGGCGTGCACGCGAAGATCGCCGCGGCTGAGGCTGGTGTCTGGCACCAGGCGCTGTTGTGGCGGCAGGTTCAACAGCGGGGCGAGGGCGGCGATGTCGTCCGGGTGCAGTCGCACTTCCACTTCCCGGGTGCTGCCACCCACCGCGTCGATGGCCTCACCGACCAGCTGTGCCAGCAGTGCCGGGTCGGCTTCATAGGCGCGGCCGACCAGCGCACCGGCGATGCGCACCGCCAGCTCACCCAGTGCGCCGACCACTTCGTTCTCCAGCCGCACCAGTGGTCGGCTGAAGTTGTCGAGGATGCCTTCGATCTGCGCAGCGAGGCGACGCACTTCGGCCTGGCCCTGGCCATAGCCTTCGGCATGGCCGTGCTGGAAACCTTCCTTCTCGGCGCTGTCCTGGATGGCCTGGATTTCCTCCAGGGTCGGCAGCTGCAGCGGCGGCTCCGGCTCGTGTTCCGGGTCCGGCTCGGTGAGTTCGAACGCATCCGCCTGATCCAGCACCGGTTCGGGCTGGGCCAGCAGGTCCGGGGCAAGCCAGCGCACGACGTTGCTCACAGCATGGCCTCCGCGCTGCCACCGATGGTGACGGTGCCTTCATCGGCCATGCGCTTGACGATGGCCAGGATCTCGCGCTGCGCGCCTTCCACGTCGGACAGGCGCACCGGGCCGCGGGCTTCCATGTCTTCCAGCAGGATTTCGGCCGCGCGCTGCGACATGTTGCGGGTGATCTTGTCGCGCACCTTGATGTCGGCACCGCGCAGTGCCAGGCCCAGGCGCTCGCCGCTCACTTCGCGCAGCACCAGCTGCATCTCGCGATCGTCGAGGTCGACCAGGTCGTCGAACACGAACATCAGGTCCTGGATGCGGTTGCTCAACGGCGCGTCGATACGGGCGATCTCGCCCAGGATCGCCTGGTCCTGGCCGCTGTCCATGAAGTTCAGGATATTGGCCGCGCACTGCACGCCGCCGATGTTGGACGACTTCAGGTTCTGGTTGCCGGCGAACTGGCGCTCCATGATCTCGTTGAGCTCATTGAGCGCGTTCGGCGGAATGCCATCGAGGGTGGCGATGCGCAGCAGCACGTCCACGCGCGTGCGGTCGGGCAGCAGCTTCAGCGCGTCGGCGGCCTGGTCGGTTTCCAGGTGCGCCATCACGATGGCGATGATCTGCGGGTGCTCGTTGCGCACCAGGTCGGCCACCGCGCGCGGGTCCATCCACTTCAGTGCGTCCAGGCCGGTGGTGTTGCGGCCGAGCAGGATGCGGTCGATCAGGTTGCCGGCCTTCTCGCTGCCCAGCGCCTGCACCAGCATGTTGCGGATGTAGTCGTCCGAGCCAACGCCCAGCGAGGTCTTCGAGCCGAGCTCCTGGCCGAACTGGTCCATCACCCGTTCCACCTGCTCGCGGGTGATGTCGGTCATGGTGGCCATGGCGATGCCGATTTTCTGCACTTCCTTGGGTTCCATGTGGCGCAGCACTTCGGCCGCATCCAGCTCACCCAGCGAAAGCAACAGTACGGCGGCGCGCTGCACGCCGGTCAGTGGTGCCTCAGTCATTGGCCACCCAACCCTTGACCACCTGGGCCACGCGCTTGGAGTCGGTCTTCACGGCTTCACGCGCCATCCGCAGTCGTTCCTCATATGAATCCACCGGCAGGGCCAGCGCATCCGGCCCGCCCAGGCTGGCCCGGTCGGCGCCCAGCGCCGGCAGCGGCATGCCATCGTCATCGACCAGCTGCACGTCCGCGGTATGCGGCTCCAGTGCCTGTTCGTCGTTCTTCTTGTTCTGGCCGGTGATCGCGCGCAGTGCAGGGCGCAGCACACCGAACAGCAATGCCAGCACCACCACGGCACCCAGCAGCATGCGACCGGCGTCGTGCACCCACGGCAGCTCCCACCATGCCGGGCCTTCGACCGGCGTGGTGTCACGCACGAACGGGGCATTCATCACCGACACGGTGTCGCCACGCTCGGCGTTGAAGCCGACGGCCTGCTTGACCAGCGCCTCGACGCGGGTCAGTTCGGCGGCCGACAGCGGCTGCGGGCTCATCTTGCCGTTGGCACCGGCGCGCGGGACGTTGTCCACCAGCACCGCCACCGAGACGCGCTTGATGCGGCCGGCCGGCTGGCGGGTGTGCTGCAGGGTGCGGTCCAGCTCGTAGTTGCGGGTCGCGTTCTTGCTGCTTTCGGTCGGAGTCTGTGCGGTTGCCGGTGCGGCCTGCTGGCCCGGCGGGCTGTTGCTGGTCGCGCCCGGCACGCCCTGCGGGCCCGGGGTGCTGGTGGTGTTCTCGCTCATCTGCTCGCTGCGCAGCTTCTGCGGTTCACCGTTGTAGAGCTCACGGGCTTCCTCGGTTACCGAGAAGTCCATGTCCACGCTCACTTCCGGATTGACGCGGCCAGGACCGGTCATCGGCTCCAGCAGCTCGCGGATGCGCTGGTTGAACGAGGTTTCCTGGCGGCGGACCTGCTCGAACTGGGCCGCATTGACTGCCGCTTCGCTGTTCGGGTCGGTGATGCTGAGCATGCGTCCGCTCTGGTCGACCACGGTCACCCGTTCCGGAGCGAGGTCCGGAATGCTGGCCGCGACCATGTGCACGATGGCGTCGACCTGGCTGCGTTCCAGCTGCTGGCCGCCACGCAGTTCCAGGGTGACCGAGGCACTGGCCACGTCACGCTGCCGGGTGAAGGCGCTGGGCTTGGGAATGGCCAGGTGCACGCGCGAATCGCGCACCGGGCGCAGCGTGTTGATGGTGCGCGACAGCTCGGTTTCCAACGCATGCTGGTAGCGCGCGCTTTCCACGAACTGGCTGACGCCGAAGCCCGGGTCGCGTTCCATCAGCTCGAAGCCGAGCTTGCCGCTGTCGGTCAGGCCGGAGCCGGCCAGCTTCAGGCGGGCGTCGTGCAGGTTCTTTTCCGGCACGGTGATGCCACCGGTGGCCGGGTCGAGCGCGAACGGAATCTGCGCGGCACGCAGCAGGTCGGTCGCTTCAGCGGTGGCCTTCTGGTCCAGGCCGGTGTACAGCGGGACCATGCCCGGCTTCTGCGACCAGAAGAACACGGACAGGCCTGCCGCCACCGCCACCGCGATCATCGCCATCAGGCCCAGCCGACGGGTGATCTGCAGGCTCTGCAGGCGGTCGAACCATTGCCCGGCCTTTTCGGCGTTCAGGCTGTCCTTGGAGAGCGTCAGTGCCATGCGTCTCTATTCCTTACAGCGGCATGTTCATCACGTCCTGGTAAGCCTGGACGAGACGGTTGCGGACTTCCACGGTGGCGCGGAAGGCGATCTGGGACTGCTGCGAGGCGACCATGACCTTGGCGAGGTCGGCGCTGGGGTCGCCCATTTCGAAGGCTTTTGCCAGGGCGCCGGATTTCTGTTGCGCGTCGTTGACGCCGGCAATCGCACCACGCAGGGTTTCGGTGAAGCTGGCCGGCTGGGCCTGCGGTGCATCCAGCACCGTGCCCGGCAGGGCGTTGCTGCGCGGCGTTTCGCCCAGCGGGTTGAGCGCCGGCTGTCCCATCTGGGTCTGATAGGAGCGGATCTGCGAAAGGATCGAAGTGACGGAGTGGGACATCTGCAACGGTTCCAGAAACAGGGATGGGGTTGTCTGCTGTAGCCAGTGCAAGTGCCGTGCCGAAACCGGTTTTCGATTCAGTGAAGTGAGGGTTGGGGGTGCTGGCAGGGCTGCGCCCTGCACCCGCCGACGCCACGTCAACATCAACGTCAAAATCGGGCTATCCGTGGGGTGGCGGGGTGGGTCCGGTTGCGGGGGACGCCGTAAATCCGTCCATGGAGGCTCGGTCGCCGCATCCATGCGGCTCACGCCCCCGCAACCGGACCCACCCCGCCTTCGACAATGTCCTGCGATCTGACGGACGAGCATGGACTGCCCATGGTGGGTGTCGACCTTGGTCGACACGTTCTGGTCGGCACGGGCTCTTACCCCATTGAAGGCGCCATTTAACCGGCGTCGGTTTTCTGGCCTATGGCTGCAGGGTCCAGCGGCCGGAATTCTGGCGCTGGCGGGGTGCGATGGGGCCGTCGTGCTGGGTGTAGATGAAACGGCCCTGGTGATTGGTCTGGCAGGTCAGCAGCAGGGTGTAGTGGGCCGGTCCTGCGGGGTGGGCTTCAGTCATCTCGATTTCCGCGATGTGCGGGGCCAGGCGCTGATAGCGGTAGCTGCCGCCGATGCGGAGGTCGGTGCCGAGGATGTCCAGCACGTACTGGCTGCCGGTAAAGCTGACCTGCACCATGCGTCCGGCATTGGGGTTGTCCGGTGCGTACAGCGGGTCGCTGAGGTTGGTGAACTGGCGCTGGTCCAGTGTGGTGGGCAGGGTGCAGTCGGCGGCGCTGGCCAGGGGCGGGCAGAGCAAGGCGGCGAGCAGGGTGAGGCGATGCATGGTGGGACCTCGTTGGGATGTCCTTGCCATGCTCCGCACTGCGGCGGTGATGTCTTTAGGAAAACGTGCAAATGCAATGGGGTCAGATCTCTTTCCGCAGGAAAGGGATCTGACCCCCTGGTACTGGAAACACCAACGCCCGGGCAAGCCCAGGCGTTCGTGCCCCCCTTCATGCTGGTCGCGAGGTTCAGCCGGCCAGTTCGGCCTGCTCGCGTTCGATGCCGTACTTGCGCAGCTTTTCCACCAGGGTGGTGCGGCGCAGGCCGAGCAGCTGGGCGGCGTGGGCGACCACGCCCTGGGTGCGTTCCAGTGCTTCGTTGATCAGGCCCAGTTCGATGTTGGCCATATGGTTGCGCAGGTCCATGCCTTCATCGGGCAGCGCCGCTGGTGCTGCGGCGCGATTGACGGCAATGCCGTGCTCCAGTGCCGGTTGGCTGCCGCCGCCCGGGGTGTGGAACGAGAAGCTGCGCAGGTCCAGGCGTTCTTCGCTCGCCGTCGGCTGTACCGGTGCCGGTGCGGCCACCGCTGCCAGTGCAGCGTCGCCACGGTAGCGGGCCGGCAGGTCCTGCACGCGCACCGAACCGCCCGGATGCAGCACCGCCAGGCGCTCGACTAGGTTGGTCAGCTCACGCACGTTGCCCGGCCACTCGTAGCCGGCCAGGGCCTGCAGGGCTTCCGGAGTGAAGCGCACTTCGCCACGGCCGGTACGGGCCAGTTGCGCGGCAATGGTTTCGACCAGTGCCGGCAGGTCTTCGCGACGCTCGCGCAGGGCGGGCACGTCGATCGGGAACACGTTGAGGCGGTAGAACAGATCCTCGCGGAACTTGCCTTCGGCAATACGGGTTTCCAGGTCGCGGTGGGTCGCGGCCACGACACGCACGTTGCAGCGGATGGTCTGGTTGCCGCCGACGCGCTCGAAGCTGCGCTCCTGCAGCACACGCAGCAGCTTCACCTGCATCGGCAGGCTCATGTCGCCGATTTCGTCCAGCAGCAGGGTACCGCCTTCGGCCATTTCGAAACGACCCTTGCGCGCGGTCAGTGCGCCAGTGAAGGCACCCTTCTCGTGGCCGAACAGTTCGCTTTCCAGCAGGTCGGCCGGAATGGCGCCGCAGTTGATCGCCACGAACGGGCCATCACGGCGCGGCGAGCGCTGGTGGATCGCGCGCGACACCACTTCCTTGCCGGTACCGGATTCGCCCAGCACCAGCACGGTGGTGTCGAATGCGGCCACCTGTTCGATCATGGTGCGAAGCTCGGTAACCGCCGGACCGTTGCCGGTCGGGCCCTGGTCCTGGGCGGCGCCGGCCTGGTGCTCGGCGTCCAGGCGCTTGAGGCTGGCGCGGCGCAGCAGGGCTTCCATCTGCGCATGGCGCAGCGGCGTTTCCAGCGGCCAGATGTTGGCTTCGTGCAGGCCGTGCTGATGGGCAAAGGCTGCGGCATCACCGTCGGCCAGCAGCACCGGCGGCGGCAGGCTGCTGCCGCCCAGCCAGTTGTACAGCGCGGTGCTGGCAGCGGTGTCGTCCAGGCTGCCGACGATCACGGCCATCCAGTCGTTCTGGCGCTGGCGACCCAGGTCGAAGTCGGCCGCGTCGGAAACCCAGCGCGGGTTGAAATCCATGAATTCCAGCAGGGCAACGGTGCGCTCTGCGCGCACGGCGTCGTTGTCCAGCACCAGGATGCGCGATTCGCTCACGATCGATCCTCCCTGAGGCCTTCCAGGATCGGCATGACTTCCTGGATGTAGGACAGCTTGCTGACAAAATTGTCGGCGCCGGCACGCAGCGCGTGTTCGCGGTGCTCGGCGTCGTCGAAGTGGCTGGCGATCACGATGTACGGTGCATCGTCCTGCGACTTGATCAGGCGGGTGGCCTGCAGGCCGCCCATTTCGGGCATCGCCAGGTCCATCAGCACCACCTGCGGGCGCAGCGTTTCCGAGCGTTCGATCGCTTCCAGGCCGTTGCCGGCGCTGCCGACGATCTGCAGCCAGTCGATCTTGCGGAAATGGCGCATCGCCGCGTTGATGAAGCCCTCGTGGTCATCGACCAGCAGGACCGTGAGCTTGTTCATGTCCAACATCCTTTTCAGCCCACCCGGGCCAGCTGCGGTTGCCTGGCGCCAAGCCGGCGCCGTTCACGGGCCGGGGCGATGTCCAGTTGTTCTCGGTATTTTGCGACGGTTCGGCGGGCAATGTTCACCCCCTGGCGCGACAGCAGGCCGGCGATGGCCTCGTCGGCCAGCGGCCGGCCGGCCGGTTCGGCGTCGATCAGGCGGCGGACCATGGCCTTCACGGCCTGGCCGGAGACGCTGGCGCCTTCCAGGCGCACGGCGAAGAAGTGCTTCAGTTCGAAGGTGCCGCGCGGGGTCTGCAGGAACTTGCCGGTGGTGATGCGCGAGACGGTGGACTCGTGCATGCCGATTTCCTCGGCCACTTCCTTCAGGGTCAGCGGCGCCATGGCCTCCTCGCCACGCACCAGGAACGCGGCCTGGCGCTCGACGATCACCCGCGCGGTGCGCAGCAGGGTGTCGTAGCGCATCGACAGGCCGCGGCTGAACCAGCGCGCTTCCTGCAGCATTTCGCGCAGTGCCGGTGCGGCCTCGCTGGTCTCGGCCAGGGCCTGTTCGTACTGGCTGTTGATCGAGACGCGGCGGCTGGTCGCCGGGTTCAGCGCCACCTTCCACTGGTCGTCGGCGTGCCAGGCGACCACGTCCGGCACCACCACGGCATTGCGTTCGGGCAGCAGACTGTCACCCGGGCGCGGCTGCAGCGAGAGGATCAGGCGCACCGCCTCGCGCACGTCGTCGATCTCGGCGTCGTGCAGGCGGGCGAGGGCGGGGTAGTCGTGGGCGGCCAGCGCCTCGAGCGCGCCATCGAGGATGCGGGCGGCCAGGTGGCGGGCGGGGACTACGCCGTGCAGGCTGCGCAGCTGGGCCTGCAGGCCTTCGCGCAGGTCCTGTGCGGCCATGCCGGCCGGCTCGCCATGCAGCAGCTGCTGACGGATGGCTTCCACGCCGTCGGCGGCGATGTCGAACTGGGCGCTGGCCAGCAGCTGCAGCTGGTCCAGCGGTGCCTGCAGGTAGCCTGCCTCATCGCAATGGTCCAGCCAGAAGGCGGCCACGGCCAGCTCGCGGTCATCCATGTCCAGCGACAGGCGCTGCAGCACGCGCAGCTGCGGGTCGCTCGATTCGCCGGCGGCGATGCGCGCCATGCGGTCGTCGTCGCCGTCCTGCCAGCTGGCGCCGGCCACGTCCCACATCGACGACTCGGGCAGCTCGTCGAACGCAGCGGTTTCCAGCGTGGTGGCGCCGGCCTCGGTGGCTTCTGCGGTGGGTGCTTCAGCCTCTTCGATCTCCAGCAGCGGGTTGGAGTCCAGCAGGCGCTGGATTTCCTGTTCCAGGTGCAGGCCATCAAGCTGCAGCAGCCGGATCGACTGCAGCAACTGCGGGGTGAGGTGAAGTTGTTGGCCCAGCTGGGCCGAGAGTGCAGCCTTCATCGTGGTTCCCCGGCACCGCTCCCCGGCGCCTTGTGGAACGCATCTTGCTTTTGATCCGGCGGGGGCGGAATCAGGGGGTTCCTGAGGGGCTTCGTGAATGTCCTGACAGGGTGTAGGGGTATTCCCTACATAGTCGCGGAATGTTGACGATGATCGCCGCTAAGTTGCTGATTCCCGGTGTGGGTGCCGGGTTAAGCGGGCTGCGCCGTGTACGGATTCCTGTCGGGGCGTGTCGGGGTGACGGGAATTCGTCGTCAGTGCGGATCTGACCTCCTTCGCGGAGGATCACTCCAGCTCGTGCTGGTGGCGCGCGGCCAGCAGCAGCAGATCGTTGGCGCGGCGACAGCCCAGCGACTCCATCATGCGTGCGCGGTGGGTTTCCACTGTCTTGACGCTGATGCCGAGGTCGGCGGCGATTTCCTTGTTGCTTTCGCCCTTGCCGATGCGGCGCAGGATCTCGCGCTGACGCGGCGACAGTGCGGCGATGCCGGTGGGTTTCTCGCGACCGAGCATCGGTGCCAGCATCTTGGCGGAGATCTGCGGGCTCAGGAACACCTGGCCGGCGTGCGCGGCACGCAGCGCCAGTTCAAGCTCCTGCGGTGCGGCATCCTTGACCAGGAACCCGACCGCACCGCGATCGAGTGCATCGCGCACGTGTGCGGCGTCGTCGTGCATGGTCATCATCACCACCCGCGTGCCGGGGGCGCGCAGGCGGATGTCGCTGAGGGCTTCCAGGCCGGTGCGGCCGGGCAGTGACAGGTCCATCAGGATCACGTCCGGGGCGTGCTGCAGGGCCAGCTGCAGTGCCTGCTCGGCATTGCTGGCCTCGGCGACGAGCTGCACGTCGGCAAACCCCTGCAGCAGCCGCGCCAGGCCGGCGCGGACCAGGGTGTGATCGTCGACGATGAGAACTCGCACAGGCACGTTGGAGGTCCGTGAGGGGAGTCCACCTTAACTTAGCTGAACGGGCGCGCCAAGGGCTGTCCATCCGGCGTCATGGTGGCAGGTTTCAGCGGGCGCGGCGTGCTTCGGCCACCTGGCGGCGATGCAGGCGGAACAGATGCCGCTCCATTGCCATCTCCAGGCCATCGCCAAGACGCTGGAAACGCAGCCACAGGTAATGACCACCGCCACCGTCCGCCGCTTCGGCGATCACTTCCACGGGCAGGTCGATATGGTCAGGCAACCAGTCGCTGGGCTGCAGGCGCACCAGGCCGGCCTGGCCGGGGCTGGCGCCGCTGCGCGGCCCCAGCTGCAGGCGGATGCCGCGGCGTGACCAGCGCACGGGGCGCAGCGTCAGTTCCTGGCCCTGCTGGCGTACCAGACGGCCGAGCAGCACCATTGCCAGATCCAGCTTGGCTTCCAGCCGCTGCAGCTGCAGGCTGGACTCATTGCGGTCGTCGTGCTCGTCAACGCGGCTGTCCTCGACCAAGGCCAGGCTGCGCAGCAGGCCTTCGGCACTGCTGGTGCGACCGGCGGCGCTGCCTGCCTGGAACTCGGCCGGCAAGGCCAGCTCGCAGCTGAGCGTTTCGTCGAACAGCTCGCTTTCGGCGGGGTGGTGCAGCGACGTGGTCGGCAGTTGGGTCATGCGAGTGATTCTGCCTGCAGGTAGGCATGCGCCGCGCGAAGGGAGCGGCCGGTGTGCTTCAGGTGAGCTGCGGCTTCATCGCGGAGGGAGATCATGCGCGCCAGTACGCGTTGCTGGTGGTCACGCAACGCGAGGATGGCGGCATCACTGGGGCGCTCGACAATCAGCGACAGGGCAGCCACGGCTTCCAGGTGTTCGGCCATCAGGCGTTCGCTGGTGTCGTGGTCCTCGCCCTCGAGGCTGGTTTCCAGCGTATCAAGGGCGTCGTGCATAGTCTGAAGGTTCATGGCGCCACCGCTTTGGTGACCTGGCGCTGGTCTGCCGGAATCGCGTTCCAGGCCGAGTCGATCTCCACCATCAAGCCCAGGGCTTCCTTCAGTGCGGTCGGATCGTTGTGCAGGTTGCCCTCGGTCAGGCGCATGATGACGAAGTCGTACAGTGCCGACAGATTGCCGGCAATCTCGCCACCGGCTTCGTGATCGAGCGAGCCGTTGAGGTGGCCGACGATGGCGCAGGCTTCGCCGATGGCCTTGCCCTTGCGCGCCTGGTCATTCTGCTGCAAAGAGGCTTCAGCGGTGCGGATGCGCTCGCAGGCACCGGCCAGCAGCAGCGCTACCAACTTGTGTGGATCGGCATCGACGACCGAGGTGGTCACGCCGACTTTTCGGTACTGCTCGGCGAACTGCCGATTGGAACCGTACATAGGGGAAGTCTCCTGGAATGCCTGCCCATCCGCGTGGGTTGAGGGGTTCGGCACGGGTCTAACGGGTTATCGGCGCAGCCGGGGCTCTACTTGAGTACCGACTGCGCCGGAAAAATGCCTGGAAATCAGTTGCCGAGCTGCTGGATGAGCGAGCCGCCGGCCGATTGCATCTGCGTGACCATCTTTTCCATCGCGGTGAACTGCTTGGTGTAGCGGTCGGCCACCTTTTCCATGTTCTTGTCCAGCTCGTCCAGCTGCTTTTCCAGTGCCTTGATCTGCTTGTTCAAGGTCGCCGTACGCTGGGTGATCGTGCCGGTAGTCGCGTCCAGGCTGCTCTTGAGCAGTTCGGTCATCGGCTTGCCCAGCGCGCCCTCTGCACCGAACAGCTTGGTGGCGGCCTCCGGGTTCTTCGCCAGCGCGGTGTCGAGCTTGGCGCCATCAAGGCTCATGCTGCCGTCGGCGGCAATGGTGATGCCCAGATCCTTGAGGTCGTTGACGTTGGCACTCAGCTGGGCGCGCAGCTGCTGCTGCAGGCCACGGACCATGGCGTCGCCGGTCATGGTCGAGGCCGTGCGCGTCTCAGCGTTGTAAGCGCTGGAATTCTTCAACGTGGTCTGGATGCCGTTGTAGGCGGTGATGAAGGCCGTGAGATTGGTCTTCAGCGTGCTGTTGTCCGGAGTGACGGTCAGCGTCTGCGTCTCGCCTTCCTTCGCCTTGGTCAGGGTGAGACTGATACCGGGTACCAGGTCGGTGATCGTGTTGGAGCTGCTGGTGCGGGTGAAACCATCCACCACCACCACCGCATCCTTGGCGGGCACCATTTCGGTCATCTTCGATGCGGATGTGCCGTCATAGGCCAGCTCGGAGAGTCCGCCATTGCCGCCACTGGCGCTGACCTTCAACGCGCCCTTGCTGCCGGAATCAACGGCGGTCAATACCAGGTGCATGCCATCGTCGGCGGTCACCACGGCCGCGGTGACGCCCTTGCTCTCGGCGGCGGAATTGATCTCGGCTGCGATCTTCTCCATCGTCGCGCCGGGTTCGATGTTCACGCTGATGGACTTGTCGCCGTATGCGATCGTCAGCGTTCCGTCGCCAACCACGGCGTCCTTTGTATACGCCTTGGAACTGAGCTTCTGGTTCTGTGCCAGGGATTTGACTTCCACCTGGTGGCTGCCCGCAGCGGCCTTGCCGGCGGTCGTGCTGGTGTCCAGGGTCGCAGTGAAGTTCGACTCGGTCGGCGTGCTGACTTTCAGGCCGGGGGTGGCCACACCCTTGACCAGGGTCTTCAGCGCGCTCTGCAGACCTGTCATTCCGCTTTTGATGGTGCCAAGCGCCGAAAGCTTGGCGCTGGCGGCAACACCCGCCGAGTTGATCTGCTTTTCCCGGGGCTCGCGTTCCTTGGCGGTCAGCTGTGCAACCAGGCTGGGAATGTCGAGGCCGGAACCAATCGTGCCGATGGCCATGAGGGGAATCCTTTTTCTTGGACGGGCCGGGCGGGTGTCCTGCACCTGCTATCGGCCTGGGAGGGGCGAGCTTGAGCGTGGAAACGCTCTCCAGCCTTCTGCAAGGCCCATGCCAATCCGCCAGCGGGCACGAAGAAGGGGGCTTGCGCCCCCTTCCCGTTGTTGCCTTGTACTACCGCTGGATCAGCGCAGCAGGCTCAGCACGTTCTGGCTGGACTGGTTGGCCTGGGCCAGCATGGCGGTACCGGCCTGCTGCAGGATCTGGTTGCGGGTCAGCTCGGCGGTTTCCGAAGCGTAGTCCACGTCGCGGATGCGGCTGCGGGCAGCCGACATGTTTTCCGACGAGGTGTTCAGGTTCGCAACCACCGAGGTGAAGCGGTTCTGGATTGCACCCAGGTCGGCGCGGGCGGAGTTGATCGAGTTCAGGGCTGCCTCCATCGCCAGGATGGCGTTGTCGGCACCCTTGACCGAGGAGATGTCCAGGTCAGCAAAGCCAGTGGCGGCCTTGCCTGCTGCGTAGTTCGCCGACGAGCCTACGGACAGACCGGTTTCCTTGGTCAACGTGGCAGCGTCGGTAGTGCCGGCCACCGCGATGGTCACATTGCCGGCCTTGTCGGTCAGCTGCATCTTGCCCTCGACCAGTGCCGCGGTAACGCCGGTATTGTGGGTCTGGGCATTGACTGCGTTGACCATCTGGGTCGCACGATCACCGGCGTTGCCAACGGCGGTCAGGTCAATCTGAGCGCTGCCGGTGCTGCCGGAGAGCGTGAAGCTCGCCTTGCCGAAGCCACCGGAAGTGTGCGTGCCCTGTACCGTGCTTCCATTGTCAAATGCCCCTGCAGCGTCAGCGCTGAGCTTGACCTCCATCTTCTGCCCGTCGGCCTTGGTGAAGGTCAGATTGCCAGCTGCTGCCGTACCCGACGCAACGATCCCCTTGGCGGCGAGTTCAGCGGTCTTACCGGAAATGGCGGTGTCGATTGCGGCAGCGGTGGCAGTGGAGGCGTCATTATTGGTGTACACATTCACGCCACCGACATCGATCGTGAAGGCGCCGGAACCAGCCGGAACGGTGAAGCCACCAAAGCTGCCGGAGGTGGTGGCGGTGCCGGTGTTCGGGACGCCGCCGGTCAAGGAGCCATCCGTCGAGGCGGTCGTCCAGTTCCCCAGCTTGCTGATGTTGGCATTGGTAACCTGGGAGATGTTGATCGTCTGGCCCTGGTTGGCGCCGATCTGGAAGGCCTGGTTGGTGAAGGTGCCATCCAGCAGGTTGGTGCCGTTGAAGTTGGTCTGTTCGGCGACGCGCTGGATTTCCTGCTTCAGCAGCTGCACTTCAGCATTCAGGGCCTGGCGATCCGAGGCCGAGTTGGTGGCGCTGCGCGACTGCACGGCCAGCTCGCGGACGCGCTGCAGGTTGTTGCCGATCTCACCCAGTGCACCTTCGGCGGTCTGGGCCAGCGAGATGCCGTCGTTGGCGTTGCGGGCGGCCTGGTTGGCGCCGCGGATCTGGGTGGTGAAGCGCTCGGAGATCGCCAGGCCGGCGGCATCGTCCTTGGCGCTGTTGATGCGCATGCCCGAGGACAGGCGCTGAATGGTGGTGGCCATGTTGGCGCCGCTGGTGCCCAGGTTGCGCTGGGCGTTCAGCGACATGGTGTTGGTGTTGATGACTTGTGCCATGGTGCGGTTTCCTTGTAGGCAGTGTGTCCGGCAGAGCAGCCTGACCGGTTTCGGGGGGCAGTGGCTGGCTCCCCCCCAAGGGGTGTGCTACCGCTGCTGAAATCAATAACGGCACTACCCCTCCGGCCTTTAGCGGAGTTTCGATCCTTTTTCTCTGGTCAAACGAAAAGGCCCCGCCATCTGCATGGCGGGGCCCGGCTCCAGCTCGAGTGGTGCAGGTATTACGACTGCAGCAGGCGCAGTACGTTCTGCGGCACCTGGTTGGCCTGGGCCAGCATGGCCGTGCCGGCCTGCTGCAGGATCTGCCCACGGGTCAGTTCGGCGGTTTCCTGTGCGTAGTCAACGTCACGGATGCGGCTGCGCGCAGCAGACAGGTTTTCCGAATTGGTGTTCAGATTGGCGATGGTCGAGGTGAAGCGGTTCTGGATTGCACCGAGATCGGCACGCGCCGAATTGACGGACTGCAGCGCGGCATCCATCGCAAGGATGGCGTTGTCGGCGTTGGCCTGTGACGAAATATCCAGATCAGCGAATCCAACGGTTGCCTTGCCGGCAGCGTAGGTCGTGGAGCTGCCAGGGGCGAGGCCAGTTTCCTTCAGAAGTGCAGGCGCGTCCGTGGTGCCGGCCAAGCCTACAGTGACATTACCTTCCTTGTCGGTCAGTTGCAGCTTGCCATCCACCAGTGCCGCGCTCACGCCGGTGGCGTGGGTCTTTGCGTTCACCGCGTTGACCATCTGAGTGGCACGATCACTGGCGTTCTTTGCCGGATCCAGATCGATGGTTGCCGAACCCTTGGAGCCTGAAAGCTGGAAGCTGGTCGGGCTGTACCCGCCGGCGGTATGCGGACCCTTGACCTTGTCGCTGTTGCCGAAGGTTGCCGCCGCAGCGGTGCTCATGTTCACCTGGAGGGTCTGTCCATCGGACTTGGTGAACGTAAGGTCGCCGGTGGCGACATCGCCTGAGACGGAAATACCAGCTGCCGTGAGCGCCGCTGCTTTGCCATCGATCGCGGCCTGAAGACTCGTTTCCGTCACACCAGACGCGTCGGCGACGTTGACGATATTGATGCCGCCCACGTCAATGGTGAAGGCTGCAGTGCTGGTTGTCGGGGTAAATGCGCCAAATGCTCCCGTAGAGGCGACGTTGCCGGTATTCGGCACGGCACCGGTCAGCGAGCCATCAGTTGACGCACTGGTCCAGCTGCCCAGCATGTGCACATTCGCATTGGTGATCTGCGAGATGTTGATGGTCTGGCCCTGGTCGGCGCCGATCTGGAAGGCCTGGTTGGTGAAGCTGCCGTCCAGCAGGCTGGTGCCATTGAAGTTGGTCTGCTCCGCAACGCGCTGGATTTCCTGCTTCAGCAGCTGCACTTCGGCGTTCAGCGCCTGGCGGTCCGAGGCCGAGTTGGTCGCGCTGCGGGCCTGAACGGCCAGTTCGCGGATGCGCTGCAGATTGTTGCCGACTTCGCCCAGTGCGCCTTCAGCGGTCTGCGCCAGCGAGATGCCGTCGTTGGCGTTGCGCGCGGCCTGGTTGATGCCACGGATCTGGGTGGTGAACCGCTCGGAGATCGCCAGACCGGCGGCGTCGTCCTTGGCACTGTTGATACGCATGCCCGAGGACAGGCGCTGGATCGAGGTGGCCAGCGAGCTGCTGCTGGTGGACAGGTTGCGCTGAGCGTTCAGCGACATGGTGTTGGTGTTGATGATCTGTGCCATGGTGCTTCTCCGTGGTTGCTCGGTTGTTTCGGTGTGGAAGGCGCGGGACGCGCCGTGCTGGAAGACGGATGGAACGAGGAAAGGGACTAGCGGATCTTGTTGAACAGGGACATCGCCTGCATCTGGCTGAAGATCGTCTGGGCGGCTTGAAGGGCGGCGGTCTCCAGCTTGTATTGGCCGATGGCATCGGCGTAATCGAGGTCGCGCATCGTCGAGAGGGTGCTCTTGACGGTGACGGCTGTGGCTTCGCGGGCGCTGGCCGCGGTATCGATGGCGGCCAGCTGGGCGCCGCCCTTGGCGCGGGCGTCGATCATCGTTTCCGAGGCCCTGTTGAGGTCGCGGATGCTGGACTGCAGCGTGTTCTGCAGCGCCGTGCGCTGGCTTTCGGTGGACGGGTCGGTTTCCAGTGCGGCGACCAGTTTGTCCAGGGTGGAGAAGATGTCGCGGCTACCCGCGTCGCTGACGTTGAACTGATCACCGGCGGCTGGCTTGCCCTCGATGCGCATGCGCACGCCGCCAACGACAATGTCTTCGCCGGGTTTGTGGGTTCCGCTGCCGACCACCGTGCCGGTGCCATCAACCACCTCATAGGCACCTTCGGCAGTGCCGGTGAAGCGGACATTGAGCGTGCCGCCGGCCCAGCTGCCGCTGCCGTCACGGCTGACCGAGGTCAACAGGCCACTGCCGGTGTTGCCGGCGGCCGCGCTGGCATCCACACGGCCATCGCCGGTGGGGATGCGCATGAAGATCTCGCTGCCGGGCAGGGCGTCGGAGACCAGTTGGCCCGGTGCCACCTCCACCTGCCGCTGGTTCTGGTCACCGCTGTAGGTCACGGTGCCGCCGCTTCGCTGGAACGGGGCGTCAGCGTCGTTGCTGCCACCGAACAGGTAGCGTCCGCTGCCATCCCTGGAATTGGCCAGCGACAGCAGGCTTTCCTGGATGGTCTTCAGCTCGCTGACGATGGCCTTGAGGTCACTGGCCTTGGGCACCGGACTGTTGGCCTGGATACTCAACTCCACGGCGCGCGACATGAGCTCATTGACCTGAGCCAAGGCGTTTTCCTGCAGGCCCAGGCGGTTCTGCACGCTGTTGGCGTTCTTGCCGAGCTGCTCGAGCCCGGCCACGACACGGTCCAGGCCAACAGCCGTACCTGCAGCGACCGGGTCGTCCTTGGCGGAGGTGATCTTGCTGCCAGTCGCGATCTGCTGCTCGAGGTGGCTGATTTTCGACTGCTTGGCGAGCATCAGCGACACGGACTGGTTGAACATCATCCCGGTGGAAATTCGGCTGCTCATCGACGGACGGCTCCCAGGATGGTCTGGAACATGTTGTCGGCGGTGGAGATCAGCTGTGAGGCGGCCTGATAGGCCTGCTGCAACCGCAGCATGTCGGCTGCTTCCTCATCCAGGTTGACGCCGGAGATCTCGTCGCGGGCTGCCTGCGCCTTGTCCGTGATGACCTGCTGCGCGTCCAGCGAGTACTCGGCAGAACGTGCCGCCGCGCCGACCTGCGTGGTCAACCCCCCCAGCGCACCGTTGAGGGTGACGGTGCCGCCGTTGAAGGCCTTGGCGTCCTCGACCTTGGCCAGCTTTGCCGCGTTGCTGTTGTCCGACGAGCCTGCCGGAGTAGGGCTGATATTGAAGGTGTCGCCGACCTTCGGTGCACCGTCCAGCACGAAGCTCCAGCCATTGGCGCTGATGGTCTGGCCCGGTGTGTAGGTCTGCGGCGGCCCACCGTTGATGGTGTAGGTGGTCGCCGACGTGAACACGATTGCGGCAGGATCGCGCAGGTTCGGATTGGATACATCGTTGACGGTGACGCCGGTCAGCTTCCCGGTGCCGGTGTTGGCCAGTGCAGCCGTACCCTTGACCGCTGCCGCTGCGGCGATGCGGGAGGGATCGGTGATGGCGGTTTCCAGGCTTCCGGCGACGCCCGCGGTCGGCTGCAGGAGGAAACGGTCGTTGGTGGCCGGGGTGCCGCCGACCACCAGCTTGACGCCATTGATCACCAGCGGATCGGCGGTCGTGCCGGTACCGGTCAACGCAACGGTGGCGCCAGTGTCGGCGCGGGTGGCCTGCCACTGGGTGCCGTCGAACTTGAGGACGATGTTCTGTGCCTCCAGCTTGGACAGGTCACCATAGGTCGCAGTGAGGCTGCCGGTACCGGTATTGCTTGCGTTGGGCGTGACGCGTGGGTTGCCGATGGTGAAGAAGTCGCCGCCCATCTTGCCGTACATGTCCACGCCCTGGTGGTGCGCCTGGTTGAAGCTCTCGGCCAGGCCGACGGCGAGCTTGCCCAGTTCGGCCTGGGCCGGTGTCAGCACGGTATCGCGGAACTCGAGCATGCCGCCGATCTTTCCGCCCACTGCCTTGGGATCGAGCGTGATCGTGTTGCCCTGGGTTTCCAGCGCCAGTTGCAGGCGTTCGGGCTGGTATGGATCGGTCACCGTAGTGACCTTGGACGCGGTCGTGCCCACCACCAGCGCATTGCCGCCTGCGGTATAGACGTTCATCACGCCGCCATCCTGGACGACGGCAGTGCCACCGGTGTAACCGATCAGCTGCGAGATCAGCTGGTCGCGACGGTCGAGCAGGTCCGGCGCCGCGTTGGCCACGTTGCTGCCAATGGCGCCGTTGATCTGCGCAATCTCCTGCGCCAGGCGATTGACTTCCGTGGCGCCGGCAATGAGCCCGTTGTTGACCTCGCTGCTCAGGTTGTTCATCTGCGTGTTGAGCTGCACGAAGCGGCTCGCCAGGGCCTTGCCGCCATCGAGCAGGCTCTGCCGGTCGGCCGTGCCGGCCGCGTTGGACGAAAGGCCACTGACGGCGTCGAAGAAGTTGGACCAGGAGCCGGCGACATTCGTGGCCGGGTCCGAGAACAGGGCATTCACCCGGTCGGCCATGCCCGAAAGCTGCTTCAGGCGTGCCAGCTCGCCGCTGCTGTCGAGCAGGCGCGAGATGGCCAGCTGGTCGGCAGCACGGCGGATATCGGTGATGCGGGTGCCGCTGCCAACGTCCCCAAAGCCGTAGTTCTGCGGATCAGACGTGGCGAAGTCGACCTTCTGCCGGCTGTAGCCAGGGGTGTTGATGTTGGCGACGTTGTGGCTGGTGGTCGCCAACGCACGCTGGAAGGCGAGCAGGGCACCAGTACCGGTGGAAAGTACGCTGGACATGGGGTTCCTCAACGACGAGTGATACCCAGCGCCGCGGTTGCGGTGCTGGCGAAGGTCTGGCCAAGGCGCGAGCCGGCATCGGCGACGGCGCTGACGGCGCGCTCGATGGTCGGGCCGCCGGCGATCGCGGCGATCTTGGCCGCGTAACGCGGATCGGTGGCATAGCCGGCGCGCTGCAGGCCGCGGGCGAAGCCCTGCACGTCGGTGCCGGCCTGCAGGGCCTGCTGGTAACGCGGGCTGGTCTTCAGCAGGCGCACATAGTCGGCGAAGCTCTCGGCCGGCGAACTGTAGGCGCGGAAGCTGGCGGTCTCGTTGCGGCGCACGCCATCGACATATTCGTGGGTGCCGGCCACGGCGCGCTGGCCGTTCCAGCCATTGGCCTTGATGCCGAACAGGTTGTGCGAGGTGCTACCGTCGGCATGCTTGATGTGGCGCTTGCCCCAGCCGGTTTCCAGCGCCGCCTGGGCGACCAGGGCGCGGGCATCCACGCCCAGTTCCTTGGCTGCACTCTGCGCGTGCTGCCAGATGCTGGCAACGAAGCCTTCCGGGGTGTGCTCGCCCAGCTGGGCGACGGCGGTGCGGGTAGCCATCGCATCGGCCGGGCTGATGGCGGTGCCGCGGTTGCTGGCGGTGGCCGACCACTGGTCGCTGTTGGCGGCCCAGTCCTCGCCCTGCAGGCTGCCGATGTACGGATCGTCGGTGCCCAGCGAGCGGTGCATGCTGCTGCTTTCGCGCCCGGCGATCAGGTCCAGGGCTTGTTCCATCGGCGCAACCGCGGCCTGCGCACCGTGCTGCGCACCGGCGGCCATCTGCTGCAGCAGGCGCACCGCCTGGCTGCCGTCTTCCAGCGGCAGCGACGGTGCCGGCTTGGCCGGTGCATTGAGCTGGTAGGCACGACTGGCCTTGGCCGGGTCCACGCGGGTATCCAGCGCCGGGCCCTCGGCGGCCTGGCCGGACAGCTGCCGGCTGATCATGCCCGACAGGCCCAGGCCCTTGCCGCGGGTCATCGCCTCGGCAATCTTCTGGTCGTACATCTCGCGGAACATCTTGTTTTCGCCGGGAAACAGCGAGTCGCCGAAGCTGGCGTCACGCATGCTCTTGACCAGCATCTGCGCGAACTGGCCTTCCAGTTGGCGCGCGACCTTGTCGATCTTGGCCGGATCGTTCTGTTGCGCCGGGTGCAGATCGAATGCGGGAGTGATGCGCATATCAGATCACCTCGAGCTCGGCACTCAATGCGCCGGCCTGCTTCAGGGCTTCCAGGATCGCGATGAGATCGCCCGGTGCCGCGCCAACCGCGTTCACCGCGTGCACGATCTCGTCCAGGGTGGTGCCGCCGCTGAACTTGAACATGCGGCTGCCGTCGTTGGTGGCGGTGATGGTCGACTGCGGACTGGCCACGGTGCGGCCACCGGACAGCGCATTGGGCTGGCTGACGTTGGTGTTTTCCTGGATGGTCACGGTCAGCGAACCATGCGAGATCGCCGCCGGTCCCACGCGCACCTGCTGGCCGATGACCACGGTGCCGGTACGCGAATTGACCACCACCTTGGCCGGGGCGCTGCCGGGGGTGAGTTCCAGGTTCTCGATGCGTGCCAGCAGGCCGATGCGCGCGCCTGGGTCGGTCGGGGCGGTGACCGCCACGGTCACGCCATCGACCGCGCGCGCCGCACCTTCGCCGAAGGCGTTGTTGAGCGCGGCAACCATGCGCGAGACCGTGGTGAAGTCGTTGTTGTGCAGGTTCAGGGTGATGTCGCCGCCGTTGGCCAGCGGGTCGGGCAGGGCGCGTTCAACGGTGGCACCGTTGGGAATGCGGCCGACGCTGGGCACGTTCACCGAGACACGGGAACCGTCTTTGCCCTGCGCACCAAAGCCGCCGACGATCAGGTTGCCCTGTGCGATGGCATAGATCTGGCCGTCAGCACCGCGCAGCGGCGCCATCAGCAGCGAACCGCCCCGCAGCGAGACCGCGTTGCCGATCGAGGACACGGTGATGTCGATCGGCTGGCCCGGCTTGGCGAACGGCGGCAGTTCGGCGTGGATCGCCACGGCGGCCACGTTCTTCAGCTGCGGGTTGACGTTCGGCGGCACGTTGACGCCCAGTTCGCCGAGCAGGTTCTTCAGGCTCTGCACGGTGAAGGGTGCCTGGCTGGTGCGGTCGCCGCTGCCATCCAGGCCGACCACCAGGCCATAACCCACCAGCGCATTGCCGCGTACGCCGCCGACCTGGGCCAGGTCCTTGATGCGCTCGGCGCTGGCCGGGGCAGCCACGACCAGCAGCATCAGCGCGACGAACGACGCCATGCGTCGCTGCCAGGAAGAAGAGGAGAAGAGTTTCATGGCCATACTCAGAACGGCGTCAGGCCGGAGTTGAAGAAGCGGCTCAGCCAGCCCATCGCGTTGGACTGCGCGACGGGACCGCGGCCGCCGTAGACGATGCGGGCCTCGGCCACGCGGCTGGACGGAATGGTGTTGTCCTGGCTGATGTCGCCCGGGCGCACGATGCCCTGCACCTGCACCAGTTCATCGCCCTGGTTGAGCCGCAGGTTCTTCTGACCCTGCACCACCAGGTTGCCGTTGGGCAGGCGCTGCACCACGGTGACGGTGACGCTGCCCTGCAGGCGGTTGCTCTGCGCGCTGTTGCCCTTGCCGGTGAAGTCACGCGCGCCCTTGGCTGTGGCACTCAGGATGTCCTTGCCGCCGAGGGTGACCGGAGCGCCGAGAATGGACGGCGTTCCCAGGCTCAGGTTCGATTCCTTGTTGGTGGCCGTGTTGGCGCTGGTCTGCGCGGTGGTGTTTTCCAGCAGGGTGATGGTCAACAGGTCGCCAACATCGCGCGCGCGCCGGTCCGAATACAGCTGCAGGGTCGGGCCGGCAGCGTAGATCGCGCCGGCGGTCGGCTGTGCCTGCGGCGGCATGATCGGCTGGATCGGTGCCATCGTCGGGTAGGGGCGCACGTCGCCCGCGATCACGCAGCCACCGAGCAGGGCGGCCACGGCGCAGGCGAGGGCAGTGCGGGCGAAGTTGGAAATGGGCGACATGGCAGTTTCCCGGTTTGGCCGGTCAGAGCTTGTTGTTGAGATAACCGAGCATCGAGTCGGTGGTGGAGATCGCCTTGGCGTTCATCTCGTAGGCGCGCTGGGTTTCGATCATCGACACCAGCTCTTCCACCACGTTGACGTTGCTGCCTTCCAGCGCGCCCTGCACCACAGTGCCGAGGCCGTTGAGGCCGGGGTTGCCGTTCTGTGCCGGGCCGGACGCAGTGGTCTCCAGGAACAGGTTCTCGCCACGTGCCTGCAGGCCAGCGGGATTGACGAAGTCGGTCAGGGTCAGTGCGCCGACTTCCACCGAGGCGGCGCCGTCGGCCATCTTCACGCTGATGGTGCCATCGGTGCCGATGGTCACCGACTGCGCGCCTTCGGGAATCTGGATGCCCGGCTGCACCGGGTAGCCGCTGTTGGTGACCAGCTCGCTGTCCTGGTTGATCTTGAACGAGCCATCACGGGTGTAGGCCGAGCTGCCATCAGGCATCTGAACTTCGAAGAAGCCGCGGCCATTGACCATCACGTCCAGGGCGCGGCCGGTCTGCTGCTGGCCACCCTGTTCAAAGTTCTTGGCGGTGGCGACCACGCGCACGCCGGTACCCAGCTGCAGGCCGGTGGGCAGCTGCGTCTGCGCCGACGAGGAGCCGCCGGGCTGGCGCACCTGCTGGTACAGCAGGTCTTCAAAACTGGCACGGTCCTGCTTGAAGCCGGTGGTGTTGGTGTTGGCGAGGTTGTTGGAAACCACCGACATGCGCATCTGCTGCGCATCCAGTCCGGTTTTCGCGATCCACAATGCCTGGTTCATCTTCGATGTCCTGTCTGCTGAAGCCGGCCGCGTGGTGCGGCCCTTGTATGCGGGTGTGCAAGCGGTGTGCCAGCGCCGGCATCAACCGGCGCCGGAATTCCGTCAGCTGCCCAGGCGCAGCATGCTGTTGGCGCTGCGCGCGTTTTCGTCGCCGTGCTTGATCACCTGCACCTGCATTTCGTACTGGCGCTGCAGCTGGATCATCTGCACCAGCGCGCCAGCGGCATCCACGTTGCTGCCTTCCAGCTGGCCGCTGTGCACGGCCGTGCCCTGTGCCGGTGCGAACGGCTGTTGCGGGTCGGTGTTGCGGAACAGGCCATCCAGGCCACGCTCCAGGCGTTCATCCGGTGCCTGTACCACTTTGATGCGACCGATCTGCGCCATGGTCTGCGGACCTTCGCCCTGCGGGATAATCGAGAGCGTGCCGTCGGCACCGATCTCCATCGCCTGGTAGGGCGGAATGGCGATCGGGTTGTTGTTGTCATCCAGTACCGGACGGCCGCTGGAGGTCACCAGCTGGCCGTTCGGCGTCACCGACAACGCCGCGCCGCGCGTGTACGCCTCGCTGCCGTCACTGGACTGCACGGCCAGCCAGGTGCCGGTCTGCAGGGACAGGTCCAGCGGCTTGCCGGTGATGTGCTGCGAACCGGGCGTGCGGTTGAATCCGGCGTCGACATGCAGCGCATCCACCCGCGAGGCAAAGCCCGGGCCACGGATCGGGAAGGCTTCGGTGTTGGCCAGCGCTTCCTTGAAGCCGGGGGTGTCGGAGTTGGCGAGGTTGTGGCTGAGCGTACCCTGCGCCTGCAGGGAGGCGCGGGCACCGGTCATCGCCACGTAAAGGGCTTTATCCATGCGGGGAGTTCCGTGACGGGGTCAGCAGGTCATCAACGGATGTTGATGACGGTCTGGGTGATCTGGTCCTGCGTGGTGATCATCTGCGCGTTGGCCTGGAAGTTGCGCTGCGCGGTGATCATGTTGACCAGCTGCTCGGTGAGGTCGACGGTGGACGCTTCCAGCGAGCCGGCCTGGATCTTGCCGAGGTTGGAGGTGTCCGGCATGCCGGTGCGCGGGGTGCCCGACTCGAACGTCTCCACCCACAGGTTGTTGCCCTTCTGCTCCAGACCCTGCGTGTTGTTGAACGTGGTCAGCGCGACCTGGCCGAGGGGCTTGTCGTCGCCGTTGGAGTAGCGGGCATAGACCACGCCGGTTTCCGATACGGTGATCTCGTTGAGCTTGCCAGCGGCATAGCCATCCTGCTGGGTGTTGCGCAGCGCGAACTTCTCGCCGTACTGGGTCGAGCCGCTGATATCCAGCGTCATGTTCAGCTGGCCCGCGCCGGTGGTCGGGGTGAAAGTACCGAGGCTGACCTTGCCGTTGGCAGGATTGGTCAGCTTGCCGCTGTTGTCGAACGTCACCGGGGTCGGTGCGCCGGCCGGCTGGCCATCCACGTAGTTGCGCACGGTCCACTCGTTGGGGTTGGCGCCTTTCACGAAGTACGAGACCTGGATGTGGCTCACGCCCAGCGAGTCGTACACGGTGATGCCGCCGCTGGAGTGGTTGTAGCTGTTGGAGTCGGTCGGATCGAAATTGGTGACCGTCGGTTGCTTGGCGTTGGCGGGCAGGGTGAAACCGACCTTCACTTCGCTGGTCTGCTTCGGCGCGCTGTCGGTAGTCAGCAGCTGCAGGTCCACCAGGCGGCCGGCATCGAAGTTGGTGCCATCGGCGTTCGGCGCGAACACCTGCAGGCGTGCGCCCTGCGGGTTGATCACATAGCCGGCGGAATCGGTCTGGAAGTTGCCGGCACGCGAGTACACGCGCGAGCCGTTCATGTTCATGGTGAAGAAGCCCTCACCAGAGATCGCCATGTCCAGGCTGCGGCCGGTCTGCTCGTTGTGGCCCTGGATGAATTGTTGGGCCACGTTGGAAACACGCACGCCCGAGCCGGTCTGGTTCTTCGACAGGCCGTAGCTGGTGGAGGCGAACAGGTCAGCGAACTCGGCGCGTGATTGCTTGAAGCCGGCGGTATTGACGTTGGCGACGTTGTTGGCGGTGACGCTCAGGTCGGTATTGGCGGCATTGATGCCGGACAGGGAGACGTTGAAGCCCATGGGATGCTCCTGGTAGATGCGGAATGTGCGGCTCAGCTGACGCGGAGCACGTAGTCGATCGGGGCCGTGCCCAGGCCCTTGAGATTCAGGTACAGGCCGTCGGAGCCGACGGTCACGCTCTCCACCGGGGCCTGCACGAAGGTGGACAGCTTGGTGCTCTTGCCGGCGGTGTCGACGTGGTTGGCGACGATGGAGTACTTGCCCGGTTCCATGCGCTTGCCGTTGGCATCCTTGCCGTCCCACTGAAACGCGGTTTCGCCAGCGGCCTTGGCTTCTACGCTCAGCGAGGTGACCTTGGTGCCGTTGGCATCGGTGATGTCGACGGTCACGATGCCGGCCGAGGGCGCAGCCACCGTGCCTTCGACGCTGCCTTCCTTTTCCAGTACCAGCTTTTCCGACGGCACCAGTACCTGGTGGCCAACCAGAGCGGCACCGCGCAGCACCTGGTCGCTGGCCATCGATTCCTGGAAACCCTTCACCGTCTTGTTCAGATCGGTGATGCCCTGCACGGTGGACATCTGCGCCATCTGCGCAACCATCTGCGTGTTGTCCATCGGCTTCAACGGATCCTGGTGCTGCAGCTGCTCGGTCATCAGGCGCAGGAAATCGGCCTGGTCCAGCGTGTTCTTCTTCTTGGTGGCGTTGCTGTTCGGGGCGTTCAGGCCGAGCGCGGCGTAGACGTCCTGGTTGGTCTGGTTGTTGACGGCGGTGGTCATGGTGGTATCCGGTGCTGCGGGCCTCAGCGGCCCATGGTCAAGGTCGCCAGGGCCAGTTCCTTGGCGGTGGTCAGCATCTCCACGCCAGCCTGGTAATTGCGCGAAGTCGAGATCAGGTTGACCATCTGCGCCACCGGATCGACATCGGGCTGGTAGATGTAGCCATCACCGTCGGCCAGCGGGTGGCCCGGTTCATAGCGCTTGATCGGCGCGGCTTCGCTCTGGGTGATCTCCTTGACCTTCACCGACGTGATGTTCGGATCGTTCTTGCTGGTCACTGCCTGGAAGATCGGTTCCAGCGGCTTGTACACGGCATCGGCGGAACCGGCGACGGTGTCGGCGTTGGAGAGGTTGGAGGCGATGGTGCTCATGCGCACCGACTGCGCCTGCAGCGCGGAGCCGGCGATATCGAAGATCGGCAGGTTGCTCATGGCTTATTGCCCCGTGATCGCAGTCAGCATGGAACGCACCTTGCTCTCGACGAAGCTGAGCGAGGCGCGGTATTCGAGTGCGGCGCGGCCATAGGCGGCACGCTCGGCATCGGGATCGACGGTGTTGCCGTCCAGGCTGGGTTGCACGCCTTCGCGCGCGATCTGGAACGGGTTCAGGCCACTACTGATCTCGTAGTGCTGCTCGTGGGTGGTGGCCATCAGGCCATTGGCATCCTGCCCCTGGGCGTGGCGCAGGGCGGCATCGAAGTCCAGATCCTGGGCCTTGTAGCCGGGAGTGTCGGCATTGCCGAGGTTGCTGGCGATCAGCTTCATCCGCTGTTCGCGCAACGGCATGGCCTGGGCGTGGACGCCCAGGTAGTCGGTAATCAGGTTGCGCACGGTGCACTCCCACAGGAACGTTGCCCGGGAAGCTGCAAGGGGTGTGCCAAATTCGAGAGGGTAGTGCCGGTCGCTGGCCGGCTTCCCGGATTGTCTGTGGTTGCCGGCCAGCGGCCGGCAC
>NZ_JAXAXM020000005.1:54517-284600 GCF_047500745.2 Stenotrophomonas sp. FR024
CTGGCCGGCAACCACAGACAATCCGGGAAGCCGGCCAGCGGCCGGCACTACCGGATCAGAGGCCTCAGGCCGCCATCGCGACCTTGCGCAGGCGGTCCAGCACGAAGTCGGCCAGTTCGTGCGGCGAGTACTTGGCGACGAAGGCGTTGGCGCCGACGCGCTCGACCATCGCATTGTTGAATACGCCCGACAGCGAGGTATGCAGCAGGACGTAAAGGCCGGCCAGGCCCGGATGGCGCCGGATTTCCGTCGTCAGCGTATAGCCGTCCATGGCCGGCATTTCGATGTCCGAGATGACCATGGCGTAGCGCTCGGCGGGGTTCTCGCCCGAGGCCTGGATCTGCAGCAGGTGGTCCAGCGCCTGCTTGCCGTCGGAAAGCAGGGTGGCGCCCACCCCAAGCTGGTCCAGCACGCTGCGGATCTGTTGGCGGGCTACACGAGAGTCGTCCACCACCAGCACCTGCAGCTGCGGGCCGTCGGCGGGCATTGCCATCGCCGGGTCGAGTACTGCTTCACCGCGTACCTGGGCGATATCGGCCAGCACGCTTTCAACGTCGATCACCTGGATCAACTCGCCCTGGAAGCGCGTCACCGCCGTCAGATAGCTCGATTCGGCGCCCAGTTCCGGTGGCGGGTGGATGTCTTCCACCGCGATGTTGACGATGCGCTCCACGCCGCTGACCAGGAAGCCCTGGATCGAGCGGTTGAACTCGGTCACGACCAGGTAGCCGGGCGAGGTGTCCGCATCGGGCTCACGCTCGGGGTGGCCGATGGCCAGGCCCAGGTCCAGCACCGGCACCGAGCGGCCACGGACGTCGGCCACGCCGGCGAACTGGCTGGGCAGTCCGGGCACCTGGAACAGCTCCGGGCGGCGCAGGACTTCCTGCACCTTGAAGACATTGACGCCAAAAAGCTGACGTCCGCCGAGGCGGAACAGCAGCAGCGCCAGGCGATTGTGGCCGGCCAGTCGGGTCCGCTGGTCGATCCGGTTGAGCAGGTCATGGGACATGGCTGCTGTATCGGCGGGGTGGGCGCCGAACTTGAGCGCTTTTGTAGAGTCGAGCCATGCTCGACTCTACACAAGCCGCTCTGGCACACCCCTTGCACGCACCTGGGCCAGATCCCTTCGACAGGAGGCGCCATGCGCCGGGTCACATCGCTCTTCGCCATCGCGCTTGCCCTGGCCTCGCCGTGGGCGGATGCCGCCGACTGGCAGCCGGTGGCCAGTATCCGCACCGCCGCGTTGTCGACGCTGCCGGCAGGCAGCGAGGGCGAGGCCCAGGTGGCCGATGCGCTGCGCTTGCCCAGGTGTGGTGGCGCGCTGCAGGTGCAGCCCACCGCCAACACCACGGTTGAAGTCAGCTGCCCCGATGCCGGCGGGTGGCGCCTGTTCGTACCAGTAAAGGTGCGGCGCAACCAGACCGTGCTGGTGCTCAACCGTGGAATCGGTACTGGAGAAACCCTCACCGCCGCCGATATCACCACTGCCCAGCGTGACGCCGCCCGGATTGCCGGTGCGGTGCTGGCCGATCCGAATGCAGCGATCGGCCGCATCGCCCGCCGTCCGTTGCAGGCCGGAGCCCTGCTGTCGAACAACGATCTGGTGGTGCAGCGTCTCATCAAGCGAGGAGACAATGTGGCCCTGGTTTCGCGTCGTGGCTCGGTCGAGGTCCGTATTGCAGGCCGTGCGATGGGCGATGCCGGTGAAAACGAACGGGTCTCGGTGGAGAACCTGTCCTCGCGGCGGATCGTGCAGGGCACGGTCGATGCCGCCGGTGACGTAATCGTGGCGCGTTGATTTACCGCAAAATATCCCTAAAGATCACGGCCCTGCGGCCGTTATCCCTTGTGAACGGCAACTCCAGGACACCCCATGAGCCAGAAAATCGACGGCAACCTGCAGGTCCCCCAGGCACTGCGCAGCGTGACGACCCCGGCCAACAAGCCCGGCGTCAGCACCGATGCGGCGGCGCGCCCGGTCGAAGCGGCCGACAGCCTGCGCCTGACCGGCGAGGCCACCAATCTGCAGGCCATCGAGCGTGAGCTGACCACCGCCCCGGCAATCGACACCCAGCGTGTGGCCGCAGTGCGCGAGTCGCTGCAGAACGGCACCTACAAGATCAATCCGGACGCGATCGCATCGCGCATGCTTGAGCTGGATCAGCAGCTGCACGGATGACCGCGCCGATGAGCGAACAACTGCAGCGGCTGGCCCAGGCGCTTGACGTTGAACGTCAGGCGCTGGTCGATCATGACGTACACGCGCTGATCCGGGCGACCGGTGCCAAGCTGGAGGCGCTGCGTGCACTGGAAGGCACGCCGCCGCTTGGTGAGGGGGATCACCTCCAGGAACTGGCCGAACGCAACCGAGCCAATGGCGTGCTGCTGTCGCGCCGGCGCCGCGAGGTCGATTGGGCGCTGCGCCAGCTCGGGCGTACCGAGGCATCCTCCTCCTATGATGCCAAGGGCCAGTCGCATACGGTCACTGCGCGGCGTCCACTCGCCATCGCCTGACGCGACGGCGGTCGCACATCCCACCCCCGCGGGCTGAAGCCCGCCGCACGACCGCGTATATTGGGCGCCTGTTCGAATGCCCCGAGTCGCCGTGTCCGCTGCCAATGCCCTGGTTACCGCCCCCCTTCCGCCGCAGCCGGTGCTGCAGGCGCTGCTTGAGCGCCTGCGCGAAGGGCTGCTGCTGTTCACCGAAGACGGGCAGGTGGCCCTGGCCAACCCGGCTGCGCAGAACCTGCTGGCCAGTGGTGAGGGCGGCGGTCTGCCACCGCCGCAGCGCCTGCGTGAACTGCTGCCGCCCGATGCGCTGGAACAGGCGCGCCAGCATGGTCACTGGAACGGCAGCCTGCCGCTGGGCGAGGGCGTGGTCATCGCCCATCTGTATCACCACGGCCCGGTGGGCCAGGGCCACTTCCTGGCATTGTTCCGCCACATCGAAGGCCAGGAAGACTACGAACGCGAACTGCAGCAGCGCCATGCAGAGCTGCGGCAGGCCTACCTGCGCCTCAACGGTACCCAGGAAAAACTGCTGCAGTCGGAGAAGATGGCCTCGATCGGCCAGCTCGCCGCAGGCGTCGCGCACGAGATCAACAACCCGATCGGCTACGTGCACTCCAACCTGGGCAGCCTGCAGGAGTACCTGCGCAGCCTGTTCACCGTGATCGAAGCCTACGAGCGCGCATTGCGGGCGCCGGACCCGAAGGCGCTGATCCCGGAGATCGACGATATCCGTGACCGCCTGGACATCGATTTCATCAGCCGCGACCTGCCGCAGCTGATGGCCGAGTCGCGCGAAGGCATCGAGCGGGTGACGCGCATCGTGCGTGATCTGAAGGACTTCTCGTATTCCGGCCGCGACGAGTCGTGGAAGCTGGTCGACCTGCACGCGGGTCTGGAATCGACCATCAACATCATCTGGAACGAGCTGAAGTACAAGGTCACCCTGGTGCGGGAGTTCGGCCAGTTGCCGTTGGTGGAGTGCCTGCCGTCGGAATTGAACCAAGTCTACATGAACCTGCTGCTCAACGCCGGCCACGCCATCGCCGAGCGCGGCACGATCACCGTGCGCACCGGCGTCGATGGCGATCACGTGTGGGTCGAGTTTGAAGACACCGGCGGTGGCATCTCGCCGGAACTGCGCCAGCGCATCTTCGATCCGTTCTTCACCACCAAGCCGGTGGGCAGCGGTACCGGCCTGGGCCTGTCGATCTCCTACAGCATCATCAACAAGCACCACGGCCGCATCGACCTGGACAGTACCCCAGGCGTGGGCTCGCGCTTCCGCGTGGTGCTGCCGGTGAAGCAGCCGCGCTGACTGCTCAGGGTAGTGCCGGCCGCTGGCCGGCAACCTCATTGGACCCGGCATCGAGAGCAGCCGGCCAGCGGCCGGCTCTACCAGGGCTTGTCCCCGACCGGGTCCGCGCTTCGGGTAGTGCCGGCCGCTGGCCGGCGATCCCATTGGACCGGGCATCGAGAGCAGCCGGCCAGCGGCCGGCGCTACCAGAGGGGATCGTTACCGCAATGGGCGATCCTCGCCGCCATCTCCGCTTTCCACCGGCGCCGGACCGGCGTTGCTGCGGCGCTGCTCCTCGTAGGTGCGGAACGCCTGGTGGATGTGCTTGCGCAGCTCGTCGTCGTTCCACGGCTTGGTCAGGAAGCGATAGATCGCACCGCGGTTGATCGCGTCGGTCACGGTGTTCAGATCGGTGTAACCGGACAGCACCAGGCGGATCGTGTCCGGGTACAGCATCTTCACCCGGCCCAGGAACTCGGTGCCGCTCATGTCGCTCATGCGCTGGTCGGACAGGATCACCTGCACGTCATTGATTGCCAGCAGGTCGAACGCATCGCGCACGTTGCCGGCGGCCAGGATGCGGTAGCCGTCGCGACGGAACAGGCGCACCAGCGAGCGCAGTACGTTCTCTTCGTCGTCCAGCAATAGCAGCGTGCGGTCGGGACGGGTCTCGGCAAAGGCTTCCGGACGCAGGTAGCGGCGGCGCAGGGTCATGCCGGCGGCATCGGCCGACATCGGTTCGCCGAACAGGTAGCCCTGGAACACATCGCAGTCGTTGCGGCGCAGGAAGCCCAGCTGGGCCTGCGATTCCACACCGTTGGCGATCACGGTCATGCCCAGCTGATGGCCCATGGCGATGATCGCGCGGGCGATGGCCGCCTCACGGTTGCCGGCCGGTGCGCTCTTGATGAAGCTGCGGTCGATCTTGAGCTTGTCCACCGGGTAGCGGACCAGTGCACTCAGGCTGGAATCGCCGGTGCCGAAATTGTCCAGACTCAGGCTGATGCCTTCGTTGCGCAGATTGGCCAGCGTCTCGTGCACGAAGTTGACGTTGTTGGTGAGCGCGCTTTCGTTGATCTCCAGCGTCAGCATCTGTGCCGGCACGCCCGCGGCCTGGATCAGGCCCATGACTTCAGCGAAGAAGTTGGGCCGCAGCAGCTGCAGGGTGGAGACATTCACCGCGATGGTGAAGTCGTCGAAGCCCTGGTCGCGCCACAGGCGTGCCTGCTTCAGTGCGCCTTCCAGCACCCAGGTGCCGATCTGCACGATGATGCCCAGCCGCTCTGCCGTGCGCATGAAGCGCTCCGGCACCAGCATGCCCAGCGTCGGCGACTGCCAGCGCAGCAGCGCTTCCATGCCGACCACGTGGCCATCGCGGGCGCTGACCAGCGGCTGGTAACGCAGTTTCAGTTCGCCGTTGGGAATGGCGTCCACGATCTGGCGGGCGATGATGCTTTCGCTGTGCGCGCTCGGTGGCGTATCCACGGCGTGGATGCGCACCGCGTTGCCGCCTTCGCGGGCCGCCTGGTACAGCGCATCCTCGGCATGATCGAGCAGGCGCGAGGTGCTGCTGGCATGGTCCGGGCACAGGCTGACGCCCAGCTTGCCGGTCATGAACAAGGTGTACGGCAGCACCGACAGCGGCAGCTCCATCTGCTGCCGGATCTCCTCTGCGAAGTCCTCCGGCAATGGCACGTCGGCGGTGCGTGGCACTGCGATCAGGAATTCATCGCTGCCGTGGCGCCACAGCTTGCCGCGACCACGCAGGTAGGACTGCAACCGCTGCGCCACCAGCACCAGGGCCTGGTCACCCACCTCGGCGCTCATGTTTTCGTTGACCGAGGCGAAGTGGTCGATGTCCACGTGCATCAACATCAGTGCGGTGCCGCCCGAGGCCGCCTCGGCGACCATCGCCTGCAGCTCGGGGTTGCCGGCGCCAAGGCGATCAGGCGCATCATCGATGCTGACCGGGGGCTGGTTGGGATTCCACATAGGCTCAGTATTCCGGTGACTCAACGGCGGCCATGCTGGCCGCCTGGTAGGGGAGGTGTACGTCGATCAGGGTGCCTTCGCCGTGTGCGGATTCGATCCGCACATGGCCACCGACGCTCTGCGCACGCTCACGCATCACGATCAGGCCCAGCCCGCGCGGACCGTCCGGGTCGAAGCCCTCGCCATCATCACGGATCTGCAGGTGCAGGCCGCGCTGGCCGACATCGCGCAGCTGCAGCTGTACCTGGCTGGCGCGGGCGTGGCGCAGCACGTTGGTCAGGCTTTCCTGGGCGATGCGGAAGCAGGCCTGCTCGATGCTGTTGTCGGGACGATGCGGCAGCGGCTCGATCTCGGCCAGCAGTTCCACTGGCGACGAACGGAACAGCACACGCGCCTGCCAGCTCAGTGCCGCCTCCAGGCCCAGTGCATCCAGCTGCGGTGGGCGCAGCAGGGTGGAGATGTCGCGCAGCTTGGCCACGGTGGTGTCGGCCAGGCTGACGATCTGCGCCAGATCTTCGCCACGGCGCTTCGGATCGTCCTCATCCTGCGCCGCATGCGCCGACAGCTTGATCGCGGTGATGGCCTGGCCGATGTCATCGTGCAGGTCGCGCGAGATTGCACGACGCTCGTCCTCCTGCAGCGAGAACAGCCGTCCGGCCATCGCCTGCAGTTCGCGGTTGCTGGTTTCCAGTGCACTGCGGGTGCGCTCGGAATCGCTCAGGTCGCGCACGATCAGCAGCTTGCAGTCGCG
The DNA here is from genome assembly GCF_047500745.2 of Stenotrophomonas sp. FR024. NCBI lineage: Bacteria > Pseudomonadati > Pseudomonadota > Gammaproteobacteria > Lysobacterales > Lysobacteraceae > Stenotrophomonas > Stenotrophomonas sp. FR024. The sequence continues at coordinate 61,066 of NZ_JAXAXM020000005.1, forward strand.
TCCGCCATAACGCACTTCGCCCACCGCCAGGCCGGCATGGAAGCTGCGGCCATCCGCGCGCTGCATCGCCACCACGCTGCTGTGACCGGGCCCCAGGTGTGGTTGGCCTGCACGCAATTGGCTGCGCACGCGGGCCAGATCGGCGCTGTCCACCAGTGCTGACAGGGGTTCGCCCAGCAGGGTGTGGCTGCCATAGCCGAACAGGCTGGCGGCCCAGGCGTTGGCGTACAGCACGTGTTCGTCGGAGAGGATGACCACGCCGTCGGGCAGTACTCGTACCAGCTCGCGGAACTGCTCCTCGCGCTCGCGCAGCAGGCGTCGCGACTGCTCGCGCTCCGTCACGTCCTGCAGGGTGCCCAGCACGCGGTTGCGGCCGGCCTCGTCGATGCCGCTGGCCGCACGCAGATGCACCATCAAGGCGCCCCCATCCATCGACAGCAACGGCAACAGCACGTCCACCTGGACCGGCTCGCCGGAGCAGAGCTCGGCCAGCAGCTGTTCGGTCTGGGTGGCGGTGGCCGGGTCTGCCGGCACCAGCAGTTCGTCGAAGCGATGCCAGCGCCGCGCCTCGGGCGGGCGGCGACCGAGCAGGCGATAGACCTGGTTCGAATAGCGGCCAAGTCCCGTGGAGGGGTCCAGTTCCCAGGCGCCGATGCGCGCCAGCTCGTGGGCTTCTTCGACCCGCGCCAGCGCCTGGTCACGGCGCAGCTGGGCCAGGTCTTCAGCGGTGCGGTCGATGGCAATCAGCAGGCGGGCGTTGTGGCCGTCATAGCTGATGGCATTGGAGCGAAGTTCCATCTGGCGCAGGGAGCCGTCGCGCAGCTGCAGCTGGGTACGCAGGATGCACAGTTCCTCCGGTGCCTCGCGGATCGCCTCCAGCTTGGTCTGCAGTGCCTGGTCCTGGCCTGGCGGCCACAGCGAATCGATGGTCTGCTCCAGCAGTTCGTCACGGTCCCAGCCGAAGGCCGTACAGGCCGCCGGATTGGCATCGAGGATCGCCAGTGTGTCCAGGTCGTAGACCAGGATCGGGCCGGGGTTGCCTTCGAACATCTGCCGCAGGCGCAGCTCGGAGGCCTGCTGGCGTGCATGGGTGTGCAGCACATGCTCGGCCAGCGGGCGCAGCAGCAGATACAGCAGGCCGGCGCTGGCAAGGGCGAAGAACGAGCCCTTCAGGCCCTGCCACAAGGCCGCCTGCTGCGGGTCGGGCACCAGTGCCTGCACTGCACTGTCGGTGGAGATCATCCAGGCCAGCGCCATCGCCAGGTAGCTCAGCACCACCCGGCGCCGGTCGCGGCTCAGCGCCTGCGCCATCCGCGGGTCGGGAACTGGGGCGTTGCCGGTCGGTTCTGCGGGCATGGACAGGGCGGAAGAAGGGGGCGCCGGCCATCTTACCGCGCAGGTGCGCCCAGACCACTCAATTATCCGCCGCAGGCGCCGTTAACCACTGCGTGCCCCGCTGACGGGCGTGTCATCCGGAGCAAGATCGCGTGGACCAAGGGATCATCGCCAGCCTGCTGCAGCACCCGCTTGCGTCGGCGCTGGTCATCGTCGACCGCACGGGCCGCCCGCTGGCGGCCAATCCGGCTGCGCGCGAGCATGGCCTGCCGGCGACCGTGGCTGCGTATGCGCCGATGCTGGAAGATCTGCGCCTGATGGCCGCCGATGGCGGCATCGTGGCCTGCACGCTGCCGGGCGGCCCGCACGGCCACTACGACGGCCACCTGCGCGCGGTGCATGATGGCGCCGGCAACCTGCTGGCCTTCACGCTGAGCATTCCCGAGCCGGTGCCGCTCAGCGGCGGTGGGCGCTGGGAGTTGGCGCTGGACAGTGCCGGGCACAGCCTCTGGGACTGGGACATTCCCAGCGACCGTGTGGTGCGCACCCCGGCACTGGGCGATGAAACCGCTACCGAGATTCTGGCCCGCGTGCACAGCGAGGACATCGCACAGGTGCGGGCTGCACTGGAGGAGCATCTGCGTGGCTTGAGCGAGCAGTACAGCGCACAGTTCCGTTTCCGCCAGGCCGATGGCCAGTGGCGTTGGGTACTGGACCGCGGGCGCGTGGTCGCGCGCACCGCCGATGGCCAGCCGCTGCGCATGGTCGGCACGCATACCGATATCGAACAACAGAAGCAGCTGGAAGGGCTGCTTCAGGAACAGCAGCTGCACCTGAGCGAGGCCCAGCGCATCGCCAGCATGGGCAGCTGGTCGTTCGACCCCAACAGCAGTCATTTCTGGTGGTCGCCGGAGCTGCGTTCGCTGCTGGCGTTGGAGCAGGGGGCCGTACCCGGCCAGCGGCGCTGGCTGAAGCAGCTGCATCCGCGCTCGCGTGGTGCGCTACGCGCAGCATGGCGACGCTTGTGGCGCGATGGCCGGGCCGCCAACATCGAACTGGAACTGACCCGCGGCAACGAACCGTCGCAGCATCTGCGGCTGTGGATGCAGCCGCTGCTGGACACCGATGGCCAGCCCAAGCGCCTGCTCGGCCAGGTGCAGAACATTACCGAACAGCACCAGACCGACGCACTGATCCGCTGGCGCACCGAGCTGCTGAACCGTGTCTCCGCACTGGGCCGCATCGGCGGTTGCGAGATCGAAGTGCAGACCCGGCATATGCAGTGGACCGAGGAGTGCTACCGCATCCACGGCCTGCGCAAGGAGCCGATCACCCTCGACCAGGCGCTGGCGCTGTACACCGAGGATTCGCGCAATGCCTTCGATGCCGCGTTGGTCCGGATTGCCGGCGGCGGGCTGCCCGAACAGCTGGACCTGTGCTTCTACCGCCAGTCAGGCCTGCGCGTGTGGGTGCAGGTGCTGATCGAGCTGGATCGCCGTGACGGCCTGCCGCCTCGGTTCGTGGTCCTGTTCCGTGACATCACCCGCGAGCGCGAGGCCAACGAGCGCATCGAGCTGCTGGCGCACTACGATCTGCTCACCGGCCTGCCCAATCGTGTGCTGCTCGGCGAACAGACCGCCGAAGCCATCGAGGAAGCGCGCGACCGCGGCACCTCGCTGGCGATGTTGTTCATCGACCTGGACGGCTTCAAGACCATCAATGACAGCTTCGGTCATGCCACCGGTGATGCGCTGCTGAAGGCCGCCGCCACCCGCCTGCACCAGAACCTGCGCAACAACGACCTGTTCGGCCGCTTCAGTGGCGACGAGTTCATCGTCGTGCTGCGCGACCTGGCCGAGCCGGAAGACGCCGGCCACGTGGCGCGGAAGCTGATCGCTTCGCTGGCCGAGCCATTGCGCCGTGGCGAGACCACGTTGAAGGTCGGTGCCAGCGTCGGCATCGCGATGCTGGGCGATGCGCAGACCGATTTCGATTCACTGCTGCGTGCCGCCGACGCCGCGATGTACGCGGCCAAGGAAGCGGGGCGCAACACCTACCAGTACTACAGCCAGGACGCATTGGCCCGCATCCAGCGCAAGCTTGAGTTGGAGCATGCCCTGCACGGCGCGATCGAACGCGAAGAGTTCAGCCTGGCCTACCAGCCGCTGCTGCATGCGCACCAGGGCGAGCCACCGGCGATCGAGGCACTGCTGCGCTGGCATCGGCCCGGCATCGGCTACTGCAGCCCGGCCGAGTTCATTCCGATTGCAGAGAAGTGCGGCGAGATCGTGCGCATCGGCGACTGGGTGCTGAACGAAGCCTGCCGCCAGGCAATCGCCTGGGACCGGGCCGGCCTGTGTTTCGACCGCATCGCGGTCAATGTGTCGGCGGTGCAGCTGCGTGATCGTGGCTTCGCCGAACGCGTGATCGAGATCTGCCATGCCCATGGCTGGCCGCCGCAGAGGCTGGAACTGGAGCTGACCGAGTCGGCGCTGATCCGTGACACCGACATCCTGCGCCACTGCTTCGACGTGCTGGAACGGCACGGCGTGCCGCTGGCGGTGGATGACTTTGGTACCGGCTTCTCAAACCTCAATTATCTCAACCGCTTCCCGGTCGGCCGCCTGAAGATCGACCGCAGTTTCGTGCAGGGCATGCTGCATGACTCTGGCACCGCCGAAGTCACCCAGGCCATCGTGCACCTGGGTCACGCACTGGGCATGAAGGTGGTGGCCGAGGGCGTGGAAACGCATCAGGAAGAAGACATGCTGCGTCGCCAGGGCTGCGACGAGATCCAGGGCTACCTGTACTCGCGCCCGCTCAGCCCGCGCGACCTGGCGCAGTGGCTGCGGCAGCAGCACGCCGCGCCCGGGCGCACAGACGCTGCCAGCGAGGTCGTGCTGGCGCGCTGAGGCTGGCGCCGGGCCATGCCCGCCGGGATCGCCGCACGCCGACGCACCGCTCTGGTAGGTGTCGACCTTGGTCGACACGAATGCCGGTGCTTGCGATCATCCACGCATGGCGTGGATCTACTGCAATGCGGCAACCGTTCGCTGCGGAAATTCGGAGCGAAGCCGTGCGCGCACTGCTTCCACCACATGTACATAGCGTCGGCGCTGGATGAAATAGCCCATGTAGAACAGCAGCAGGGCCACCAGCATCGGCGACGCAGCCGGGCGGACCAGGATGATGGGCACCAGCATCAGTGTCAGGCCCAGCGCGAACCAGCTGCACCGCCCGACCACCCGCACCTCCCTGCGTTGCGCGTCGATCATCACCCGCCCGCGCATCAGCGGAAAGTAGCGGCCGCCAAAGCTCGGCGCGAAGCTCTCGCGAAAGGCGATACTGCCGTCCGGCAGCGCGCGGAACACCAGGCGAAGCCAGGTATCGGCCGGCAGATCATGCTCCAACCCGGCCAGCGAAAGCTGCGCCAGCTCTGCGGGCGTAGCGGCGATGCGCTGATTGAACAGGACGATGCCGGTGCGGAAAAAGAACGGCGCCCACAGCACAAGCAGCAGGACTTCGATCAACAGCACGGCGATCAGGGCGATGGCCATCGGTCTTCCATGAACGGGACCTGCGCATCATGCCATAGCGATTTCGCCACCCCAGTAGATCCACGCCATGCGTGGATGTTGCCCGGAACCAGCTACTTGCCGCCGTGATGCTCCCACACTACATCGCCCAGATATCGTGCAAACACAATCCTCAGGCCATCCTGTTCGTCCTCCGACAACGTTGCAGCCATCGTTGTGTACAGCGCCTCCAAGCGATCAAGGCTCTCCAGGCTGCCGTCAAGATCGAGGCCGCGGAGCTGTGCTTGTTCGATCATCCATTCAATCTGATCGTCCATGATGATCAGAAACTGTTCGAAGGTTTCTCGCGCTTCTTCCGGATTGAATGTCATGCGGTTGCCAGGGAGGGAGAGCGGCGAGTGTGCCCTGTGCCTGTTATCCAGGCCATGCAACAAGTCCGAAAGGATGGAGGGTGGAAGGGCGATCGCATGCATCCACGCATGGCGTGGATCTACCGTTTCATCAATGCGATGCCTGCAATGGAATAGCTGGCGATCAACAGCCCGAACGCGTACTCCGCGACGATGATCAGCCAGAAGGTCATCGGCTCGATGTCCCGCCATGCATCAATGGTGCCGGAGCGGTGATGGCTCAGATGAACATGCCCGGTGTTGATGGCAGTTGCCGGCGCCCAGGCAAATAGAAAGGCCATCAGCATGAAGAGCAGGCTGCCGAACAGGAATGCGACAGGTCTATGCCGGGGTGGCCGCAAAGTGGCGTAGGCGGGGCGCCAGGTGAAGGTGACCGCGATGAGCACCATCACAGCAAATCCCAGCCAGGTCATGAACGTGGTGCTCATGCGACGACACTCCGTGTCCAGCCGTAGGTGGCATGGGCGGATCATGCCATGGGTTTGGAGCGGGTGGTGGTGAAGACCATCCACGCATGGCGTGGATCTACCTCAAGGCTTCCCCATCCAACCCCAGGTCCCACGCCAGACCCAGCAGCGCGTCGTCCGTGCGGGACAGGGCAGGGCGCGCATCGGCCAGCTGCTGCAGTTCGCGGATCTCCTCGCGGGCCACCTCTTCCAGCTGCTGCAGCTGCTCACGCACGCTCGCGTTGCGCGGGCGCTCGGTGTCGGCGAGGGAGGGCAGGGCGCGGATCAGGGTCATGGTGCGTGTACAGGATGCATCCAACGGCGGGTTACAGGCAAAGGCCCCGGACGAACCGGGGCCTTGCGGGCTGCCGGCGAGGGCAGCGGACATCAGGATCAGAACAGCTCGACGGTGCCGGCGCCCATGCTCTGCTGGGCAACCGGCTTGTGCGGCGGGCGTTCCCACTCGCTGCGCAGTTCGCGCAGGCGGCTGCCGGTGCGCTGCAGGGCGGTGGCGATCTCTTCGTCGAACACGCCGCCATTGCGGTGCAGCAGTTCCTGCAGGGCCACCGCCTCGCGGTTGATCGCGGTCAGGCGGTCCAGGTGGGTGTGCACGCCGCCCAGCGCCTGGGTGGCGATGTCCTCGAACTGCAGGGCGCGCACGGCCTCGGCCACGCTGCCATCAATCGAACGGGCGCAGTCGGAGACTTCGCGCATGCCATCACCCAGCGACGCATTGATCTGCGCGACGTTATCGAGCATCGCCGCCGCTTCCTGGCGCGCTTCGCGGGAGCGGTCCATGTCACGCGAGGCCATGTGCGAGACCGTCTCGCGCACCTTGGCAATGGCGTCCTTGGAGCTGTGCGCCAGCTTGCGGATCTGCTCGTTGAACGTGGTCGAGCGCTCGGACAGGTTGCGCACTTCGTCGGCGACCACCGCGAAGCCACGACCGGCTTCACCGGCACGCGCGGCTTCGATGGCGGCATTCAGGGCCAGCAGGTTGGTCTGGTCGGCGATCGACTTGACGTCTTCCAGCAGCGCGAAGATGCCATCCAGGTGCTGCGCCATCTGGTCGATGTGCTGCACGGTGGTGCTGCTCTGGCCGCTCACCTGTTCCAATGCTTCCACCAGCTGTTCCATGCGGTTGCTGGCGTGCTGGGCAAAACGGGCAACGTCGAGGCCGGCATTGCCTTCATCACCGGCGCGATCGACGATGCGCGACAGGGCCTGGCTCTGCTGGCGCGACTTGCGGTTCATGGCATCGAAGCTGCCGCCCAGGCTGGACACCGCCTGGCGGATCAGGTCACGGGCGCGTTCCACTTCGCCACGCGAACCGTCGATCTCGTTGCCGACGAAGTTGCGCAGTTCGGTCAGCAGCTGGTCCTGCTCACGCAGGACACGGGCGTGTTCCGGGGAACGGTGCGCCTGGGCGCGGGTGGTCCACCACGCAAAGCCGAGCCAGCTCAGCGTCATCGTGGTCAGGATCGCCCAGCGCAGGGCGGCCGGCCATTCGAAACCGATGGCGAAGGGGAGCAGCAGGGTCAGAGCCAGGGGGGCGGCCAGACGGATGAAAATGCGTGAGTACATGGACGTTCTCGGGAGGTGCACGGAGGATGTATCGGCCGTACCCCCTTTCTCTTTAACGTCGAAATGCCTCGAAGTGCATTCTGAATGCGCCGGTTTTCCGACGCCTCGGCGGCTTCGGGGTCAGAGCCCTTTCCTTGCCGGAAAAGGATCCGACCCCATGGGGCTCAGGCCAGCTGCCGGTCCACGGCCTCGATCATCGCCTTGCGGCTGAACAGGAAGTCCCAGTAGCTGCCGCCCAGCTGCCGCCACAGCACCGCCGAGCGCACCGCGGCCAGCAGCAGGGCGCGGATCTCGGCGACCACGCCGGCCTGGCCCAGGTAATGCGGGTTGCCCTGCACCATCACCCGCGGCTTCAGGTGGCTGATGGTGTCGGCGTACAGGCCACCCAGGTTGGCCAGCACGTCCGGGTGCCCACTGTCGCCCAGCTCGACGGCCTGGCGCTGGGCGCGTTCGATGCCCGAGGCGACCTTGTTCACGGTGGCGCCGTCCTGCACGAAGCGGCGCTCCAGCTGCAGCACCGACAGGGCCAGCTTGGGCAGGATCGGGTCCTGGCCCTGGCTGCGGAAGTAGTTGTGCAGCAGGCGCAGCCCAGCCTTCAATGCATGGCGGTCACCGAACACCTCCTGCGGCGAAGACGCATCGACGCGGAACACGCTGTCCACGGCGGTGCGCACGGCAGCGGCGTCGGAATGGCCGGTATCGGCGATGCGGCGTACCTGCTGCAGGGCCTGGGCAATGCCGGCCAAAGCCAGGACGCGGTCGTCGACAGTGAAACTCATGCAGCGATTACCTCAAAAGGGGAAGGGGTGGTGCGCAGGCGCTGTTCCAGCGGCGCATCGGTGGCGGCGATCACCGCGCCACCCAAGCACACATCACCGTCATACAGCACCAGTGATTGACCGGGAGTAACGGCGCGCTGCGGGCGCGCAAAGGTGACCAGCACGCTGCCATCGTCCAGCACCTCGACCGTACACGGCTCGTCGGGCTGGCGGTAGCGGGTCTGCGCGGTGCATTCGAAGCGCCGTGCCGGCGGCGCGCCGGCAATCCAGTGCGCGGTTTCCGAGCGCAGGCGGTCGGACAGCATCCACTTGCTGTCGCGGTCCTGGTCCACGTACAGCACGTTGCTGGCCACATCCTTGCCGACCACGTACCACGGCGCGGCCGGGCGGCCACGCACGCCGCCGATGTTCAGGCCCTCGCGCTGGCCCAGGGTGAAATAGAAGACGCCTGGGTGCTCGGCGATCACACTGCCGTCGGCCGGGTCCAGGATCTGCCCGGGCTTGGCCGGCAGGTAGCGGCCGAGGAACTCGCGGAAGTCGCGCTCACCGATGAAGCAGATGCCGGTGGAGTCCTTCTTGGCGTGGGTCGGCAGGCTGACGTCACGCGCGATCCGGCGCAGGTCGGTCTTTTCCAGGTCGCCGATCGGGAACAGGGTGGCCGCCAGCTGCGCCTGGCCCAGCTGGTGCAGGAAGTAGCTCTGGTCCTTGGAGCGGTCGGCACCACGCAGCAGCAGCCACTGGTGGCCGCGCTGGGCCACGCGCGCGTAGTGGCCGGTGGCAATGCGTTCGGCGCCCAGCTCGCGGGCGGCATCCAGGAAGTGCTTGAACTTCACTTCGCGGTTGCACAGCACGTCCGGGTTCGGGGTGCGGCCGGCCGCGTACTCGGCCAGGAAGTGCTCGAACACACCCTGCCAGTACTCGCTGGAGAAATCACGGAAGTGGAACGGGATACCGAGCAGGCCGCAGACGGCCACTGCATCGCGGCGGTCGTCCTCGGCGCGGCAGTCGCCGCTGCCGTCGTCGGCCCAGTTCTGCATGAACAGACCGGCTACGGCCTGGCCCTGCTGCACCAGCCGCCAGGCGGCGACCGAGGAGTCGACGCCACCGGAGACGCCCACCATCACGCGCGGAGTGCTCATGCGACCTCCCGGACCAGCGAAAGCGGATGGCGCTGGCCACCCAGGAAATCAGCCACCACCTGCCAGACCAGCGGGCTGCGCAGGCGCTCCGTGGCGGCCTGCAGCTCGGCCGGGGTCAGCCACAGCGCGCGATCGATGCCGGTGTCCAGCGGCTGCGCCGGGTCGTGCGAGACCGGATGCGCCGCATAGCAGAAGCGCAGGAAGGTGGTGCCGTCGGCGGCCGTCCACTGGTAGCAGCCGATGAAGTGGGTCAGCTGCACCGTCCAGCCGGTTTCCTCGCGGGTCTCGCGCAGGGCTGCCTCGGCCAGGCTTTCGCCCGGCTCGAGGTGGCCGGCCGGCTGGTTCAGCACCTGGCGGCCGTCGATGGTCTCCTCGACCAGCAGCACGCGGCCGCCGTCGACCACCACGGTGGCGACAGTGGCGTGCGGTGCCCAGCGCGGGTCCGGCGTGGTGTTCAACTCAGAACTCGTCCTTCTTGGTCAGTTCCAGCTCCATGGCGTCGGCGGTGCGGATGGCCGCATCGATGGCGTCGCTGAGCTGGTCGGCCGTGGCATCGGCGTCGATCTTGACCACGAACATGGCGGTGGTGTCCTGCTTCACCCAGCCGCCCATCTTGGCGTCCTGCGAATCTTCCAGCAGGCGGTTGGCTACGGCCACCGGGAACTGCTTGGTCTTGGCGTTGTAGGCCGGCGACCAGATCTCGCGGATGTTGTGGGTGCCGAAATCTTCCACCGACGAGCGCACGTAGACCATCTGGGTGCGATCACCCTCGACGTCGAACACCATGCGGTAGTCGCCGTCCTCGTCGACCTCGTAGGTATAGCCCAGCTTGTCCAGATGGCGGGCCACGGCCTTGTCGGCCTGGGTCTCGGCGGCGGCGGAGCCGGCGGCGGCCAGGGCGATCAGCAGGGCGGGAAGAAGGGTCCTTTTCATGAAGATCCTGTGAAACAGTGTTGAGAGAGGGTGCAATTGTGACGGTGGGCGTGCGTGCCGTCCAATCTGCGGCAGGCCGACGCAGGCTGGCCCGTGCCTCTATAATGGGCAGATGCCCCATGAGTCTTCCCCCGATTCCCATCACGAGCACGGCGTTGCCGTGGAGCCCGCGCGCCCGGAAGTGGCGCCGCCGCCGTTCTACCAGGTGATGCTGCTCAACGACGACTACACCCCGATGGATTTCGTGGTGGACGTGCTGCAGCAGTTCTTCAGCATGGACCTGGACAAGGCCACGCAGGTGATGCTGCACGTCCATACCCGTGGCCGCGGCGTGTGCGGGGTGTTCACCCGCGAAGTGGCCGAGACCAAGGTCGCCCAGGTCAACGAGTACTCGCGGATGAACCAGCACCCGCTGCTGTGCACGATGGAAAAGGCCTGACCGGCTGCCGATTTTCGTCCGGGCACATGGACTCCGGACCCGGTGTGCCCACCAAGGTGGGCATCTACCAAGGCAGGGGACTGTATCGATAGTGGATGGGGCGTGCCCACCAAGGTGGGCATCTACCAGAGCGCGGGATCAGCCCTCCGCCAACGCCTCCAGCGCCATCCGCGCCACCGCCTCGTCCACGTCGGCCGGGTCGCCGTCATCCCTGAACCACACTGCCGACAGCGCCATGCTGGCCGCGATCCAGCGCAGCAGGCGCGTGCGCTCCAGGCCGGCCAGTGCGCTCACCTGTTCCAGCCGGGCGGCAAACCGCTCGGGCCGGGTGGCCACATGGATGCCGGGGCCGCACAGGTCCGGATTGCTGAACATCGTCGTGTAATCGAACGCGCGGTCGCCCAGCAGCCGCTTCGGGTCGATCGCCAACCAGCCGCGCGCGCCGAAATCCAGCACGTTGTCGTGGTGCAGGTCGCCGTGCAGCGGCCGGATCTCCTGTTCCTGCTGCAGCAGTCCCTCCGCCAGCAATCCGCACTGTTCCAGCAGTGATGGCAGCGGCGCCCTTGGCTGCAGCAGGTCGGCGAACCATGTACGCAGGCAGACCAGTTCCGCTGGCGGTGCGCTCCGTGGCCGGTGCAGCCGTTGCAGGACCTGGCACAGGACCGTGGTGCAGGTGTCATCGTCGCCCTTGATCGAACGTTGCCGCAGCGAGTCGCCGCCGGCACGTTCGATCAGGATCGCCGGCCCCTCGTGGGCCAGCAGGCGGGCGGCGCCGTCACCGTCCCACCAATGCAGCAGGCGATGGCTGTTCTGCTCTTCGGTTTCGCTGCTGATCTTCAGCATGGCCGGCTCGCCGGCGGCGGTCAGCACCGGCCAGAGCCGGGCATGGGGCGTTTCGATGGCTGCGCCATCACGCCGCAATCGCCAGCGGCTCAGGTAGGGTTCGCTCATGCTGGGTGGGCTGTCCTGGAGTGAATGAAGATCAAGCGATTCGCACTGATAACGCCATCTGAACGCAGCAATCCGCTAGGGTGATGGAAATCGCGTAGTCAGGCCGCATATTGTCCCCATCTGCCGCCGGAGTAATCCATGTTCAGCAAAGACCTCGAACACACCATCGGCCAGTGCTACAAGCGCGCCCGTGAGGCCCGGCATGAGTTCATGACGGTCGAACACCTGCTGTTGGCACTGCTCGACAACCCGTCCGCCCAGGCCGTACTGAAGGCCTGTGGCGCCGACGCCGAACGCCTGCGCCAGGAGCTGGAGCAGGCCATCGAGGCCTCCGTGTCCCGCCTGGCCGAAGATGACGGCCGCGATACCCAGCCGACCCTGGGCTTCCAGCGCGTGTTGCAGCGGGCCGTTTACCACGTGCAGTCCTCGGGCAAGAAGGAGGTCACCGGCGCCAATGTGCTGGTCGCCATCTTCGGCGAGAAGGACTCGCACGCCGTCTACTACCTCAACCAGCAGGATGTCACCCGGCTGGATGTGGTCAATTACCTGTCCCACGGCATCGCCAAGCTGGGCGAGGAAGGCGAGCAGCCGTCCTCCTCCTCCGAGGGCGAAGGCCGCATCGAAGGCGGGGAGGGCGAGCCGAAGGGTGATGCCCTGACCGAGTTCGCCAGCAACCTCAACGAACAGGCCCGTGCCGGTCGCATCGACCCGCTGGTCGGCCGTGCCGACGAGATCGAGCGCACCATCCAGGTCCTGTGCCGCCGCCGCAAGAACAACCCGCTGTACGTGGGTGAGGCGGGCGTAGGCAAGACCGCCATCGCCGAGGGCCTGGCCCGCCGCATCGTCGAGGGCTCGGTGCCCGACGTTCTGGCCGATGCGGTGATCTATTCGCTCGACCTGGGCGCGCTGGTGGCTGGCACCAAGTACCGCGGCGACTTCGAAAAGCGCCTGAAGAGCGTGCTGACCGCGCTGAAGAAGGTGCCCAATGCGGTGCTGTTCATCGACGAGATCCACACCATCATCGGTGCTGGCTCGGCGTCGGGCGGCACCATGGATGCCTCCAACCTGATCAAGCCGGCGCTGGCGTCCGGAGAGCTGCGCTGCATCGGCTCGACCACCTTCCAGGAGTACCGTGGCATCTTCGAGAAGGACCGGGCGCTGGCCCGCCGCTTCCAGAAGATCGACATCGTCGAGCCGACCGTCGGCGAGACCTACGAGATCCTGCAGGGCCTGAAGTCCAAGTACGAGCTGCACCACGGTGTGACCTATTCCGACGAGGCGCTGCAGGCGGCGGTGGACCTGTCGGTGAAGCACATCGGCGACCGCCTGCTGCCGGACAAGGCCATCGACGTGATCGACGAGGCGGGCGCCCGCCAGCGCCTGCTGCCGGAAGGCCAGCGCAAGGAACTGATCGACGTCGAGGAAGTGGAGGCGATCGTCGCCAAGATGGCGCGTATCCCGACCAAGCAGGTCAGCGCCACCGACAAGGATGTGCTGCAGCACCTGGAGCGCAACCTGAAGATGGTGATCTTCGGCCAGGACCCGGCCATCGAGACGCTGTCCTCGGCGATCAAGCTGGCCCGTTCGGGCCTGGGCAACCCGGAAAAGCCGATCGGCAACTTCCTGTTCGCCGGTCCCACGGGTGTCGGCAAGACCGAGGTGACCAAGCAGCTGGCGCTGCAGCTGGGCATCGAGCTGGTCCGCTTCGACATGTCCGAGTACATGGAGCCGCATTCGATCAGCCGCCTGATCGGTGCGCCTCCGGGCTACGTCGGCTTCGACCAGGGTGGCCTGCTGACCGAGAAGATCGTCAAGACGCCGCACTGCGTGCTGCTGCTGGACGAAATCGAAAAGGCGCATCCGGACATCTTCAACATCCTGTTGCAGGTGATGGACCGCGGCGTGCTGACCGATACCAACGGTCGCGAGGCCAACTTCAAGAACGTCGTGCTGGTGATGACCACCAATGCCGGTGCGGCGCAGGCCTCGCGGCGTTCGATCGGCTTCACCAAGCAGGACCATGCCACCGACGCGATGGAGACCATCCGCCGCAGCTTCACCCCGGAATTCCGCAACCGCCTCGACGCGGTGGTGCAGTTCCAGGCGCTGGGCTTCGAGCACATCCTGCGCGTGGTCGACAAGTTCCTGATCGAGCTGGAGATGCTGCTGCAGGACAAGCACGTCAGCCTGTCGGCCACCCCGACCGCGCGCGACTGGCTGGCCCACCATGGTTTCGACCCGCTGATGGGTGCCCGCCCGATGGCCCGCGTGATCCAGGACAAGATCAAGCGTCCGCTGGCCGACGAGCTGCTGTTCGGCAAGCTGGTCAACGGTGGCAAGGTCAGCATCGATGTCCGCGATGACGAGCTGGTGGTCGAGACCCAGGCTGAGCCGGAGCGGCTGCTGCCGGTCACGGTGGAATGAGCTGATGCCATAGGCTTGGCGTGAAAGCCTGGAAATGACAAGGGCGGCTTCGGCCGCCCTTGTTGTTTCCAGTGGGGCTGTCGTCCGCGGCCTTGCTTGAACGGAACGGAGGTGCCAATGCTGTCTTCTGGTCGCGATGGGGTGTTGCCCTGTTTGTATCGCGAAACGATACAGGATACAGTGATGATCATCGGTTTTCGCCACAGGGGCCTCGAGCGGCTCTACCGTTCCGGCAGTAGCAGTGGAATCCGCCACAGTCACGCCAGCAAGGTGTTGTTGATCCTGTCGATCCTGGATGTTGCTTCGGGTCCTGAGGATCTGGCCATGCCTGGATTGCGTCTGCATAAGCTCCGGGGCGGCCTGAAAGGGCATTGGTCTGTATGGGTCAATGGAAACTGGCGGATTACCTTCCGTTTCGCCGGCAGCGACGTGGAGCTGCTGGATTACCTGGACTATCACTGAGGCCGCGCATGATTCATCACCATCCGCATCCCGGGCAGGCGATCAAGGCAATGGTCTTTGATCCAATGGATCTGTCTGTGACCGAAGCGGCCGAGCGCCTGGCAATGTCGCGGGTAGCCCTTTCGCGGGTTCTGAACGGCAAGGCGGGCATCAGTCCTGACCTGGCCATCCGCCTTGAGATGGCGGGGGTGAGTACTGCGGTTTTCTGGATGGGGCTGCAATCCAGCTACGATCTCTGGTTGGCACGGCAGCGCGCGCAACCGAGAGTGTTGTCGCTGGTTGCCGCGACGCGTTGACGTATATCGCGACAAGGGCGGCTTCGGCCGCCCTTGTCCTGTCTGGGGTCAGCGGCTGCGGCGGCGCGCCTCACGCTTGAATCGCTCGGAATCGATCGGCTCGATGCGTGCAACCTCGCAGCTGCCGCGACCTGTGTCCAGTGCGCTTCGGCCCTCGCTGCACAGCTCGTCAGCTTCTTTGCCGTCGGTCTTGAAGCCGAGGCGGGTGGCCAGTACGGCAGAAGGGCAGCTGTTGCGGAAATGCACAACATAGTGGTCTTCGCCGGAGCGAAGCAGGATGTTCTTGTCGGCGCCGGCGCGAACGATCTGCTGTTCGCCGGTCAGTGATACGCACTGTGCCGGCGCGGTGTCGGCGGCATGGGCGGACGACGCCAGCAGGGTGACGGCAGACAAGGCCAGGGGGATGAGCAGGGAAGACAGGTTCATGGCGGGGCAGGGGGCAGCGATCCGGACTGGATCGGATCCCAGGATGCCGCCGCCGCTGCAAATGCGAATCTGCCGCAAGCAGGGCTGACCGACGCCACGGTGAGATCGGTCACGATGACCTTTGGCGCCTCAGGCCGCGATCGAACGGAATCCCTGCTGGCGCCCCTGGTCGCCGCCGTCTTCGATGACAAAGGCGACCGCCTCGTGCGGAATGTGCAGGCGCTGCTTGAGGGTGCTGCCCATATGCGGAATCTCGCGCTGCACGGCCAGGTACAGCGGGTGCGAGGCGTCCATGCTGGTGCAGACCAGGCAGGGCTGGCCGAACCAGGTGCCGTCCGGGCCCTTGCTGGCGTAGCAGCGGCTGGTGACGGACTGGGGGTCCAGGACGATCAGGTAGGTCATGCGCGCAACGCCTTCT
Source organism: Stenotrophomonas sp. FR024 (assembly GCF_047500745.2). NCBI lineage: Bacteria > Pseudomonadati > Pseudomonadota > Gammaproteobacteria > Lysobacterales > Lysobacteraceae > Stenotrophomonas > Stenotrophomonas sp. FR024. Next base: position 76,644 of record NZ_JAXAXM020000005.1, read on the forward strand.
GTGAAGAACGCGTTGAGTCTAGAGTCGCGGAGCGATGCGGTATTTCGGACAGGGACGAAAATCGAGCGGTCCCGGTGCCGGTCGCCTTCTTCCGCGCACGACAAAGGGCCAGCAGCGAGGCCGGCCCTGTCGGAGTGGCGCAATGCGCCGACCGCTTACTTCATGCGGTAGGTGATACGACCCTTGGTCAAGTCGTACGGGGTCATTTCAACCTTGACCCGGTCACCGGTGAGGATGCGGATGTAGTTCTTGCGCATGCGGCCGGAGATGTGGGCGATGATTTCGTGCCCATTTTCCAGACGAACGCGGAAAGTGGTGTTCGGCAGCGTCTCGCTGACGGTGCCCTCGAACTCGATGGAATCGTCTTTCGACATGTAGTCCTGTGCGGTTCAGAAAACGGCCACGCTGGGCCTAAGGCGCGGTATTTTACGCGTGATGGGCCCGGCTTGCAAAGTTTGTGTTAACCCCCGGCCAAACGCTGTGCTGGCAAGCGTCCTACCGCCTGGGTCCAGGGGCCTTCACGGCCGTCACGGTGGACGGCCTGGCGGACGTGCTCCAGAAAGTCTGCGCGCGGCAGGTGCTCGGCGCCCATCCGCAGCAGGTGCGGATTCTCCACCTGGGCATCGATCAGTTCCCAGCCCCAGCCACGCAGGGTGGCTGCCAACGCGGCCAGGGCGATCTTGGAGCCGCCACTGGCGCCACTGAACATGCTCTCGCCGAAGAACATGGCACCGATCGCGACGCCATAGATGCCGCCGACCAGGGTCTGCCGATCCCAGACTTCGAAGGAATGGGCGAAGCCAAGGTCGTGCAGTTGGCTGTAGGCCTCGACCATCGCCGGGCTGATCCACGTACCGTCCTGGCCAGGGCGTGGTGCGGCGGCGCAGGCGCGCATCACCTGGCTGAAGGCGGTGTCGGCGGTGACCTCCCACGTGCTGCTGCGCAGCTGGCGGCGGAAGCGGCTGGACAGATGCACGCCGTCGGTGCGGAACACCATGCGCGGGTCCGGCGACCACCACAGGATTGGCTCACCCTCGCTGAACCACGGAAAGATACCGCCGGCGTAGGCATTGAGCAGACGCACCGGATGCAGGTCGCCGCCCACCGCCAGCAGGCCATCGGGCTGGCGCAGTGCGGTCTCGGCCGGAGGGAAGGGGGCGTCCGGCGCATCGGCCAGGCGCCAGGGCAGCTGGCGGGTCATGGGGCCATTGTATTCGTCGTGGTGATTCGTGATGTCTGGCACCATCACTGTTCACCGGCAAGGAGCCTCCGAATGAGTGACTCGATCAGCGCCATCCTCGACCTGCATGACGCCCCGCGCACGCGCAACGACAGCCAAGGCATGCTGCTGTCGATGGCCACTGAACAGCCGCGTCAACTGGGAGAGTTGATGCTGCAGGCGCTGGCGCGGCCTTCGCCGGGCTCGGCCTTCCTCGACATGGCACTGGACCTGCTGCCGGATGACGCGGTGCCCGCGGTCGCGGCCGACGCGTGGCGCCGCTATCGCGCGGGCGAGCGCGGTGACGTGTTGACGAGCGTGATGGAGTTCGCCAGCTATCAGGCGCCGCAGGTGCTGCAGGACGATTGGGAGGCATTGCTGGCGGTCGCCAGTGAGGATGAGGTGCAGTTGGCCACGCAGGTCTGGCAGGGCCTGCCCAGCGCGACGGCCGCGCATTGGGCGCAGGTCCTGGCCGAAGCCGATGACGATCGCGAAACGGCGCGGGCCAGGGCGTTGCTGCTCGCCGCCCAGCCCGAAACCTACGCCATTGCTCGCGGCTACCTGGTCGACTGGGGGCGGTTGGATGCCGAGGTCTGGGCGCACTGGGCCGGCGTCGCCGAAGGTCCGCAGCCGCGTCGCCTACATGGCGAGCGGCCATTGCACTTCCGCTTCGGCCGCGAACAGCATCGCGCGCAGCAGGCGGACGAACCGAGCTGGCGCAAGCGCACCTGGCGCCTGCACCCGACCTGGAATGGTGGGCAGGTACACCATGCTGGGCAGATGGGAGGGCCGCTGGAAGCGCTGTGTAGCAGCTGCCATGCGCCGCTTCAGCGCCTGCTGCAGACCGATGCCGCCGCGCTGCAGCCGGGCGCGTCGGGCGAGATCACGCTGGGGCTGTGCCTGGACTGCTGCGGCTGGGAAGACCCGCCCGTGCGTTTCTATCGCCATGATGCGGCCGGCCTGCCCAGCTGCCACCCCAGCCAGCACCGTGAGGTGCCGAACACACCCACCGACAGTGGCGACCTGATGCAGGCCGAGGTGGGTCTGGTCGCCATGGACAGTGCGCGCTGGCAACAACAGGACTGGGGCCAGTCCAATCATCGGCAGAACCTGTCGCGTGTGGGCGGAGCGCCAAGCTGGGTGCAGAGTGCGTGGTACCCGGCGTGCATCGATTGCGGCGAAGAGATGCCGTTCGTGATGCAGCTGGATTCGACACTGCCGACCACGGGTGAGGGCACGCTGCTGTGGGGCAGCGGCGGCATGCTCTATACGTTCTGGTGTGCAAAGTGCCGGGTGAGCGGGCACTTCTGGCAGTGCACCTGAGCACAGCGCCCTCGCTATTGCCTTGGTAGGTGCCAACCTTGGTTGGCACGCTTTTCGGCACCGCGCCAATCGAGCAAGCGCGCCTCTACGGTTCTACGCGGAACGGCCCATGCCCCTGCAGCTCCTGCTGGTAACGCCGCACATTGCGCCGCTCCTGCCGGCACCAGTCCTGCAGTGCGTCTGCGAAATCCGGATCGGCCACCCAGTGCCGGCTGCGCACCAGCGTCGGCAGGAAACCGCGCGCCAGCTTGTGCTCGCCCTGTGCGCCCGGCTCGAAGCGGGTCAGCCCTTCGCGCAGGCAATACTCGATGCCTTGGTAGTAGCAGGCCTCGAAGTGCAGGCCGGGCAGGGTGGCGCCGCCCCAGTAACGGCCGTACAGCGTGTCGCCACCCCGCAGGCACAGCGCGCCGGCAATCGGCTCGCCGTCCTGTTCGGCCAGGAACAGCACCAGCCCCTGACCCAAAGAAATGGCCAGATGACGCAGGAAGGTCTCGGTCAGCGCCGGGGCATTGCCGTACTCGAGGAACGTCTGCAGGTAGAAGCGGTACATCGCCTGCAGATCGGCGCGGCTCGCTTCATCGCCGTGCACCACTCGGAAGGTGATGCCTTGGCGCATGACCTTGGCCCGTTCCTGACGGATATTCTTGCGATGCTTGTGGTTCATCGCACCGAGGAACTGGTCGAATGTCGTCCAGTCACCCGGGTTCTGCCACTGGAACTGCACGTCTTCGCGCAGCAGCCAGTCATCGCCGAACAGCGCCTCGTCCAATGCGGTGTGGAAGTTGATATGGGCCGAGGACACGTCCAGTGCCGGCAGCGCCTCGCGCAATGCCGACAGCAAGGTGGCGCGCCCTGAATCGTGACGGGCCAGCAGCCGCGGGCCGGTGACCGGCGAGTACGGCACCGCGCCCAGCCACTTCGGGTAGTAGTCGCGGCCGTGGCGGGCATGGGCGTTGGCCCAGGCGTGGTCGAACACGAATTCGCCGTGCGAGTTGGTCTTCAGGTAGCCCGGAATGGCGCCGACCAGAGTGCCCCCCTCCCACAGAGTGAAATGCTGCGACTGCCAGCCCCAGTCCTCGCGCAGGCAACCGTGCTGTTCAAGCCCGGAAAGGAAGGCATGACTGACGAAGGGGTTGCGACCGTCGTGCAGTGCATCCCAGTCGGTGGCGGAAACGGACTGCAGGGAGTCGAGGAAACGGGGGGAGGGCATGAGGAAAGGATAGGGCAGATGAAACAGAAAGGCCGACGCACTGGCGTCGGCCTTTTGCCTGAGTCGAGCCTGGCTCGACGCTACAGCAGCGGGTTCGCCTCTCAGCTGGCCTTGCCCTGTGCGTCCAGGTAGCGCTCGGCGTCCAGTGCGGCCATGCAGCCGAAACCGGCCGAGGTGATCGCCTGGCGGTAGTGCTGGTCGGCCACGTCGCCGGCGGCGAACACGCCTTCCACCGAGGTCTGGGTGGCGTTGCCGCCCAGGCCCGAGCGGATTTCCAGGTAGCCGTTGTTCATCGCCAGCTGGCCGTCGAACAGGGTGGTGTTCGGGTGGTGGCCGATGGCCACGAAGAAGCCGTGGGCGTCGATGTCGCGGGTGCTGCCGTCCAGGGTGGACTTCACGCGCACACCGGTCACGCCGGCATCATTGCCCAGCACTTCTTCCACCTGGTGGTGCCAGACGGTCTCGATCTTGCCTTCGGCGACCTTCTTGAACAGCTTGTCCTGCATGATCTTTTCCGCCTTCAGGGTGTCGCGGCGGTGGACCAGGTAGACCTTGCGGGCGATGTTGGACAGGTACAGCGCCTCTTCCACGGCGGTGTTGCCGCCGCCGACCACGACCACGTCCTGGTCGCGGTAGAAGAAGCCGTCACAGGTGGCGCAGGCAGACACGCCGCGGCCCTTGAACTCGTCCTCGGTCGGGATGCCCAGGTACTTGGCGGTGGCGCCGGTGGCGATGATCAGGGCATCGCAGGTGTACTCGTGGCTGTCGCCGATCAGCTTGAACGGGCGCTGCGACACGTCGGCGGTGTGGATGTGGTCGAAGATGACTTCGGTCTCGAAGCGCTCGGCATGGGCCTGCATGCGCGCCATCAGGTCCGGGCCCATCAGGCCGTGGGCGTCGCCCGGCCAGTTGTCCACCTCGGTGGTGGTCATCAGCTGGCCGCCCTGCTGCAGGCCGGTGATGACGACCGGCTTCAGGTTGGCGCGGGCGGCGTAGACGGCGGCGGTCCAACCGGCCGGGCCGGAACCGAGGATGACGAGGCGCTGGTGGCGGGAGGGCAGGCTGGTGCTCATGTAGACTCGCGAAAAAGTAGATGGGACAAGGCGCTGGCGATGTTTGCGCAGCATCCGTGGCTGGTCATAGAGTGGCGGCTGGGGCAGGGCGATTCAAGCCGATGAACAGAACGCCGTCATCCAGCAGTAGTTCCGGCCCTCCGATTGCCCTGTCAGATGTCGCATAACTGAAAACTGACGCCGTCTCATTTATTATCAATCACTAACAGCGCATTCCAAAGGTATGGTCTAAGGTGGCGAAGCAGGTCCCCGAACGCTCCAAGTCCGACGACAGCAAGGCGTCACGTCGCACGGCCGCGGCGGCGACGACCGACAATCCACGCCGCCAACGCCTCTGGCGCGACCTTGGCCTGATCGCCATCGCGCCGGCGCTGCTGTACCTGGCGGCCAGTCTGTTCACCTATTCAGCGACCGACCCGGGCTGGTCGCACACCGGCAGCGTGGTCGCGCCGGTGCACAACCTCGGCGGCCGCGCCGGCGCCTGGATCGCCGACGTGCTGCTGCAGCTGTTCGGCTACATCGCCTTCCTGTTGCCGGTGGTGCTGGGCGCGCTGGCGTGGATCGCCATGTTCGGCCTCAAGCGCGAGAGCAAGGGCGAGAACGATCTGGACCCGGCGCTACGCCTGGTTGGCCTGGTCGGTTTCCTGATCGCCGGCACCGGCTTCCTGCATGTCCGCCTGTTCAGTGGCGATGTCTCCAGTGCCGGCGGCATCCTCGGCAAGCTGGTCGGCAATTCACTCACGGTGGGCTTCGGTGCGCTGGGCGCGAACCTGTTCGTGCTGGTGCTGCTCTTGGCCTCGATCACCCTGGCCACCGGGCTGTCCTGGTTCACGGTGATGGAGAAGATCGGTCGCGGCGTGATGTCGCTGGCGCCGTTGCTGGCGCGCAAGAAGGAAGAGGTCACCGAGTGGCAGCAGACCCGGGTGATGCGCGAGGAGCGCCAGGAAGTGCGCAAGGCCGATGCCGAGGTGCGCGCCAAGCGCGAGCCGGTGAAGATCGAGCCGCGCCCGGAACCGGTGATCGAGAAGAGTGACCGGGCCAAGCGCGACACGCAGATCCCGATGTTCCGTGGCGTCAACGGCGACGGCTCGGACCTGCCGCCGCTGGCCCTGCTGGACGATCCCAAGCCGCAGCCGGTGGGCTATGACAAGGAAACCCTGGACGCGCTGTCGCGGCAGATCGAGTTCAAGCTGAAGGATTTCCGCATCGACGCCCAGGTGGTCGGCGCCAACCCCGGCCCGGTCATTACCCGCTTCGAGATCGAGCCGGCGCCGGGCATCAAGGTCAGCCAGATCAGTTCGCTGGACAAGGACATCGCGCGCGGCCTGTCGGTGAAGTCGGTGCGCGTGGTCGACGTCATTCCGGGCAAGTCGGTGATCGGCCTGGAAATTCCCAACGTCACCCGCGAGATGATCTACCTCTCCGAGCTGCTGCGTTCGAAGGAATACGACAAGTCGGCCAGCGTGCTGACCCTGGCGCTGGGCAAGGACATCGCTGGCCGCTCGACCGTGGCCGACCTGGCACGCATGCCGCACCTGCTGGTGGCCGGTACCACCGGTTCGGGCAAGTCGGTTGCGGTCAACGCGATGGTGCTGAGCCTGCTGTTCAAGGCCTCGCCGAAAGACCTGCGGATGCTGATGATCGACCCGAAGATGCTCGAACTGAGCGTCTACCAGGGCATCCCGCACCTGCTGGCGCCGGTGGTCACCGACATGAAGGAGGCCGCCAACGGCCTGCGCTGGTGCGTGGCCGAGATGGAGCGCCGCTACAAGCTGATGAGCGCGGTGGGCGTGCGCAACCTGGCCGGCTTCAACAAGAAGGTGAAGGAAGCGCAGGACGCCGGCCAGCCGCTGATGGACCCGCTGTTCAAGCCGAACCCGGAGCTGGGCGAGGCGCCGCGGCCGCTGGAGACGCTGCCGTTCATCGTCATCTTCATCGACGAATTCGCCGACATGATGATGATCGTCGGCAAGAAGGTGGAAGAGCTGATCGCGCGCCTGGCACAGAAGGCCCGTGCGGCCGGCATCCACCTGATCCTGGCCACCCAGCGCCCGTCGGTCGACGTGATCACCGGCCTGATCAAGGCCAACATCCCGACCCGTATCGCCTTCCAGGTCAGCTCCAAGATCGACTCGCGCACCATCCTCGACCAGTCCGGCGCGGAAACACTGCTGGGCCACGGCGACATGCTGTACCTGCCGCCGGGTACCGCCATGCCCGAGCGCGTGCACGGCGCCTTCGTCTCCGACGAGGAAGTGCATCGCGTGGTCGAACACCTCAAGGCGATGGGCCCGGCCGACTACGTCGACGGCGTACTGGACGAAGTGCAGACGATGGGCGACGGCGTGGTCGTCGGCGCCACCGGCCTGCCCGAGAACAGCTCTGCCGGCGATGAGTCCGACCCGTTGTATGACGAAGCGCTGCGGGTGGTCACCGAGACCCGGCGTGCCTCGATTTCCGGCGTGCAGCGCCGGCTGAAGATCGGCTACAACCGTGCAGCGCGATTGATCGAGGCCATGGAAGCGGCCGGCGTGGTCAGTCCGCCCGAGCACAATGGCGACCGCACGGTGCTGGCACCGCCGCCGCCGAAGTAAGACCCGACGTATCCCCCACGACGTCCAAGGAACCGACGCATGCTTCACCCCGTACCAAGCGCGCTGGCACTGGCGCTGGCAGCCTTCCTGGCTGCCGGCCCGGCACTGGCAGACACCGCCACCTCCGCGCCCGCCACGGCGCCGCCTTCCACCAGCGGCGATACCGAAGCCAGCAATAATTTCAGCATTGTCCGTTACCGCGCCGACTACCAGGTGCGGCCGGATGCGGGCAATGTGCAGACCGAAACCTACGAAGTCCTGCTCAAGACCAAGGCCTCGGTCGAGCAGTTCAGCCAGGTGCGGCTGAGCTACAGCGAGAAGATGGAGACGCTGGAAGTACTCGGCGCCTACACCATCACCGCCGACGGCCAGCGCCGCGACGTGCCGGCCGACCGCATCTACACCCAGGAAAGCTATTCCAGCGCCTCGGCGGCGATGTATGCCGACCGCAAGGTGCGGGTGATCGTGTTCCCGAACCTGGCCCCGGGCACGCGCCTGTTCTACCAGGTGCGCCGCACCCAGGCCACGCCGTACTTCCCCGGCTACTTCGGCCTGTGGGAAACCTTCAATGTCTTCACCGAGTACGAGGACGCCGAGGTCACCCTGAGTGCGCCGGCCAACCTGCCGATGTTCGTCGACAGCCGCGGCGTGCAGGGTAGTGATCGCCCGACGGTGAAGAACGGACAGGCACAGTGGCGCTGGCGCTACCAGCGTCGCGAAGCCATGCCGGCGCAGAACTGGTCGGCGGCGGGCTGGGAGTTCGGCCCGAACATCATGGCCAGCACCTATCGTGACTGGTCGCAGATGGGCCGTGCCTACCAGCTCAAGGCCGGCCCGGCGGCACAGGTCACGCCGGAGCTGCAGGCGCTGGCCGATGAGATCACTGCTGGCATCAGCGACCGTCGCGAGCAGGCCGACGCGTTGTACCGCTGGGTGGCGCAGAACATCCGCTACGTGGCGGTGTACCTGGGCAACGGTGGCCTGGAGCCGAACAGTGCGCAGAGCATCCTCGACAACCACTATGGTGACTGCAAGGACCATGTGACGATCCTGGAGGCGCTGCTGGCGGCCAAGGGCATCGCCAGCTCACCGGTGCTGATCGGTGCCGGTGGCGGCCCGACACTGCCGAAGATTCCGGTGCTGGGTCGCTTCAACCACGCCATCACCTACATTCCCGAGTTCGATCTGTACCTGGATTCGACCACGGCGTGGGCGCGCTTCGGCCAGCTGCCGGAAGGCGACCTCGGTGCGCCGGTGATGCGTACACGCGACGCCACGCTGGCGCGCACCCCGGCCAACACGCCGGAGCGTAACGCCACCTCGATGGAAGTGCGTTTCACCTTCGACGCCAACGGCAACCTGCGCGGCGAGACGATTCCGAAGCTGGGCGAGAACGCCGAGATCGGCATGCGCGCCCAGTTCTCCCAGCTTAACGCGCAGAACCGTGCGCGCGCTGAAGAGCAGATCATGGCCGCGTCCGGTTTCGATGGGCGAGGGCAGCTGCAGATCCAGGGCGTGCCGGTGGACCTGACCCGGCCGTTTGGCTACCGCATGGCGTTCCAGGCCGAGGACTACGCCGACTTCAGCGTGGCCGGAGGCATGGCCGTGCCGGACCCGCCGGGTGGTGAATCGGTGCGCGGCCTGTACGCCACCGCCTCGGCGCCGGCCAACGAGACGCCGTTCTACTGCAATGCCAGCCTGCGCGAGGAAACCTATCGCCTGCAGTTCCCGGCCAATGCGCCGATCATCGCCATCCCGGCCAGCCAGCGTTTTGCCAACGCCGCCGGCGAGTACCGGGTGGACTGGAGCCGCGAGGGCCAGGACGTGATCGTGCATCACCGGTTGCAGCAGAACGCGGTGCGTGGACCAGAGGCGCTGTGCCAGCCGCAGGACTATCCGGCGTTCCGCGCGCTGTACCGCGAAGTGCGGCGCGGCTTCCGCGGGCAGGTGCTGTACGGCAAGCTGCCGGGTTCCGGCGGCTGAATCGCCGATGGACGCTCGGGGCGGCATAATGTCGCCCTGATCGCCCATTCATCTTTCCCCGGGCACACTGGTAACCACCTTTCCTGGCGCCCGCGCCCACAGGATTCCCGCATGAACTTCCGCTTCCGCCGTTTCCTTGCCACCACCACCCTGGCCGTGGCCTGCGCCGCCGCCGGCAGCGCCTGGGCTGGCGCCCGCGATGACCTGAAGACCTTCACCAGTGGTCTGAAGGGCCTGGATGGCCAGTTCAGCCAGCAGGTGTTCGACAGCCGCGGCAAGGTGAAGGAATCGACCAGCGGCCGCGTGGCGCTGTCGGCGCCGCGCCTGTTCCGCTGGGAATACGTGCGCCCGCACGAACAGCTGATCGTGGCCGACGGCAGGAAGGTCTGGATGTACGAGCCGGACCTGGAGCAGGCCACTGTTCGCGAGCAGGGCAAGGAAGAGCAGAACAGCCCGCTGACCGCGCTGATCAACCCGGCGCTGCTGGAGCAGCAGTACGACGTCAGCGAAGAGGCCGCGCAGCGCGACGGCCTGCAGTGGCTGTCGCTGTCGCCGAAGCGCGAGACCGAAGCCAGCTTCCAGTACGCCGCGCTGGGCTTCAATGCCCAGGGCCTGGCCAAGATGGAAATCACCGACGCCGTCGGCCAGCGTACCGTGATCACCTTCAGTGGCTGGAAGCGCAACCCGGGCTTCGCCGCCGGCACCTTCAGCTTTACCCCGCCGAAGGGCACCGACGTCATCGGTAACTGATCTCTGGGCGGAAACGCCTTGGTGGGTGTCAACCTTGGTTGACACGCTTTTGATCTGCCGGCCAGCGGCCGGCACTACCGATCACGGCCTGCCGCTGGTGGCTGCCAACCTTGGTTGGCACGCTCTCGCGGTACAATGAGCGGGTGGCAAGACATCGTTCAACTTCCTTCCCCGGCCCCGATCTGCTGAGCGTCGATCGGGAACATCTGCGCCCACTGGCCGAGCGCATGCGCCCACGCACCCTCGACGAGATGGTCGGGCAGAAGCGCCTGCTGGCGCCGGACAGCGCGCTGCGTCGCGCGGTCGAGTCCGGTCGCGTGCACTCGATGATCCTGTGGGGGCCGCCGGGCTGCGGCAAGACCACGCTGGCACTGCTGCTGGCCGAATATTCCGACGCCGAGTTCCGTGCGATCTCCGCGGTGCTGTCCGGCCTGCCGGAAGTGCGCCAGGTGCTGGCCGAGGCGGCGCAACGGTTCGCCGAAGGCCGGCGCACCGTGTTGTTCGTCGATGAGGTGCATCGCTTCAACAAGGCGCAGCAGGATGCGTTCCTGCCGCACATCGAGCGCGGCACCATCCTGTTCGTCGGTGCCACCACCGAGAACCCGTCGTTCGAACTGAACTCGGCGCTGCTGTCGCGTTGCCGCGTGCACGTGCTCGAAGGCGTTTCGCCTACCGATATCGTCGAGGCGCTGGAGCGTGCGCTCGGTGACCGCGAACGCGGCTTGGGCGAGGAGGGTATCGAGGTCGCCCCCGAGCTGCTGCTGGAAATCGCGACCGCCGCCGACGGCGACGTGCGACGTGCGCTGACCCTGTTGGAAATCGCTGCCGAGCTGGCGGGCGGGGAGGGTGGTCGCATCACCCCGCAGACCCTGACCCAGGTGCTGGCCGATCGCACCCGTCGCTTCGACAAGGGCGGCGAGCAGTTCTACGACCAGATCTCAGCGCTGCACAAGTCGGTTCGCAGTTCCAACCCGGATGCCGCGCTGTACTGGCTGACCCGGATGCTCGATGGCGGCTGCGATCCGTCCTACCTGGCCCGCCGGCTGACCCGCATGGCCATCGAGGACATCGGTCTGGCCGATCCGCGCGCGCAGAGCATGGCGCTGGAGGCCTGGGACATCTACGAGCGGCTGGGTAGTCCGGAAGGCGAGCTCGCCTTTGCTCAGCTGGTGCTGTACCTGGCCAGCACGGCCAAGTCGAATGCCGGCTATGCGGCCTTCAACCAGGCCAAGGCCGATGTGCGCGAGAGTGGCACCGAAGAAGTGCCGCTGCACCTGCGCAACGCACCGACCAAGCTGATGAAGGAGCTGGGCTACGGCGCCGAATATCAGTACGACCACGATGCTGAAGGTGGCATTGCGCTGGACCAAACCGGTTTCCCGGATGCGATGGGCGAGCGCGTGTACTACAACCCTGTGCCGCGCGGCCTGGAAATCAAGCTGAAGGAAAAGCTGGATCGGCTGCGCGCCGAGCGCGAGGCGGCAAGGGCGGCAAAGGGCCGCTGACCCAGCTCTTGCAGAGTCGAGCCATGCTCGACTTCGCTCTTGCGCGGGTTACGGGTGCCTTCTGGAGCAGCAGCCGAGCATGGCTCGGCTCTACAGGGGGCAATGGCAGTCGAGCATGGTTCGTCGCCACATTGTCCTGTGCGCCTGCATTTGGCACACTCCGCGGCTTCTCTTTCAAGGATCGATGCCGTGCAGGAAATGATTCTGCCGTTGAAGCGCTACGCCCAGTTCGAGGGCCGCGCCAACCGCCGCGAGTACTGGATATACCAGCTGTTTCTGTTCCTGGTCGCAACCGCGGTGATGCTGCTGGCCGGTGTGCTGGCGATCCTCCTGCGCAACAGTCCCGATGCACTGGCCGGCATCCTGATCGGCATGGTGGTGCTGCTGGGTGTGATGTGGCTGGCCACGATCGTGCCGCTGATTGCCGTGACCGTGCGCCGCCTGCATGACTGCAACCAGTCGGGTTGGCTGTTCCTGCTGGCGCTGGTGCCGGGCGGTGGCATTGTGATCATGATCTTCTCGCTGCTGCCGGGCACGCCGCAGGAGAACGTGTACGGTCCGGTGCCCACGGGGCCGTGAGGCTGCGGGAGTCGAGCATGGCTCGACTCTACCAGGGCAATGAACTGAAGCCGGCGTTTCGCCGGCTTCGTCATTTCCATGGGGGTGCCGGTTGCGCAAGGGAGGATGTCGGAGGGGGCTGACGGCCTATGCGGCGCGTGCCGTGATGGGCAAGCCCAGCAGGCTGTCGTGGATGATGCCCCATTGCGGGTACTGGCTATCGTGCAGCTTGACGTCAACAAAGCCGGCTTCCCCCAGCAATCGCACCAGGTGAGGATACGAATAGATCCTCAGTTCCAGAGTTGAGCCGTCACCACCATGGAAGGATAGGTCAGAAAATCGTTGCTCCCTGCCATCACTGGTGATGTTGACAAGAACCCGATCCGCACCTTCGCCCTCGATCCGGTAGTCATTGAGCTCAGGGAAGTGCTCAATCGTGACCTCGTGAAATCCATAGGGAACGGTGAGTACAAGCAGCCCGCCCGGCTTCAACAGCGCACGCAGATTGCCGAGCGCACGCTCGCACGGACCATCCACATGCTCGAGAACATCGGAAGTGACGACGAAGTCATACTTGCCCAAGTGGTGTGCAGCCGGGTATCGGATGTCCAGCATCGGCTCGGTATGGAAGTACGTATTGATGTAGTTGAACTTGCGGCGCAGGGCAGTGGCGTAGATATGAGCGTCGGTCATTCCGATCCCTTTGATCTGCTTGCGCGGAGGAATCCGCTCAAGCACGCGGATCTCGCGCCATTCGTCCGTCTCTGACTGCAGGGCAGCCATGAGGGCGCGGAATCGAAGGGTGGATCCGCAGCCGATGCAGCTGCGGGATTCTCTCTCGGCAATGACCTCGCGGGATGCTCGCAGGCGGAAGCCGCAGATATTGCAAGCGGGCCTTTCCACTGTCGGAGTACTCACGGGGAAGACGTGCGGCCGAATCGTGTCGAGCGCCTGTCGGGCAAGGTTGCGGAAAATGGAATACACGCTGTGGCAGTCCAGGGTCTATTTGATGCCGCCTAGCTTGCCGCAAGCCAATGGTATGAATCCAGCGTGCGCTTCGCCCTCGAGGTCTGGCTTGCGCGCGTGATACACAGCGTGACGTTCGATCGATGTGATAATCATTCGCGTTTAAGGTAGACTGCGGTCCCTTGTGAACCGGCGGCCGTGAGCCGCTTCTGCTGCCGCTGATGAAGCATTTCGTCCCGCCTTCGCGCCGTGGTCCACTGGCCCGCGGCCTGGTCGCCTTGATGATGGGTCTGCTCCTGGCCACCCCGTACGCCCATGCCCAGCAGCGCAATCCGCTGCAGAAGATCGGCCACACCGTGCTCGACGAACCGGCGGCGAGCTATCGCTTCGAGCAGTTCGTGGTGGACAGCCCTGACCAGCAACGCCGCTGGCGGGTGAATGTGGCGATCCCGGCCAAGGCCGGCAAGGCGCCGCTGCCGGTGTTGTACGCGCTGGATGGCAATGCGGTGGCGATGGTGCTGGACCAGCCGCTGCTGGCCGAGCTGGCGGCACGCAGGGCGCCGCCGGTACTGGTGCTGATCGGTTACGACAACGACCTGCGCATCGATTCCAAGGCGCGCACCCGTGACTACACCGCGTGGATCGATCGCGCCGACGACGAGAGCGGTACGACCCAGGCGGTTGGCGGTGGTGCTGCCGCGTTCCTGGATGTGATCGAACGCCGCATCAAGCCGGAAGTCGAGCGCCGCGCACGCATTGATACGCAGCAGCAAGCACTCTGGGGCCACTCGCTGGGTGGGTTGTTCGTGCTCAATGCGCTGTACACCCGTCCCGCCGCCTTCCAGTCCTATCTGGCGGCCAGTCCGTCGCTGTGGTGGAGCCAGGGCGCGGCGCTGGGTGATCCGGAACAGCAGTTCGTGCAGAACGTCCATGGCCAGCCAGCAAAGCTCTGGCTGATGCTGGGCGGTGCCGAGCGTGTTGGCGATCGCGGCAAGCGCGACATGAACAATCCGCGCGTGGTCGCACACCTGCGCCGCATCGGTGGCGCCACGCCGGATGCGGCGATGCAGCTGTCCGAGCGGTTGGCCAAAGTGCCGGGCATGCGCGTGCAGTACCGCGAGTTCCCCGGCCTCGGCCATGGCCCGATGCTGCCCGCGTCGTTCCACGCTGCGCTGCATGAGCTGTACGGCGTGACCGACCGCAGCGCCGGTGACGGCGCGCTCAACGGTGGTGACAACGCCGCCGAATGAATCCCTTCGCATGCCAAGGCGTGCGACCCCACTACCCAGGCGAGGCTGCCGATGTGCAGCGGCCCAGGCAACCGATGAATCCCGCGTCACGTGGCGCGGCCTACGTGTGCAAGGAGCCTTCCATGTCGTTCCGTCCGTCTTTCCGTCTCACTTCTCTCGCCGCTGGCCTGTTGCTGGCCGTGACCGCCACCGCACAGCCGGTGTTCGATCAGCCGGCCAACGCCACCTTCAAGGGTGAGGTCGTCTCGCGCGGTGAGAACGTGGTTCCCGGCAGCACTGCCGACGTGGTCGGTCGCGGTTTCGTGCCGGGCCAGAAAGTCAGCCTGCTGCGTGGCGACAGCGTGCTCAACACGCAGCCGCTGGTGGTCGATGCCGATGGCAACTTCAAGACCCAGCTGAGCATTCCGGCCGATGCCGTGCCGGGTACCCACCCGGTGGTGGTGCGCGCCAGCCAGCCGGCTGCAGCCACCGTGCTGAAGCTGCGCGTCTCGCCGCAGTTGCCGCTGTCCGGCCAGGCGCAGTTCGCCATCCAGTCCAACAAGCTGGTGCCGGGCCTGTACCAGTCCGCCTACAGCGCAGCCAGCAACGCGGTATTCGTGACCTCGGCCGTGGGCCGCCCACCGGTGACCCAGTCGCAGCTGCTGAAGCTGGACCCGAAGTCGCTGAAGGTGACCAAGGCGATCACCCCGGCGCAGGTGCCGGGCAGCACCAATGGTGCGGTGTACGCGGTCTACGGCGTTGGCGTGGATGACACCAACGGCAACGTGTGGGTCACCAACACCCGCCAGAACTCCATCGCGGTCTACCGCCAGAAGGACCTGTCGCTGGTCCACCAGTTCCCGGTCGATGCCGTGCCGCACGCGCGCGACGTGGTGGTTGATGGCACCCACGGCAAGGTGTTCGCCTCGGCCACGGGCGAGGACCATCTGTCGGTGTTCGACGCCAAGACCCTCAAGGAGCTGCCGGCGGTGACGCTGGAGTCCGGCGTGGACGACGGCAAGTTCACCCCGATGAGCCTGGTGCTGGACGAGAAGGGCGGCAAGCTGTTCACCGTCAGCATCGGCACCCCGGAAGCGGCAGTGATCGACGTCGCCAGCGGCAAGGTCGAGAAGGTCATCGACCTGGGCAACTCGATCAGTGCCTCGGGCGTGGCCTTCGACGCAGCGCGCAACCGCCTGTACGTGGCCTCGCAGGGCACCGACAACCTGCTGATCGTCGATGTGGCCGCCGGCAAGGTGCTGCACGATGTGCCGGTCGGCGCCGGCGCGCTGAACGTCGCCTTCGATGATGCTTCCGGCCTGGCCTACGTCAGCAACCGTGGCGCTGGCACGGTCACCGTGGTGAACGGTGACGGCAAGGTGGTCGCCAACCTCGACGGCGGCACGCTGCCGAACCACGTCCGTGCCGATGGCAAGGGCAACGTGTTCGCGGTGAACAAGTCGCGCGGTGCTGAAGATCCGAAGGGTGACCGCATCACCCGCATCACCCCGAAGCAGTAAGTCACACGGCGGGGCGGCGTGCGCATCGCCCCGCCAGCAAGGAGAACGAGCATGAACATCGCGTCCCGTCTGCGCCTGTGTGCGCTTTCATTGGCTGTCTCGCTGGCACTGGCTGCCTGTGGCGGTTCATCGACGCCCTCGGACAGCGGCAAGCCGGTTGAGCCCGCCGCCGCCGCAACCGCGGCTGGCGAAGTTGCGTTGCCTGTAGGCTGGCAGCGCGTGGCTGGCACCGATATGCCGGTCGTGCGCGACCAGAAGGCAGTGCTGCCGGCCAAGGTGCATTCCGATGACGGCGCCGACGTCGAGGTGGCCGATACCAGCCGCATCATCGCCGGTGGTGACGACGTGATCGCGGTGATCGAGGCGCTGGGACTGGACAAGCAGGTGTTCGCAGCGCCGACCAATACCACCACCCAGGCTGGCCTGGCTGCCCCGCACCAGTTCCTGTTCAACCGCACCACGGGCGTGGAGGGCGTGCTGAGCCTGCAGGGGTCGCTGTTCCTCGGCAACAGCCTGCGCCGCCACACCGAGCTGGCGAAGAAACTGCGTGAGGTGGGCGAACCGGCGGTGGTCATCGATGACCTGCAGCCGGCACCGGACAAGGTGCGCAAGGTCGCCGCCGCACTAGGGCTGGCCGAAGCAGGGCAGGCACTTGCCACGCAGGTGCAGCGCCAGCTCGATGAGGCTGCAGCGATTGGCAAGGGCCTGGGCCATGCGCCACGACTGATCCACGTGTCGGCCACCGGCGCCGGTGGCTCACCCACCGTTGCGGGTGCCGACAGTGCGTCGGCGCAGCTGATCGCACTGGCCGGTGGCGTCAACATCGGCACCGAGGCGGGTGTGAAGAACTACTCGCAGCTGAGCAATGAGGGCGTGGTCGCGGCGGCACCGGAAGTGATCCTGGTGACCGAGCATGACCTGCAGCTGTTCGGCGGTGCCGAGGGCCTGTGGAAGGCGTACCCGACGCTGAAGCAGACCCCGGCCGGGCAGGCCAATCGGGTCTGGGTGATGCCGGATGTGCAGCTGAAGTACACAAGTGTCGGTTCCGGTGCTGGTGCGCTGGCGCTGGCCAAGGCCCTCGCGGCGTTGCCGAAGGCATGAGTCCGGCGGATCGGCGCCGCCGTCGCGGGCGGACGATGTTGCTGGTGGCGTTGCTGGCACTGCTGGGGGCAGTGCTGGCCTCGTTCGCCGTGGGCCCGCTGCGGCTGCCGCCGATGGAGGTGATGCAGGCGTTGGCGGTGAAGCTGGGTCTGCTCGATCCGCAAGCGGTCAGCAGCCGCGACCTCGCTGTGGTCTGGCAGCTGCGTATTCCGCGTGCCCTGTTGGGCGCGATGGTCGGTGCGTCGCTGGCGATGGCCGGTGCCAGCCTGCAGGGCCTGTTCGGCAATCCGCTGGCCGATCCCGGCATTGTCGGTGTAAGCCAGGGCGCCGCACTGGGTGCAGTTGCCGCCATCGTGCTGGGTGCTGCGGGCGCGGCCGGTTGGCTGGTGCCGGTGGCCGCGTTCGCTGGCGGCGCACTGGCCATCGGCCTGACCTACGCGTTGGCCCGGCCCGGCAAGGGCACGGGCAACGCCACGCTGCTGCTGGTCGGTATCGCGATGGCCGCGTTCTGCTCGGCGCTGATCGGTTTCCTTACATATATCGCCAGCGAGAGCGAGCTGCAGTCGCTGGTGTTCTGGCAGATGGGCTCGCTGGCGCGCGCCAACTGGGCCGATGTGGCGGCCGTGGTGCCGTTGTTTGCCATCGGTGTGTTCGCGCTGCAGCGGTTGGCCACGCCGCTGGACATGCTGGCGCTGGGCGAACGCCAGGCACAGCACCTCGGGCTGGATGTGACCCGCACGCGGCGTCGTCTGGTGGCGTTCAGTGCGCTGCTGGTGGGCGCAGCGGTGGCGTTTGCCGGTTCGATCAGTTTCGTCGGCCTGGTGGTGCCGCACGTGGCGCGCCTGCTGGTCGGCCCTGGTCATCGCTGGTTGCTGCCGTTGTCCGGGCTGCTGGGCGCACTGCTGATCGTGGTGGCCGACACCGCGGCTCGCACGCTCGATCCCCCGGCGGAGATTCCGCTGGGCCTGTTCTCGGCCGCGCTGGGTGCGCCGTTCTTCCTCTGGCTGGTGCTGCAGCAGCGCCGCAAGGCCGCGCCATGAGCGTGCTGCTGAAGCTGCATGAGGTGGTGGTACGCCGCCAGCAGCGCGAGATCCTGCACGGCATCTCGCTGGCGTTCGAACCGGGTACGGTCACCGCACTGGTTGGCCCGAATGGCGCGGGCAAGTCCACGTTGTTGGCGGTCGCCGCCGGTGACCTGCGCGCTGACGCGGGCGAAGTCAGTCTGCTGGGCCGGCCGCTGACCAGCTACAAGGCCGGGCCACTGGCGCGCGAGCGCGCGGTGATGCCGCAGGAGCACGGCGTGCGCTTCGCGTTCAGTGTGGAAGAAGTGGTGGCGATGGGGCGGCTGCCGCATCCGCCGGATCCAGCCGTGGACGACGCCCAGGTGGAAGCGGCAATCGATGCCGCCGAGCTGCAGGCGCTGCGCCTGCGCGAGGTGCAGCAGCTGTCCGGTGGCGAGTCCGCCCGGACGACGTTCGCGCGCGTGCTGACGCAGGACACGCCGCTGCTGCTGCTGGATGAGCCGACCGCAGCGCTGGATCTGCGTCACCAGGAACGCACGCTGCGCAGTGTGCGCGCCTGTGCCGAGGCCGGTGCGTGCGTGATCGTGGTGCTGCACGACCTCAATCTGGCTGCCGGCTATGCCGACCGCATCGTGCTGCTGGAGCAGGGCAGGGTGGCGGCCGATGGCACGCCGTTGCAGGTGCTCACCGAAGACAACCTGCAGCGGGTCTACCAGCAGGATGTGGTGGTGCTGGAGCACCCACGGCGCGGCGTGCCGCTGGTGGTTGTGACCTGAGCGTCCAGTCGTTCTGCGCGGCCACGTATCATGTGCAGTTCGTTTTCTTCAATGGACTGATGTGATGATCCGTACTGTTTCACATGGCGTGCTGCTCTCGGCAATGGTCGCCTCCGTATGCGCCGCCAGCACCGCGTCCGCATCCTCGGTCTCCCTGATCAAGGCCGCCGAGCAGGCCTCGCTGATCGAGAGCCGGTATTCCGCCGGCGGGGGCGCTCCGGTGGTTCCGGTGACGACCCGCTATTTCGCCAGTGATGAAGTGCTCATCAGCTGGGATGACCAGCAGGTGCTGATGCTGTGCAGGGAGGCGGTGTACCTGCAGATTCCTGCCGGCAAGGCAGGTGACGTTGCGCTGGCCGCTGAACAGCGGCAGATGATTGCCTATCAGGCAATGATGTCCGGCCTGGGTTCGCTTGCGGCCGTGGCCGAAGCGGCGGGGGATTCGGTGGTGGTGGCGGACGACGGCAGCGAGACCCGTCGCGCGGGTGAGAGCAGCTGGGCCTACGGGGTGGAACGCCATGACGTCACCACCCAGCGCATGGCCGATGGCGCGCTGCGGATCCGGGCACGCAAGACCGAGACCGTGAACAAGGCCAAGCCTGCGGAGCCGGACGACATGTTCAGTACCGAAGACGACCAGGTGGCGCGACTGTCGGAGCTGGCGCCGGTCGGCAGCTGGACCGAGGTGGTGGTCCATGGCGGCCCGCGCCAGGCGCAGGTGGATCCGGCGATGTCGTTGAAGGGATGGATCTCGATGGGGGACGACCAGGCTGCGACGGTGGGTGAGGCGCGCAAGCTGCACAAGTGCAAGTGAGGTCAGCTGGGGTCAGAGCCCTTTGCCCGTGGCCAAGGGACCGGACCCCAATCGCTGTCGGCTTCATCGTTCCATTTATGTGCGCAATATTCACTTGCGCGCCAGATTGGCAGGTCTAGAATACGCGCCATGAACCGGATGCCGCTCCTGAAGTTTTTCACCCTGACCCGCGCAAGCGCGGAACGGGCGTGTCTGCCTGGAGCCCCACGAGGCCGTTGAAGCGGCCATCGCTGGACCTTCGACAGAGCGCCCTCCGGGGCGCTCTTTTTGTTTCCGTAGTTCCATTCCCCGTAACCCGGTGTACCGCAAGGAGAACGTGCCATGCACCAGATCGCCGAGACCGAACGCTAGCCGCGCGCCCTGTCGCCAACCGGGGTGCGCGGCCCCCGAAGTTGGCTTTGCAGGAACCTTTCTCATGAACACCCAAGTCCTTTCCCGTCGTCGCAATCTCGGCATCATTGCCCACATCGACGCCGGCAAGACCACGCTGACCGAACGCCTGCTGTGGAAAAGCGGCGAGATCCATCGCGTCGGCGAAGTGCACGACGGCAATGCGACCACCGATTTCTCGGAGATCGAGCGCGAACGTGGCATCACCATCGGCGCCGCCGCCGTGCAGGCGCAGTGGGCGCCGCGCGACCTGCCGCCGCATCGGCTGACCCTGATCGACACTCCCGGCCACATCGACTTCGCCATTGAAGTCGAGCGTTCGCTGCGCGTGCTCGACGGAGCCGTGGCTGTGTTCTCGGCGGTGGACGGCGTGCAGCCGCAGTCGGAGACGGTGTGGCGCCAGGCGCGTCGCCATCGCGTGCCGCTGATCGCGTTCGTCAACAAGATGGATCGCGTCGGCGCCTCGTTCGAGTGCGTGCTGGAGCAGCTGCAGGACAAGCTGAGGGCGCGGCCGTGGGCGCTCGGTGTGCCACTGGGCAGCGAAAGCGACTTCAACGGCTGGGTCGACCTGGTCGATGAGCGCGTGCTGCACTGGCAGGATGGTGCCGTAACCACGGTGACCCCGTGGGACGACGCGGCGCGCACCCTGTGGCAGCCGCAGCGCGACGCACTGGTCGAGGCCGTGGCCGACCACGACGAACTGCTGGCTGATGCCTGGCTGGAGGGTCGCGTGATCGATGCGGAACTGCTGCGCGCGGCGATCCGACGCGCGACGCTGGCCGGTGCAGGCGTGCCGGTGCTGGCCGGTGCCGCGTTCAAGGACAAGGGCATCGAGACGCTGCTGGATGCGGTGGTCGATTACCTGCCGTCGCCGCTGGATCGGCCTGCCGTCACCGCTGAAAGCGAGAGCGGCGAGGTGGTGCTGCCGCCGGATCCAGACGGTCCGCTGGCCGGCCTGCTGTTCAAGATCACTCACCAGCAGCACGGCGCATTGAGCTTCGTGCGGCTGTACTCGGGCACCTTGAAGGTCGGTGATGCCGTGGCCAGTTCGCAGCATCCGCAGGGTCGACGTGTCAGTCGCCTGGTGCGGGTGCAGGCCGACCAGACCCACGACATCGAACAGGCTGTGGCCGGTGACATCGTCGCGGTGCTGGGCTGGAAGGATGCGGTCAGCGGTGAAACGCTGAGTGGCCGTGCGCAGCCGCTGCGGCTGGAGAACATCCAGGCACAGGCGCCGGTGCTGGCCTGGCGGCTGGAGCCGGCGCGTGCGGCCGACCTGATCCGGATGGCGCAGGGCCTGGCCAGTCTGGCCCAGGAAGATCCCTCGTTCCGCGTCGAAACCGATCGCGACACGGCGGAAACCCTGGTCTGGGGCATGGGCGAGCTGCACCTGGAGGTGATGGTCGAGCGCCTGCGCAGCGAGTGGAAGGTCGAGGTGGGCGTAGGTTCGCCGCGCGTGGCCTACCAGGAGACACCGCTGCGAGCGATGACCGGCGTGGTGGGGCGGCTGGTCAAGCAGACCGGTGGCCAGGGCCAGTTCGCGCACGTGGTGCTGGATGTGTCGCCGCGCGAGGACGACCAGGTCGTGTTCAACGACCGCATCGTCGGTGGCGTGGTGCCGCGCAGCTTCATCGCGGCGGTGGAGAAGGGCGTGCGTGCCGCGCTGTCGGAAGGTCCGCAGGGCCATCCGGTGGTCGGTATCGAGGTCAGTCTTGTCGATGGCCAGACCCATGCCAAGGACTCGTCGGAGATGGCGTTCCACCGTGCCGGTGCCGAAGCGGTCAAGGCGGCACTGGTGGAGGGCGGTACGCAGCTGCTGGAGCCGGTGATGGCGGTGACGGTGCATTCGCCGTCGGCGTCGGTGGGTGATGTGGTGGGCGATCTCAACCGCCGCCATGGTCGCATTGCCCGCATCGACGACCAGGACGGTCGCGCCGAGGTCAGCGGCTTTGCGCCGCTGGCGCAGCTGGTGGGTTACACCACATCACTGCGTTCGCTCAGCCAGGGGCGGGCCAGCAGTGAGGCGCACCTGCATGGTTACGAGCCGGTACGCGCTGCATGAGGAAAGGTGAGGGAGCCCGTTCGCGGGCTCCCTTTTTTTGTCGTCGGGAACGCCCATCCACGCATGGCGTGGATCTACCGGGTGATCGGGTTGCAGGCCCTGCAGTAGATCCACGCCATGCGTGGATGAATTCGCATCGACACCGGGATAATGCACTGCATCGCAACAAAACTGCAGAAAAAGCTGGATTAAAGTGATGCCTCACGATAAATTGCGCACCCCCCGTTGCTCGCCGCCGCCCGCACCCCTCTCATGCGTGATGACAAAGACCCCGGAACCCTGGAGCTGACCCTGCCGCGAAAGCGCGGTCGTCCGCCCAAGTTCGGGTACGCAATGAGTGACGCGCAGCGCGCAGCGCGCTACCGCGCGCGCCGGGCCGGGCAGGCCAACCATGCCGATGTGCGCTCCTGCTCGGACATGGTGCTGCTGGACAAGATCCGCGCTGCTGTGAGCGCGCGCGACACCGAGCTGGCCGGGTTCCTGGTCCACGTCCTCTGGCAGCGCTACCCCCTGCAGTTGAAATAGGCCGTCGGTGGGGTGGCCGTTGTCATCGAGCTTGTTGATAATGCGGGATTCAGGTTGTTCCCGCTGGCGCGCCCGGGATGGCAGGCGCGCATGATCGAACGGTTCCCAAGATGACGACCACCAGCGACACCACCACCGAAGCGGCGCCGAGCAGCGCCCCCCTGTTCTACACCCGTCCGGTGCCGCTGCAGGCCGATGTGCATGCCGATCTGCGCATCCTGCCGGGCAGGCTCGAGTTTGCCGCCGGCAACAACGCCATTCCGCTGGTGCTGGGCGAGTTCTCGCTGGCCCTGCACCACTTCCCGATCCTGTTCGCCGGCCCGACCGCCGTGCCGATGGCAGCCGTGGGCGTGTCCGACCAGAACCTGTTCATCAAGGACGGCCTGTGGGAAGACGAGGCCTATATCCCGGCCTACCTGCGTCGCCACCCCTTCATCTTCATCGACACCGGTGCAGACAACGACTTCCTGCTGGGCATCGACGAAGAGAGCGCGCGCGTGGTCAAGGGTGGTGACGAAGGCCAGCCGCTGTTCGTTGATGGCAAGGCCACCGACATGGTGCAGCAGGCGTTGGAGTTCTGCGGCCAGTACACCCGCGAGCACGAACAGACCCAGGCCTTCTCCAAGGCGCTGATCGACAACGGCCTGCTGGTCGAGCGCAACGCCACCGTCCGCACTCCGGATGGCCGCGAGTTCAATCTCAACGGCTTCCTGGTGGTGGACGTCGAGAAGTTCGTAGCGCTGCCGGAAGCGACCGTGGTCGAGTGGCACCGCAGCGGCTGGCTGGCGCTGATCCATCAGCACCTGATGTCGCTGGGTCGCTTCAATGACCTGACCCGTCGCCAGGTCGAGCGCCTGGCGGCCTGATCAGGCCGATGGTGCGGCTTCCGCCTTGCGGGAGCCGTGCCACTGCTGCAATCCCCGCAGCAGTCGCCGCGCCTCGACCCAGTCAGGCGCGGCCTCATGCCCCAGTTCCCACAGGTCGGCCGCCGTGCCGGCCTGATCCGTTGCCCGGCACATCTGCAGCGTTCCCTGCAGCCGGTGTGCATGATGGCGCAGTGTCGAGGTATTGGCGTCCTGCACGGCCTGTTCAATCCTGGCCAGTTCATGGGCAATGTCCGCAGCGTAATCCGGCTCGGCGCCAGGGGTGTCATCGGGCGCGGTGCCGTGCGCCGAGGGCGGCAGGTCCAGCGCCTGCAGCAGGCTCGCAACCTGCAGCGGCTTGACCAGGATGGCGTCGAAGCCGGCCCTTCGGCAGCGTGCCGCGTGCCGGCGCCCCATGCGGGCGGACAGGGCAATCACTCGCAGAGGTGCCTGTGCCTGCGCGCGCAGCTGCTGCGCCAGTGCATAGCCATCCGAGCCGCGAAGCCCGATATCCAGTACTACCGTGCCGCGCGGTCGTAGCGCATGCTCGGCCAATGCGGCGTCGGCATCGGCAACCGCGCGTACGTCGGCGCCCAGCCGACGCAGTTGCTCTGCGACGACATGCCGGCTGAGTGCATGATCTTCGACAAGGAGCAGGTCGATGCCGGTCAGTGGCGTCTGCTGCAGCGGCTCGATGGGCGGCTGATCGCCGTGAACGGCGCGGACCGGCAATCGCAGGGTGAAGCGGCTGCCGCGCCCATGCACGCTGTGTGCGGTCAGGTTGCCGCCCATGGCAACGGCCAGTTCGTGCGCAATCGTCAGACCCAGTCCGCTGCCGCCACGTCTCTGGCCATCCTCGTTCTGCTGGAATGGTCGGAACAGAAGCGCCAGTTGAGCGGGTGCGATGCCGATGCCGCTGTCGATCACATCCAGCAACAGCTCCCGGGGAGACAGGGCGGGTTGTAGTTGCAGGCGCACCTCGATACCGCCGACATCGGTGAATTTCAGTGCATTGCCCAGCAGGTTGTCGACAATCTGGCGCAGTCCATCAGCATCGAGCACAACCACCGGCGCTGGATCGGGCGCGCGATCCAACTGGAGTGACAGCCCTCTCCGCAGTGCCTCCGGCCGGATTGCTTCCAGTGCGCGGGCACAGAGTTGGCCGACGTCGCAGGGCGTGGGATGCGGCCTGAAGCTGCCGCTGGCAAGGCGCGAGAACGCCAGCGAGCGATCAAGCAGCCTGCGCAGCGAGTGGCCGGCGGCAAGGGCAGCCGCGAGCAGTTCACGCTGCCCCTTGGGCAGGTGTGACTGGCTCAGCAGGTCGATCGAAGCCAGTACTGTCTGCGCGGAATTGCGCACTTCATGGCTGATCATTCCCGCCGCGCGCCCGAGGCGTTGTTCCGCTCGGCCGATTCGCCAGCGTAACGCCTGCCAGAGCACGGGCAGGCCGATGAGTGCCGCGGCCAGGCACAGCAGCCAGAGCAGGAGCGGGGAACGCACACGATCCAGTGCGCTCTCGATGGATGTGGGCAGCATCTGCTGCGCCCACAACTCCAGCAGGCCTGCGTGCTCTTCGAGGGTGATGGCGCGCAGCGCCTGATCGATGCGCGCCAGCAGCTGCTGGTCCTCCCGGCGGACAAGCAGGTGCAGATCGGTGGAGAATTCGCTGTCGAACGGGTGCAATTGCAGGCTTCCCGTGAAGTGCTGCCGGATCATCGAGTGCAGCGTTGCTTCCAGGCCGATCGCAGCATCGGCGTTGCCGCTTTCAACAGCGGCCAGGGCCGCATGGCGGTCCGGGAGATGCAGGAGGCGGATCCGGGGGTGGTGGATCGTCAGCCAGTCGGCATAGGGGCCGCCGTCAACCACGGCCAGCAGCTGCGCCCTCACGCCGGTGATGTCACGGGGCGGGTGCTCGCCTTTACGCACAGCCAATACCGTCTTGCCGCCATGGAAGGCGCCGGAGGCCCTCAGGTCGGGACAGGGAAGCGGGTGATGCGAGGGGCTGCCCATGACCAGCACCAGGTCGGCCTCGTCCCGGCAGACGGCAGCGACCGCTGCGCTCGTGCTGGGGTAGTTGAGATCGCGGAAGCGCAGGCCGGAATGCCGAGCCACAAGCCTGGCATAGCCATGGGCGAGGGTGGGCAGTGCGCTTGAATCCGCCAGCGTTGGGGGGAGCGGTCGCAATGATGGCGCGGTGGCAACCCGCACTTCGCGGCCGGCGGACCATCTCCGCAACTGTGCATCCTCGGCCGATGCAGCCGGCAGCAGGATCAGGGCCAGCAACAACGTGCACGACGTGCGCAGACGGAGGCGAACGCGCCGCCTCATTGGATCTCCAGCTGCTGCCGCAGTGCATAGATCTCCGCATCATTGCGCAACCCGAGCTTGCGCAGGGCCGCGACCTTCTGGGTACTGACCGTCTTGACGCTGCGGTGGCGACGCAGCGCGATTTCCGAGACAGTCAGGCCGGCCAGGAGCAGGTCCAGCACTTCGCGTTCATTGCGGCTGAGTTCCTCGCGGCACGCCGGGAACAGGCAATCGGCAGGGAGGCGGCACAGCCCCTGCGAGATGCGCACGATGGCATCAGACAGCATCTCCAGGGGCTCGGACTTGCTGACTACGCCGGAGATGCCGGTCGCCAGCAGGTGGTCGATGCGGGTGGATGGCGTCAGCGTGGCGAAGGCGAGCAGGGGAGTATGTGGGAAGCACTCGCGCAGCAGCGGAACCAGCTCATCACTGCTGCGGTCGCCAGGCGCCAGGGTGAGATCGATGATGGCGACATCCACTGCCAACTGGCGCAGGCTGCCGATGAGCTCATCGCTGCGGGTGTGGCTGGCGACAATGCTGAAGCGGACGTCGTGGGACAGGTGCAGGGCGGTGCCGCGGCGGACGATTTCGTGATCGTCGAGGAGTGCCAGCCGCAGTCGGCGCGGTGCAGGATATCCATTCATGCGCAGGGAGGTGATCGGCGCCCGCAGGGCGTGGCGATCATTCTGGCGCCGCTGTCGCGTCGAGCATCGAACTTGTTGGAATTTTGCGATTATTCCTAAGAATCGATGCGTAAAGCCCATCAATTCAATGCCGCCGATTGATGAGGTGGATCGTCAGTACCCAATCAAGCGCTTCGGGGTACTTCGCTCGCGCTGCGCAGGTCGCGGGCCATTTCGCTGGTCGCAGCCCATCCGAGATCCGCATACAGTGGTTTCCCTTGGGTGGTAGCGTGCAGCACCGCGTAGGCCACCGCTCGTCCGGCGAATGCATGGTCGGCCAGTTTCATCAGTTGGCGGGCGATGCCGCGACGCCGATAGCCGGGCTCCACGTAGACATTGAGTACGTAGCCGCGCGTGTCCTGCTCTGGATGGGCGGGGTGGGGCGGCCAGTCGATCAGCATCAGGCCAATGCCTGCGATGGGTTGTCCATTGTCGGAAAGGACATGGCCGAAGTAGTCGCCTGACACCAGGCGCGGTTCGAGCCAGGTACGGAACGGGGCCGCCATCTGCTGAAGGATCTCTTCGCTCCGGCCGCTTTCACGGAACATCGCTTCTCGGTGAGCGCAGATGAGGTCGAGGTCGCACGGAAGGATCTGCCGGACTTCGAATCCATTCCAGGAGGTTGTGATGGCATCGTCCGCGGGGCTGTTCATCGATCGTGTATCCGTTCCGGCCTTGCTGGCCTGCCCAGCATCGTATCTGCAGGGCGCGTCGCGAGTGCACCACGTTGCAATGATTGATGATCGACTGATGCTCCAGGACGATCGACCCGGGCAGAAGGTGCCGCGTCATCGCACCGATTGCGGCACCCGCCTCAGCTTGCGGGTGTCGTAACCCATGGCCGCAATCCGCTCGACCGCCTGCTGGTAGTCACTGTCCGACACCTGCGGGGTGCGGGCCATGTACCAGACGTAATCGCGCTTGCTTCGTGCCACGATGGTCTGGCGGTAGCTTTCATCGAGCCAGGCGATCACGTACTCAGCCTGGATCGGCCAGATGAACTGCATGCCCCAGACCGCGCCGTTGCCTTCCTTCTCGACACGGCCGATGGGGTGCATGGACTTCTGTGGCGCTTCGAAGCTGCCTTTGCGGTACGTGAAGGTGGTCTGGATGCGTCCATCGGGGCGCAGGGCATAGCTCTCCACGGCGTCGAAGGCTTCGCGCTCAGGGCGCGACGGGATATGCGCGATCACGTACCAGTCGCCCATGAAGCGCGGCACATCCACCGACGGTGGACGCGGCAACGGGCGGGTGTCGCTGGAACTGCAGCCGGAACCGAACAGGCCGACCGCGATCAGGGGAAGCAGCGGAAACATGCGCATCGGGCACCTCAGCGGGGTCGGAACAGATAGTGGGCCACCAGCCACTGCTGGCCGTCGTCGTAGCCGAACAGTTCGGCACATGCCATCCAGAACATCCGCCAGCGCTGCCACCAGACCTTCGCTGCAGCCTGGCCGTAGGTGGCGATCAGCACCGGCATCACCTGCTCGCGGGCGGCATCCTGGTTGGCCAGCCAGTGGTTGGCCGTTCGCTGGTAGTGGGTGCCGTTCAGCAACCAGCGTTGATCCAGGCGCAGGTCGCGCTGGAAATGCAGCAGCGTGTCGGCCGCCGGCATCAGTCCGCCGGTGAAGAAGTGGCGACCCATCCAGTTGTCGCCGCCGTCTGTCTCGAACGGGTACATCAGTGTGCGATGGGCGAAGATGTGCACGAACAACGCGCCATCCGGTTTCAGCCACCGTGCGATGCCTGCCATCAGGCGCTGGTAGTTGCGTACGTGCTCGAACATCTCCACCGAGACACAGCGGTCGAACCGGGCCGTCGGCAGATCAAGTTGATTGACGTCACGGGTCAGCACCTCGACGTTGTCCAGGCCGCGCGCCTGGCACTGCGCCATGATGTGCTGGCGTTGGCTGTGCGAGTTGGAGACGGCGGTGATATGCGCTTGCGGGTAGCGTTCGGCCATCCACAGGGTCAATGAGCCCCAGCCGCAGCCCAGCTCAAGAATCTGCTGGCCATCGGCCAGTCCGGCGCGCTGGCCGTACAGTTCCAGCATGGCGTCCTCCGCCTGGTCCAGCGTTTCGCGCCCGGTGGGGTAGTAGCAGCTGCTGTACTTCAGTCGCTTGCCCAGGCAGGCTTGGAAGAAGGCTGCCGGCACTTCATAGTGTTGGCGGTTGGCTGCGTCGGTATGCAACGCGAGCGGGCTGTCGGCCAGCTCGGCGATGCGCCGGCTGAAGCGTGCCGATTGGCCTTCGATGCCACCCTCGCTTTCTTCATGCAGGCGCTGCGCGCACAAGCGGCGGATGCCCGCACGCAGCGCCGCATCGGGGACCAGCCCGCGTTCGGCCCAGGCGATCAACCCGGTTTCCGCATCTTCGGCTGGGTTCAGTGACGGGATCGCGCTCATGCGGCATGCTCCTTGGAAGAACGGGGAAACCAGGGAAAGAACATCGGTGTACTGCGCTGGTAGGCGCGATAGTCGTCGCCGCGGCTGCGCAGCGCCTGTCTCTCGGTGAATGGAATGCCGCTCAGATAGCGCAGGAACACGTACATCAGCAGCGGGCCGGCCCAGGCCAGCCACCACAGTGGCGAGCCGACCGCGAGCAGGACATAAGTGAACCAGTGCAGCCACTCGAAGAAGTAGTTGGGGTGGCGGGAATAGCGCCAGAGCCCGGCGCGACAGGTGCGGCCCCTGTTCGCCGGGTCGGCGCGGAAGCGCGCAAGCTGGCGGTCGGCCAGGCTTTCGCCGCCGACGCTCAGCAGCCAGACCAGCGCTGCGGCCACCACCCACAGGGTCAGGTCGGTCCGAGGATTGGCAGCCACCGCCACGAAGGGCAGGGCGAACAGGACGATCAGCAACGCCTGCGCCATGAAGAAGCCGAAGATCTTGCCCTGGTGGCCGTGCCAGTATTGGCGCAGGTAGCGGTAGCGTCCGTCCTCTTCTTCGTGACGGACCCGGTGCCACAGGTGCAGGGCGAGTCGACTGCCCCACAGGCCGCCGAGCACGCCCAGCGCGATCCGCGGCATCACCGCACCGTCGCCCAGCAGCGCCAGCAACAGCGCCGAGGCGCCCACGCCCTTTGCCCAGAGCACATCGACCACGCCGATGTTGTGGTGGCGGCGCTGCCAGGCCCAGCCCCAGCTCATCACCAGTACGGCGTACAGCAGGACCCACATCAGATTGATCATGACGACGCTCCTGCGAAGGGCGGCTGCGGGATGTGCATGCCGCGACGGGCGGTCCGGCACAGCAGGGAAAGCGCAATGCTCCAGCCCGCGCCCAGCACCAGCAGTCCTGGCCATACAGGATCTGCGAACCGCACTGCGTCGAAACCGCGTGCGGCAGACAGATAGGCCAGCGGTGCCAGCAGCAGGCCGAACAGGGCCGGCAGGGCCGGGTGGCGCTGCAGGAAGCGCATCGACGTGGTCAGCGTCATCGCGAACGCCGCCCACAACGCCATGATCCACGGCGGTGGCGCCCAACCCAGTGGGGCCGCCGCGTAGCGCACCGTGCCGCTGGCGGCGGCACTGGCGTCGACCAGCCATGCGCAGGCCAGTGCCAACATCAACAGCCGCAGATCCAGCCGGGGGCGCGGTGAGGTCAACAGCTGGCTGCCGATGTAGAGCGAAGCGGCCAGTAGCGCGGGCCACTGCCAGCCGCGGCCCGCGCCGGCCACGGCACACAGCCAGACCAGCTGGTTGCCGAGCAGATTGGCCCAGAAGCGATGCATGTCAGTGGCTGCCGGTTGCAGCGAAAATGGGCCGGTGGTCCGGACGGGCCAGCAACAGATGCGAGACGCCGATCGAACGTTCCAGGAAGCCACCCTCGCAATAGGCCAGGTAGAATTCCCACAGTCGGCAGAAGCGCGCGTCAAAGCCCTGCGCCTGCACTGCCGGCAGCTGGGCCAGGAAGCGTTGGCGCCAGGCGCGAAGGGTCAATGCGTAGGAGTGGCCGAAATCCTGCTGGGCGATCAGCTGCAGGTCGCTGGAGCGCGTTTTGGCGGCCATGATCGCGTTGATCGATGGGATGAAGCTGCCCGGGAATACATAGCGCTTGATGTAATCGACGCTGCGCCGGGCCTGTTCGTAGCGGTGGTCCTCGATGGTGATGGCCTGCAGCAGGGCAACGCCATCAGGCTTGAGCAGGCGCTGCAGCGTGGCCATGTAGGTGTCCAGGTATTCGGCGCCGATCGCTTCGATCATCTCGATCGACACCAGCTTGTCGAACTGGCCCTGCAGGTCGCGGTAATCCTGCATCAGCAGCGTGACCTGGTCCTGCAGGCCCGCCTCCCGTACGCGCCGGGCGGCCAGCGCATGCTGTTCCGCAGAGATGGTGGTGGTCGTGACATGGCAGCCGTAGTGCCGGGCGGCATGGACCGCGAAACCACCCCAGCCGGTGCCGATTTCCACCACGCGGTCGCCGGGTTTGAGCTGCAGCTGCTGGCAGATGCGGTCGAGCTTGCGCCGCGAGGCCGATTCCAGCGGTTCGGACTCACGGGCGAACAACGCCGACGAGTACATCAGGTCCGGCGACAGGAACAGGGCAAAGAAATCGTTGCCCAGGTCATAGTGCGCGGCGATGTTGCGGCGGCTGCCCTCACGGCTGTTGCGGCGCAGGCGGTTCCAGCCCCGCAGCAGCCAGCCACCCACGCGGGCCGGGCCACGCTCCATGCCGTCCAGCAGGTCGCGATTGCGTACCAGCAGCCGGATCAGTGCCACCAGATCATCACAGTGCCATTCGCCCTGGATGTAGCTTTCACCTGCGCCCACACTGCCTTGCGCTGCAACCTTGCGATAGAACCCCGGGTCATCGATGGTGACGGTGACATGCAGTTCACCACGGGCATCGCCCAGCCAGACTTCGCCGAGTGCATCGCGCACGCACAGCCGGCCGTCGCGCATGGGGGCAAGCTGGGCCAGCAGGCGGCGGCGCAGGAACGCGTCCAAGGCGCCGGGGCGCGGCAGGGCAACCCAGGGAGTCATCGAGTTCATCGCGGTTTCTCGGCAAGAGTGGGGTGGTCGTGCACCGGGTTGCGTTTCAACCACAGCCGCAGTGCGTGCCAGTGAATGGCGGCCACCACCTGGGTGGTCATCAGGGGATAGCAGGCCAGGACCCGGGCCAGCCCGCGGCCATCCAAGGCACGCCGCTGCATGGCCTGGGTGGCATCAAACTGGCGCACGCCGTCCCGCCAGACCTGCATGTGCACGCGCAGGTCCTGGTCGGGGCGGTTGAATCGCCAGTCGTAGCCGCAGTCCATCGGCATGAACGGCGAGACATGGAAGCACTTGTCGAACTGCCAACGCAGTGAGCTGCCTTCGTGCGTGGCGGTGGCGACCGGCAGCACATAGGCGTGCCGTTCCTTCCAGGGCGTGTTGGTGATCTCGGCGACAATGCAGTCCAGCGTGCTGCCGTCGGCCTGGTAGCAGTAGTAGAAACTGACCGGGTTGAACACGTGCCCGGCAAAGCGAAGATGGGTGAGCAGGCGCACCGGGCCGGTCGGCCGGTAGCCAAGAGTGTGGGCAGCGTGATCGCGGATGGCATCGGCCAGTGGCCGTGCGGGATCGCCGAAGTAGTCGCTGCGGCGGAACTCGGCCAGGTTGCGGCGATTGACCGACCACAACCAGCGCCCATCGAACACCGTATCGAGTTCGTCCAGATCGAGCAGCAGCTGGGCGATGGGGTAACGGAAGGCATGCGGGTGCGGATGATGCCGGCGATGCATCACCTGCCCGATGTAGAGCGCGCTGGCACTCATGCCGCCACCTCATCCGCGGCGGATGCCAGCCGATGTGGAGCGCAGGCCTGCAGGGCATCGACCACGCGGCGGGCGCTGCGGATGCCATCCTCATGGAAGCCC
Source organism: Stenotrophomonas sp. FR024 (assembly GCF_047500745.2). Lineage (NCBI taxonomy): Bacteria > Pseudomonadati > Pseudomonadota > Gammaproteobacteria > Lysobacterales > Lysobacteraceae > Stenotrophomonas > Stenotrophomonas sp. FR024. The sequence goes on from NZ_JAXAXM020000005.1 coordinate 108,972, forward strand.
CAGCCCCAATAGGCGCCTGCGAACCACGTATGGCGACGGCCCTGCAGTTCCGCCCAGCGCTGTTGCGCGCGCACTGCGGCATGGTCGTGCACCGGGTGGGCGTAGCGCAGCGTACGCAGTACTTTGGCCGGATCGATTGCCTCGCTGCGGTTGAGGGTAACCACCAGGGGCGTATCGCCGGGCAGGCCCTGCAGCAGGTTCATGCAGTAGCTGACCGTGCAGGGCGCGGCGCGATCCTCTGGCACGTGCGCGTTCCATGCCGCCCACGCCTTGCGGTTGCGCGGCAGCAACGAGGCATCGGTATGCAGTACGGCCTCGTTGGATTGATAGCGGATGGCGCCGAGGACCTCACGCTCGATGGCATCGGCGTCGGCCAGCAACGCCAGCGCCTGGTCGCTGTGGCAGGCCAGGATCACTTCGTCGAAGGCCTCCGCGCCGGCCGCGCTGTGCACGCGTGCACCCCAGGGCATGCGTTCGACCATCCTGACCGGGCATTGCAGCCGCTCATGCACCCGCCAGCGGCGGCGCAGCGCATCCACGTAGCGCGCCGATCCCCCGCTGACCACCCGCCAGCTCGGGCGCCCGGTCATCTGCAGCATCTGGTGGTTGGCCATGAACTGGGCCAGGTAGCGCGCCGGGAAGTCCTGCACGGTGGCGGTCGGTGAGGACCACAGTGCCGAGGCCATCGGCAGCAGGTGCTCGTCGATGAAGGCCTCGCCATAGCGCTGGCTGCGCAGGTACTCGCCGAGCGTGGGGCCGTCTTCCTCGGCCAGCAGCAACGGCGCATCCCGATAGAACCGGCGCAGGTCGGCCAGCATGCCCCAGAATCGAGGTGACACCAGGTTGCGGCGCTGGCAGAACAGGCCATCCAGCGAGGTGGCGTTGTACTCCACGCCGCTGCGCTCGCTGTGCATCGAGAAACTCATCGTGGTCGGCTGCGAAGCCACACCCAGCTCGTCGAAGATCGCGGTCAGCAGCGGATAGTGCTGGGGATTGAACACGATGAACCCGGTATCCACCGCCATGCGGGTGCCATCCACCTGCACGTCGTGCGTGTGGGTATGGCCACCGAGGTAGTCGTTGGCCTCGAACAGCGTGACGTCGTGCTGGCCATCGAGCCACCAGGCACTGGCCAGCCCCGCGATACCCGAGCCGATGACGGCGATGCGCATGTCAGTACCTCGCCTTGGCCAGGACCCACTCGGGGATGGGCTTGAGACCTTTGACCAGGCCCAGCGCCGCCATCGCGCGCAGTCCGTACCAGGTCAAATCCACTTCCCACCAGCGGAAGCCCTGGCGGACAGTGCCGGGGAAGAAGTGGTGATTGTTGTGCCAGCCTTCGCCGAAGGTGAGCAGCGCCAGCCACAGGTTGTTGCGGCTGTCATCGCGTGTATCGAAGCGGCGGCGGCCGAATCGATGCGCCAGCGAATTGATGGTGACCGTGGCATGGAACAGCACGATGGTGGAGATGAAGAAGCCCCACACCAGCAGCTGTGGGCCGGAGGTGTGCAGGCCCGGTACCCAGCGCTCCAACCCGGCGCCCAATGCATACAGCGCTGCGGCCAGCAGTACCGGTACGGCCGTATCGAAACGGTCCAGCCAGCGCAGTTCGGGGAAGCGCGCCAGGTCCGGTACCCGTGACAGATCGGTGGCGAACGCCTCGCGGGTCAGGAACCAACCCATGTGGCTGCGCCAGAAGCCGCCCTCGCGTGGCGAGTGCGGATCCAGCGGCTGGTCGGCATGCCGATGGTGATGGCGATGATGGGCGGCCCACCAAAGCGGCCCACGCTGCACGCTGGAGGCGCCGATGACAGCGAACACGAACTGCACCGGCCGCGATGCCTGGAAGCTCCGGTGCGAGAAATAGCGGTGATAGAACGCCGTGATGGCGAACATGCGCACCGCATAGAGCACTGCGGCGACGATCACCGCTGTCCATGAGATTCCGACCCAGAGCACAGCGATGCAGGCCAGGTGCATCAGTGCGAATGGCACGGCGCGCAACCAGTCGATGCGGCCGGGCTGTTCGCCGGTGGTCTCTGCGACGTTGCCGGTGTCGATCCAGCGCTGCAGCGTACGCAGCAGGCGCGAGCGTCGATGGGGGAGGGGCGCTACAGAGGCCATTGGGGGATCTCGGCGGGTGTCGTGTCTACCTGTACGCAGCAGCGCGTGCAATGGATGCGCTGCGACGCGAAGAATCTCGACTTCACCTGGGCGTCACGGCGCAGCGGTCGACCAGAGGACGCGTCCAGGCCTGCTGCCATTCCGCGGCAGTTTGCTCGGCAGCTGGCGAGCTGAAGCGCACCGTCACCTGCGGGTAGCTGCCGCGGGCATCGCGCAGGTTGCTGGTGCCGCGGAATTCCAGCAGGCGGCGGTCCGTGCTGGCATAGACCAGTGACAGACGCGGGGCGATGCCGCCGTACCAGGTGTCCAGACTGACGTCGATCGACTGCCCATCGATACCCTGCCAACGTACCGGACCGATGCGCCGCACCTGCACCGGGAAGTAGCGCTGCCGCCCCGGCACCAGGAAGGGCAGGCTGATGCGTTCGCCGCGCAGCAGCGCCGGCCAGTGCAGGCGCACCGCGGCGTCGAACCCTGCATCGATCACCGCGTCCGGCGGCAGTTCAAGCCGGCGCTGATGCGGCTGGCTGGCGGCATCTTCCTTCCAGGCAATCGACACCGAGTCGCCAGTGGCGTCGACTTCGGCGGTCTGGCCGCTGCGGCGGTCCTGCAGCGAATAGCCCCGTGCCTGCGGGCGGGCGCTGGCGGGCAGATGCTTGCGGGCGAAGGGCTGGCCATCCGGGCACTGGTACAGCACCCAGCGCTCGGCACCCTCCGTTGCCTCGCGCCGCCAGTGCACTTCACGGTAGAGGATGTCGCCCTGCGCGGAGGTGGCTACACCCTCATTTCGCAACCAGGGTGCCGCCAGCGCGGCATGGGGCAGGCACAACAGCAGCCAGGCAGTGCGCATGGTGTTCATCCGGAAGCGGAGATCTCTCAGGTCATACGGCGGGGGCGCCCGGTTGGATGCGCAGTGCCGACTGCATCCAATGGCTGCCCCTGCGCGTACAGAGGACAGACCTTCACTTGCCCGCCGCGAACGCAGATGTACCCTGACGCCGCCAGCACACTCCTCAACTTCGATACCGCACGCACCGTGTCCAGTTCCCAGCAGCCGAGCAGCGAGCCGACGAACTGGACCGGTGACATGGACGGCGTAGCGCGGCTGCGCGACCGCGAGTGTTTCATGCGGATCTACGACTACTTCATGCCGCGGTTGTGCGTGTACCTGCGCGGCCTGGGCGCACCCGATGCCGTAGCCGAGGAGCTGGCGCAGGAATGCCTGTTGCGCCTATGGCTGCGGGCCGCCGATTTCGATCCGGCGCAGGGTGCGCTGAGTACGTGGTTGTATCGCATCGCCCGCAACCTGCATATCGATCGAGTGCGCCGTGAGCGCAGCTGGATGCAGGTGCAGGCGGCGGTGGAGGACGCGGCGACGCTGGATGTGATCGAGCGCAGCAGCGCCGAGCAGTTCGCCGACCAGGCGCGTCTGCGCCAGCGCATCAACGAGCTGCCGGCGGTGCAGGCGCGGCTGGTGCGGATGTCCTATTTCGAGGCCAAGAGCCACAGCGAGATCGCCGAAGCGCTGGGCATGCCGCTGGGGACGGTCAAATCGCACCTGCGCCGTGCCTTCCTGCAACTGCAGGCGAAAGTGGGAGGTGTGCTGTGAATCCGCACCACCACCTGCACGAATCCACGCTGATGAGCTATGCCGCGGGTGCGCTGCCGGCGCCGTTGAGCATCGTGGCCGGTGCTCATCTGGAGCAGTGCCCGCATTGCCGTCAGCGCCTGCGCGATGCTGAGGCGATCGGTTCGGTACTGCTGGAGCAGACCCAGCCGCCTGCAACCGACACGCGGCGTGAACAGTTGCGCGATGCCATGCTGATGCAGCTGGCCACGGAAACGCCGATGGCCATGGCGGAATCCCTGCGCCCTATGCCGAAGGAGCGGCCCGAGGCCGATCCCGATCATCTGCCGGCGTCACTGCATCCCTACTTTGGCACCTCGCTGGGTGACCTGCGCTGGCGCTGGATGGCGCCGGGGGTGCACTGCATCCGGGCCGAACAGATGCCCTCGCTGATCATGCTGAAGATCGCCCCCGGCAAGTGCCTGCCCATGCACAGCCATGGCCGCAGCGAGCTGACCCAGATCCTGCGCGGTTCCTACAACGACGCGCTGGGGCTGTTCGCGCCGGGTGACGTTGCGGATCTGGACGAGGAGGTGGAGCACCAGCCGGTGACCGCGCCGGGTGTGCCGTGCATCTGCGTGTCTGCGTTGGATGCGCCGTTGGTGTTCAGCGGTTGGCTGGCGCGGAAGATCCAGCGTTTCGTGAAACTCTGAGGCCGGTGCGATGATGGTCGGGACGGGTGCATTACGGATTCTGTTGACCGGTGCCGCAGGCCTGGTCGGGCAGGGTGTGGTGCTGGCCTGCCAGCGCTCACCGCAGGTTTCCCGCCTGACCGCGCTGGTCCGTCACCCCGGCAGTCTGAGCGGCACCGGCAGCGAACTGATTGTCCCGGACTTTCTGCGTATCCAGGAGCGGGTGGAGGAGCTTGCCGGGTTCGATGCATGCCTCTACTGCGCCGGTGCGCCACCGGTCGGCACCGCCGAGGCCGAGTACCGACGCGTTACCGTGGACACCACGCTGGCGGTGGCCCGTGCCTGGGCGGTCGCGAATCCCGAGGGATGCTTTCTGTATGTATCCGGTGCGGGTGCAGACCCTCAGAGCCGGCTGATGCCGCTGAGGGTCAAGGGCGAGACCGAAGTTGCTTTGCAGGCCCTGCCGCTGCGCTCGGTGATGCTGCGCCCGGGTGGCGTCAGGCCGGTCGCGGGAACCGGCACCCGTCATGCCCTGTTGAAGCCCTTGTACTGGGGCGGCGCGCCGTTGATGAAGCTGGCCGGTGCGATTGCGCCTTCGTTGATGACCAGCAATCTGGCCCTGGGCCAGGCGATGATTGCACTGGCCGCCAGGGAGCATCCGCCGGCCACGGTGGAGTGCGCGGACATCAACCGGATCGCCGCTGGCATGCGCGATCCGGCGTCCTGACCTCAGTGCGGCGTCGCCTCCAGCGCGGTGCGCACCGCCGCTGCAAGATCACTGCGGGTAAACGGCTTTGGCAGCAATGAAACGGCGCGTCCCTGGCTGCCCACCTGGTCGTGGTCGCGTGGATAGCCCGACGTGAACAGGACGGCGACTTCCGGCCAGCGTTCACGTACTTCGTGCACCAGTTCCCAGCCCGACATGCCGGGCATCACCACGTCCGAGAACAGCAGATCCACCTTGGTGTCGGGGCGTTCCAGCAGCCGCAGTGCGGAGGGTCCGTCGTGGGCTTCCAGCACGCGGTAGCCGAGCAGCCGCAGCGCATCCACCGTGTGGGCGCGGACATCGTCATTGTCCTCGGCCACCAGAATGGTTTCCTCGCGCGGTGAGTAACCCGCCAGGCCGGTCTGTGGGGTGCGTGCTTCGCAGGGCAGCGCCAGCGCCGAACGCGGGAACATCATGGTGATGCTGGTACCGCCGCCTTCCACCGAGTCGATCAGCACGTGGCCACCGGACTGCTTGACGAAGCCATGCACCATGGACAGGCCAAGCCCGGTGCCGCGGCCAACCTGCTTGGTGGTGAAGAACGGCTCGAACACGCGCGCCAGGGTCGCTGCGTCCATGCCGTGGCCATTGTCGCGCACCCGCAACATCACGTACTCGCCTGGCGTTGCATCGGGAAACAGGGCGGCGTAGTCGTGGTCGAGGTGGCTGTTGTCGACTTCGATCACCAGCCGGCCGCCATGCGGCATCGCATCGCGGGCATTGACCGCCAGGTTCAGTACGGAGGCCTCCAGCTGGCTGATGTCGATCTCCACGCACCAGATGTCCTCGGCGTTGCGGATCTCCAGCTGCACCAGCTCACCCAGTGCACGCTGCAGCATGTCGTGCATGTCCAGCAGGCGTTCGTTGAGGTTGGCGGCCTGGCTGTGCAGCGGCTGGCGACGGGCAAACGCCAGCAGGCGCTGGGTCAGGCTGGCGGCACGGCCGACGCCTTTCAGTGCATTGTCCAGTGCACGGCTGACCATTGCCCCGGGTTCTCCGGCGCGTTCATTGAGCAGCATGGCGTGCTCGACGTTGCCGGAGATGACCGTCAGGATGTTGTTGAAATCATGGGCGATGCCGCCGGTGAGCTGGCCGACCGCCTCGATCTTCTGCGACTGGCGCAGTGCGTGTTCTGCCTGAAGCCGCGCGGTGGTTTCCACCGCCTCGGAAACCACGGCGGTGACCACGCCTTCGGTATCCAGCAGCGGGCGGAACGAGAAGTCGAAGCTGCGCCGCCCGGTCGGGAGTTCCAGTTCCAGTGCATGCAGCGAACTGCGGCCCTGTACGGCTGCGGCGACGGCCTGGTCGATCAGCGCACTGATGCCATCGGTTGTGGCAAACCAGAGCGATTCGCCGAAGCGCGCGCCAACGGTGTCCTTCTTGTCCGCAAGCACCGCGGCCAGTGACGCGTCATTGGCATCAACCACGCGCCCGGACAGATCCAGCAGCACCTGATGCTGGAAGCTGGATTCGAAGATCGCCTGCAGGCGCCGCTTGCTGGCCCTCAACTCGGCGGTGCGTGCCTGCACCTGTCGCTCGAGAATCTGGTTGTCCTCGCGCAGCGCCAGTTCGGCCTGCTTCAACAGTGAAACATCGCTGCCCATGCAGATGTAGCCGACCACGCTGCCATCGGCCGCATGTTCCGGTACGCAGTCCATCTGCACGAATCGTGACTCGCCGCTGCGGTGGACCAGTTCGACCTGGAAGCTGGTGCGCTCGCCCTGCAGTACCCGCTCCAGGCTGGGCAGGGCGTGCTCGAAGGCGGAAATGCCGCTGACATCCCGTGCCGCGCGACCCAGCAGTTCGGCCAGGCTGACGCCGTGCCAGTCCAGGAACGCCTTGTTCGCGAAGCGGTAGCGATGCGCCGTGTCGAGCTGGGCGATCAGCGCAGGGACGGCATCGGTGACCTGCTGCAGCTGCGCCTGGCTGTCATTCAGGGCGGCCTGCGCGTGGGCCAACTGGGTGCGCTCGTACGCCTCCTGGCGGGCGCGTCGGATCGCATCCGGCAGGCGTTGCAGGCGCTGCTTGACTACGTAATCGCGTGCGCCGCGGGTCAGTGCCTGCACCGCCAGTTCTTCGGTCAGCGTGCCGGAGACGAAGATGAAAGGGGTCTGCGGAATCCGCTCGCGTGCCAGTGCAAGGGCCGCATCGCCGTCGAATCCGGGCAGCACATGATCGGCCAGGATCACATCGAAGGCGCGATTCTCAATTGCCTCGATGAAGGCATTGCGGGTCCACAGACGCTCGGCCTCGAAATCGAGGCCGGCACGCTGCAGCTGTGCGCTGATCAGCTCCGCATCAAGCGCGCTGTCCTCCAGCATGAGGATGCGCAGGCGCTCGCTGCGGCGCGATCCATCACGCATTGTGCTGCCCCGAGCCGTTGGGCCGATGCGGCGGGGGCTGGTTGGTGATGCCCCAGAACATGCCCAGCCCCTGGATGGCGTCGAAGAACTCCTTGAAGTCCACTGGCTTGACCACGAATGCGTTCACGCCCAGTTCGTAACTGCGCACCAGATCCTGCTCTTCGCGGGAGGAGGTCAGCATCACCACCGGTGTGCTGCTCAGCTGTGAGTCAGCGCGCACCTGTTCCAGCACTTCCAGGCCGTTCACCTTGGGCAGCTTCAGGTCCAGCAGCACCACTACCGGGCCGCCGTGCATGGCGCCGGCGAACTTGCCTTCGCAGCGCAGGTAATCCAGCGCCTCGGCACCATCGCGTACATGGATGACATCGTTCAGCAACTGGCAGCGCGACAACGCGGCCAGCGTCAGCTCGGCATCCTTGGGGCTGTCCTCCACCAGGAGGATCGGCCGCAGGTCCCTCATGGGTGATCTCCTGTGGAACGGGGTAGGGTGAAATGAATTGTGGCGCCCTTGCCGGGCTCGCCCTCGGCCCAGGTACGGCCGCCATGGCGGCCGATGATGCGGCGTACATTGGCCAGGCCGATGCCGGTGCCTTCGAATTCTTCGACGTGATGCAGGCGCTGGAACACACCGAACAGCTTGTCCACGTAGCGCATGTCGAAGCCGCAGCCGTTGTCACGCACGAAAAAGTGGTCTTCGTCGACGTTGCGCTCGTGACCGACCTCGATAACGGCCTGCTCGCGCTCGCGGGTGAACTTGATCGCGTTGGCCAGCAGGTTCTGCCAGACCAGACGCAACATCGTGGGATCGGCCTCCACCTCCGGCAGCGGCGCAAGCGTCCATTGCACATCGCGTCCGGCGTAGTCCAAAGCCAGGCTCCGGTGCACATCTTCGGCCAGCGCCGCCATATCCAGCCGTACCCGGCCGAGCGTGGAACGGCCCATCTGCGAGAAGCTCAGCAGATCGTCCACCAGTGTCCCAGCGGATTTGGCCGACTCCACGATGGTATCCAGGAAGCGGCGCTCGGTATCGTTGAGGCGTTCGCCGGCCGAGCTGCCCAGCAGCTCCGAATAACCGACGATGTGGCGGAACGGCGCGCGCAGGTCGTGGCTGACCGAATAGGAAAACGCTTCGAGCTCCTTGTTGCTGCGGACCAGCTGCTCGTTGAGCTCGGCCATTTCCTCGGCCTTGCGCAGCACGATATCGACGATGGCCGTGCGCATTTCGTGTGCGGCATCGCAGTCGGCGTCGGACCACGGCAGGCTGCGCTGCTGCACGGTCTCTTTCCAGGCTTCGAATGAACTGCGCGGGGACAGTGCCACGCCGGGCGCCGCCGCTTTGCGTGGGTCGCCACCCCAGCGCACGGTGCGCACCACTTCCGGGCGGAACCACATCAGATAGCTGTCGTGCAGCTGCGAAATGGACACCGCCAGTACGCCGCTGGCCACATCGGACAGGCGCGCGCCGGGCGCCCAGTCGGCTGCCAGATGGTCACTGCAGTACGTTTCCTGCCCGGTCTGCTGGGTAGCCAGCCAATCAGCCAGGGCCAGCACGTCGCTGGCGGGTGGGCACTCACCCACGCGCATGCAGTCGCCCTTGTGCACGATGGCCGCACCGGCAGCGCCGGTCAGCGACAGCAGGCTGGCTTCATCGTGGCGCAGCGCAGCCATGAAATCCTCGTCGCCGGCCATGCGTGCCAGCAGCTTGACCAGCACCGAACGGCGCGCCACGCGCTCTTCGATGGCGCGTGCACGCTCCTTCAGGGCGATCTGCAGTGACAGGATCTGGCCCATGAACTCGCAGGCAGTGCGCACGTGGTAGGGCAGGCGGCGTGGCTGCACCGTGTGGCAGGACACCAGGCCCCACAGCTGGCCCTCGTGCACCAGCGACACCGACATCGATGCGCCGGTGCCCATGTTGCGCATGTATTGCAGGTGCACGGGCGAAACGCTGCGCAGCACGGCCAGGCTCAGGTCGGTAGCCGGCGCGTCGCGATGGTCCTCGGCCCGCATCAGCGGGGTAGGGGTATAGCTGTTGTCCGCGATCAGGCGCACCCGATTGCGGCGGTACAGCTCGCGGGCCTGCGCAGGAATGTCCGACTCGGGGAAGCGCAGGTCCAGGTAGGACGGCAACAGGCCGTTGCCATCCTCGGCGACCACGATGCCGTTCCAGCCGGGATCGAACTGGTAGACCAGGGTGCGATCGAAGCCGGTCAGCCGGCGCATGTGCGCGGCCGCCAGCTGGCACAGATCTTCCACGGTGGTAGCCGATTCGATGCCGGTCATCAGTTCGCGGATCGACGGATACAATTCTTCCAGCGAACCAGGCTGGCCGGGAACCGGCGCCTCCAGCTCGATCAGCAGATCGGTGGCGGAGCGATGCACCAACAATTGATGGCGGCCGTGGCCATCCAGGTGCACGGCGCCGACATGCGCGCTGCTGCCCACCGTGGCCTGCTGGAACAGCGCCTGGAAGGGCGCCAGCACGCCGCCCAGTACCTCGCTGACATGCTGCATCAACGGTTCGCCGAACTGCTGCAGCAGGCCGGGATGACTGACGGCGCGCTCGCGCACCCGCAGGGACTGCGGTTCAACGACCAGAAGCACGCCGTAGGGCTGGATCGCGCCGGGGGTGTGGATCGGTTCGCGCGCGCAACTGGACAAGGCAGTGTCGTGCGTGGACTCGGCAGAAGGCATCAAAGGCGGGACTCATGATTCGTGGATGGCTGGAATGGCCCAGCGTTGCATCCGGCATGCACGGATGGTGACGCAAAATCGTGCATTCGCATACCGGTACGTGCGTGTGAAGAACGTTTCATTCAAACCTGAATTCTTCATATGAACATTCCAGCAGCACTTGCATGTTTCGCGAAAGGTACATGTGCGCTGCACGCGCACTCGACACCGACTTGCCTAAGGTGAACGCACATTCCTGAGCGACCACGCCCCGTGAACCTGCAGAGCTTGCCTTCAACGCCATACCGCATGCTTGCCGACAGCTGCCAGTTTGAGCTGCTGGATGTGGATGCCCTGCAGGATCCGGCCAGCGGGCGCCTGCTCCACCTGTACTCGCTGGTTGCGCGGTGCATGAGCTGCGAAACGGTGTTCAAGGCCGAGGAGGGGCAGGGGCTGGTCAGCCACACCGCCGCGCGGGTGGTGCGATGCCCAACGGGCTGTGGCCAGCAGGCGTTCAAGCCGGCGTTGCTGCGTGCATGGCAGCCGCAGCGCGTCGCACAGGCCTGAGAGCACTGATACGGGGTCACAGCAACCCGGGATTGGTGCGCCACACCGCGAAGTTCAGCGCCGAGGCGAACGATATCCAGGCCAGGTAAGGCAGCAGCATCACCGCCGCACCGCGATGGAGGCGGGCGAATGCAACGATCGTTGCGCACACCAGCGCGATCAGTATCAGGATGTCGACGAAGGCCAGCGCGCCCAGCTTCCAGCCGAAGAACAGCCAGCTCCAGAGGGCATTGACGGCCAGCTGCACCAGATAGAGCACCAGGGCCGGTTGCGCGTTGCGCCAGCCGCGTTCGCGCCAGACCAGCCACGCCGCAATGGCCATCATGGCGTAGAGCAGGCTCCATACCGGGCCAAACACGCTGGCAGGCGGCGCCCAGGCGGGAAGGGCGAGAGTGGCGTAGAAGCTGGCGGCGGATGTCGATGCCCATGCGCCGACTGCGGCCGCCGCAAAGGTGATCACGCCCCATCCCAGAAGACCCAGAGCCTGTGAACGCCGCTTCATTCCGTACCGCTCCTTCCTGCGTTTATCCGTTCATACGAACGGAAGCGGCAAATGGATGCAGCCCGTGGCGATCAGTCGGAGGAACCCGCGGGGCTTCCACGTTCGGCAGCCGGCAACAGCGAAGGGCGCTGATCGAACCATTCACGCGCCTTGGCCAGATGCCACTGGCGCTGTTCGCCATCAAGCTCGATGCCCGCGCCCAACAGCCCCCAGCGCAGATAGAGATCGCCCCGCTTGCGCTGCTCCAGCAGATCCAGCCGCGCACGTACCGACAGGCGATCATTCTCGGCCTGCAGTCCGTCGATCAGCAGATGACCCGGGCGCCAGCGCAACGTGGCCTGTGCATCGACCTGGCCGGAATCCAGCAGGGACAGCGTCCAGCGCGGGTAGTCGGTGCGCTTGGCGAACACGGCCAGCAAGGGGCGTGCATCGCTCAGGGTCAGATCGGTGGTAGCGTCCACCTGGAACGGGGACTGCGCGTCGATGCGGCCCCGCTTGAACACAGCACGGCCTTTCCACGCGCTGCTGGAATCGGTGCCCGCCACCTGCACATTGCGCAGTTCCACGGTGGTGCCGGACAGATCGAAGTGGCGCTGGTTGAAGTCCCCGCGGCGAAGCGTCGCGTTCACGTCGACATCGCCGCCCATGTCCAGGCCCGCCACCTTGGCGCTGGCATTGCGACCCAGCAACCGCGCGGTGCCATGGCCGACGCGGCCATCGGTGTCGAGCGTGGCGTCGCCGCTGAGGCTGCCGGTGCCACGCAGCAGGCGCACCTGTTGGGAACCAAGGTAGCGGTTGTAGGCGGCCAGGTCCGGGATGGTCGCTTGGCTGAAGCGCAGCCGCGCACGAACGCCCTTGCGCAGTTCCTGCAGGCGGCCATCGCCGGTGAGGTCCACGGCCAGGTCGCGACCGTCGAACAGGCGTACATCCTTCGCATCGCTTGGGCGAGCGGTGAAGCGGGGCAGCCGGATCGCCAACTGTGCCTGAGTGGGGCTGCCGGCCTTCAGCTCGCCATGCGCACTGGCCGTGCCGGCCAGCCGCACGCCAGCTACCTCGGCCACGGCGGCAGCCGAAGGGATGTCCACGGTACTGCCTTCGATCAGTTCGCCATTGCGCAGGCGCAGATCTGCTTTCAGGGTGCCGCCGCCATCCAGCTGCAGCCACGGCTTGCGCACGAACAGGGCAGGGATCCAGTTGAGCGAGGTGAAGGTCCATTCGCCGCGCACGGTGCCGGAGCTGCGTTCCAGCAGCTGGGCAGGGTGCTGGAAGGGAATCTCGCGCCCGGTGATGTGCAGGTCGGCATCGATGCCGGCGGCCGAATCCGGGCGTGGCGGCAGGCGGGCCTGCAGGCGCAGGTCGTTGGCCACATTGAGCCGCAGGGCCAGCACACCGCGATTGGGCGCGCCATCGCCGAGGAAGAGCGGCACCTGCCAGAGCGCGCGGTCACCGGGTTGCAGTTGGCCGTCGATCAGGTGGACCGCTAGTTGCAGGCGTCCGGGCACGGGCGCGCTGGAGATCTTTGGCGTTGTGGCGTCCGTATCCATGCGCAGCCCCTGGCTGCGCGCTTCCAAATCAAGTTGCGCATGCAGCAGCTTCAACTTGGCCAGGCCGGGCGCCTGATCGCGATAGTGGCGCGGATAGCTGAAACGCGCAGTCAGATTCATGTCGCCCAGCAGCTGCACGCCGTCATAGCTGGTGTCTGCCTTGCTGAACGAGACCTCGGAATCGAACAGTTCCGATGGGCCGCCGCGCAGCTGCTTGAGGAACCCGACCGTGCCCTGGCCCTTGCCGATGATCAGCAGCTTGCCGAGCCGGGCGCTGCGGATGCTGTCGCTGTGGATGGCGTCGAAACGCAGGGTCCAACCCTGGTCGCCGCGCGGGGGCGACGGAATGGCATCCTCGACGCGATTGATTTCGGCCGACACGCCTGTGGCCTGCAATCGGGGAACCCGCACTTCGCGACGGAACAGGGGCAGCACGGCCAGCCGGGCGCTGGCGCGTTCGGCGTGCAGTACGTAGACGGTGTGGTTGACGTGGCCGCGCATATGCACGTTCCAGGCAATGACGTGGCCGGGCAGCAGCGTGATGGCCGGGCCGGTGGTCATCACGAACTTGTGCGGCTTGCGGTTGGTGACCTGATCGAACAGCGGGGTGTTGAGGAAGATGTTGCCGGCGAGCAGGTAGAGAACGTACACGCCCAGTAGAACGTAGCCAGCGACGCGCCATCGGTGGAACCGGTGTGGAGTGCGCGCGGAAGTAGGGGGCATGAACTGCTCTAAGGGCCGGAATTCACTCAACTATTGCCGAACCGATGGCGGTGGCGCGTGAAGCGGGTACGGGGCGCTTGCTGGATTCTGCTAGTGTCCGCCTGCCCACTACGCCGATCCGCGAGGAATCGCATGGAAATCCGAGCTGCCACCGCCGGTGACTTCGACGCCATGTGGGCGATCTTCAAGGCGGCCATTACGATGGAGGATTCGCTCCCGTTCGCCGTCACCTTCGAGGCCGGCACCTTCCGGAGCCATTGGTTCGGAGTGCAGGCGGCCTTTGTGGCCGTTCTGGAAGGGCGCGTGGTCGGAATGTACAAGATGGGCGCCAACTACCCGGACCTGGGGGCGCATGTGGCCAGCGCCACCTATGTGGTCGATCCTCGGGTACAAGGTCGCGGCATTGGCCGGGCGCTGGTGGAGCACAGTCTTGATCGAGCCAGATCGGAAGGCTTTCTGGCCATGCAGTTCAACTACGTGGTCAGTACCAATGCGCCAGCGATTGAGCTGTATCGGAAGCTGGGCTTCGCCGTGGTCGGTACGCTACCTGCGGCGTTCCGGCATCTGTCGCTGGGGTTGGTTGATGTATATGTGATGCACCGGTTCCTGTAGACAGCGATATCGCTGTCCATCGGCTTCGGTGCGTCGGGCGGAATGGCATTGAAATGCCGTGGCGATGTGTATCGCCGACGGCACAGCTATCAGGCGAAGACGCGCTCGATGTCCTGCTGGGCGTGCCGCAGTGCCTGTGCACGCGCATCGTCGCCCATTGCCAGACCTTCGGCCCGGATGAACTGCAGGTCGGTGACGCCGAGGAAGCCGAACAGGCTGGTCAGGTAGGTTTCGTGGTGGTCCATGGCCGCACCCGGCACATCACCGGCGTACATGCCGCCGCGGGTGGAGGCGATAAGCACCCGCTTGCCGCCCGCCAGGCCTTCCGGCCCCTGTGCGGTGTAACGGAAGGTTTTGTCGGCAATCGCAATGCGGTCGATCCAGGCCTTGAGCTGGCTGGGAATGCTGAAGTTGTACATCGGTGCTCCGATGACGACGACATCTGCCTGCAGGAAGGCATCCAGATCGTCGGCACCGAGCGCCACGTCCTGCTGCAGGGCATCCACTTCGATGGGGGCGCCCTGGGCAGCGGCAAGGTGGGGCGGAGCAAGGTGTTCGACCGGTGCCAGGGCGAGGTCGCGGTAGGTCACGTTCACGTCGCCATGCTGCTTGCGGGCAGCTTCGATGAGCTGGGCGGTGAGCTGGCGGCTGACCGACTGCTGGCCCAGGATGCTGGAATCAATGTGCAGGAGCTTCATGGCGGTTCTCGTAGTGAAGGGTAGGACGGGCCCGGCGAACGCACTGCCATGGGCCACGGCTGCACTCTATTTCGGGGCATTGGGCCCCACTAGCCGATTGCAGCGGATTTCATTCGTCCACGGATGGGAGCAATCCCGCTGTGGGTGGATTCGTCCATGAATGGACGGGTGAATTCCCCCTGGGGCGGCTAGTGGGCGGTGGAAGGGGCGCCTAGAGTGCGTCCCGCTGGCAATGATGATGTCGTCGTTCCTGCCGCTGCCACCGTCCCTCTTGTTTCAACACGCCTCCCGGAAATGCAGACATGTCCACTTATTCCACAACCACCTTTGGTGCCTCGTCCTCCACCCGCCTGCAGGGCGCAGTCGAACTGCTCGGCCGCCTCCTGCTGGTCGCACTGTTCCTGCTGTCGGGATTCGGCAAGCTGAGCGCCTACGAGGCCACGGCGGGGTACATGGCCTCGGTTGGTGTTCCCGCGCTGCTGCTGCCGCTGGTGATCCTGGCGGAGATCGGTGGCGCGCTGGCGATCATTGCCGGCTGGCAGACCCGGATCGTCGCCGTTCTGCTGGCGGGCTTCACCCTGGCTACCGCCTTCCTGTTCCACAACAACGTCGCTGACCAGACGCAGATGATCATGTTCCTCAAGAATGTATCCATTGCGGGTGCATTCCTGATGCTGGCCGCCAACGGCGCAGGCCGGTTCAGCCTGGATGCGCGCAAGGCCCGATGAGGGAAGGGCGCTGCGCCGAGCGCGGCGACACCATTTGCAACACAATGCAGGGGCCTCCGTACCGGGGGTCGTCTGCATGGAGACCGCGGGTGATCGATCTCAATGATGTGGCCCTGTTCGTACAGGTGGCCAAGGCCGGCAGCTTCGCTGAGGCCGCCCGCCGGATCGGCATGCCCTCCAATACCGCCAGCCGGCGCATCCAGCAGCTGGAGGCGCAGCTGGGTGTCCGGCTGCTGCATCGTTCCACCCGCAAGTTGACCCTGACCGATGCAGGTGAGGGCCTGTACGCGCGCAGCGTGGAGCAGATCGAGGCGCTGGCGGACGCTACCCTGGAGCTTTCCGAGGGTAGTGAAGTGCCGGTGGGCAAGGTGCGCGTTGCCGCGCCGGTGGACTTCTTCAACTGGTTCCAGCTGGAGTGGGTGCAGTCATTCCTGCAGGCCCATCCGCGGGTGCGCCTGGAGTTCGTGCTCAATGATGCGCGCGCCGACCTGGTCGCTGACGGCATCGATGTTGCGATTCGTGCAGGTGCAGTCACCGGGCCAACACTGATCGCGCGCCGGGTGGGCAACAACCGTGCCGTGCTGGTGGCCAGCCCGGCCTACCTGGAGGCACGGGGAGCGCCCAGCGCACTGGAGGACCTGTCCACGCACGACTGCATCGCCGTGCCCTCGGGCTCAGGGCGCACGCAGTGGCGCTTGATGGGGCCGGATGGACCCGCCGAGGTCGAAGTGCGCGGGCGATTCAGCGCCAACTCGGCCTTTGCCTTGACCAAGGCCTGCGTGGCCGGCATGGGCATCGCGCTGCTGACCGAGGCGATGGTGGCGCAACCGCTGCGGGAAGGGACGCTGGTCCAGGTGCTGCCCGACTACCGTATTGATGGCCTGGAGCTGTTCGTGGTCTACCAGAGCCGGCGGCAGTTGCCACGCGCCGCCAGCGCGTTTGTCGACTTCGCCACGACCCATCTGATGCAGGGCAACTGGTAAGCACCTGAGCGGGAGGCGCTGCCGCTTCCACGCGTGGCAGCTATTGCTCCAACGATGGAGGAATGAAATCCGAACTGGCGGGCTACTGCCATGAGTGCTCAGTGCCTACCTTGAGCGTAGGACGTCGTCGCGACGTTCGAAACCTGCTTCCAAGGAGACCACGCCATGCTCGCCGTCCACCCTTCCGAATCCACCGCGATCTCTCCGGTCGCCTCCGTGCGCCGCATCGTGCATCGCACCCGCGGCCGCAGCCACGGGCCCATCACCCGGCTGGTGAGCCCTTCCGATCTGGGCGAACGTCTCAAGCCCTTCGTCTTCCTCGATCTCATCGACGCCCGCGATCTTTCGCGCGCCGAAGCCCCTGCGCTTGGCCTGCATCCGCACTCGGGCATCGCCACGCTCACCTGGCTGCTGGAAGGGGCCGTCGACTATGAAGACGACCAGGGGCGTCAGGGCAGTATCGAGGCCGGCTGGATCGAGTGGATGCAGGCCGGCAGTGGCGCATGGCACGGCGGCGGATTCGGTGATTCTGATCGCTTGCGCGGTTTCCAGCTGTGGCTTGCGCTGCCGCCCGCACTGGAGTTGGGCGCGCCCTTCAGCCGCTACTTCTCTCCTGGCGAGATCCGCAGCGCAGGCCCGGTGACCGTATTGCTGGGAGCGTACGGCACGGCCCGCAGCCCCATCGATGCCCCGGCACCGATCAACTACTTTTCGGTGAAACTGCGGGCGGGAGAATCGTGGCGGTTCCAACCGCCGCCGGGACATGACGTGGCCTGGACCGCGGTGAGCGTGGGCTCGCTGCGTGTACCCGAAGCGATCGGTGCAGGTGAACTGGTGGTCTTCGAGGAAGGCGGCCAGGAGGTCGCGTTCTTCGCCCGCGAGGACACCGAGTTCGTGTTCGGTACCGCAGCACGGCATCCGTATCCGCTGGCAACAGGCTACTACTCGGTCCATACCAGCCCGCAGGCACTGGAGGCAGGTGAAGCGCGTATCCGGGAGCTGGGGGAGCAGATCCGGGTGGCGGGAAGCGCTGGCTGATGGAGTCGGCTCTGGAGCAGGGCAGGAGGGTGGGGTCCGGCTATCGTGCGTGGCCGCTACTGCTTCCGCGCACGAAGGCGGCAGCCAGCCGCAGTGCATCGTCGCTGCCGCGATCACCGCGCAGCGCGTGGACCAGCCGAGCGGGCGTGACGCCGGTCCATCGCACCAGGTCATGCGTGGCATGGGCCTGGTCACTGTAGCCGTGGCGCGCAGCGGCGGAGGCGATGCTGGTGGCTTCTCCATCCAACGTGTGCAACAGAGCCTGCAGCTTGCATACTCGGGCATATTCTTTCGGGGTCATGCCCACGGCCGCCAGAAAACGCGACTGCAAGCCACGCAGGGACATGCCAAGCCGCCGCGCCAGTTCGGCGATGCGCAGGTCGCCTTCCGCTGCATCCAGCTCCGCAACGGCCTGTTCGATGCGCTCGTCCAGGGTGAAACTGGCACAGCATTCCCGCAGCACCTGCCATAACGGCTCGGGCGTACTGCTTGCCGCGCTTGCGCGTGCGGCCGCACTGAAGGTCTCAGCAAAGGAGGCATCCAGCGTGTACAGGTCCGGTGCCTGGTCGCGAAGACCGGGCAGGCGGGCACCGGCGATCAAGGCGCTTGCGGCCGGCTGCAGCCGCACGCCGATGCAGAACACCGGGCCGACGGCCCGCAGGCGGATCGGGCCGCATTGCTGTGCGGCGAAACAGAACGGCAGATCGGAACGGATCCGGCCATCTGCCCCGTGCAGATGCAGCGGCACGCCAAGTTCCGCCAGCAACTCGCACCGGCCATCGGGATAGATGACCTGCACCTCATGGCCTGGGGCTTCGTCCCGCAGCCACCAGAGGCACTGGACATGACGGCGCAGGTCGTCGGGGGCAGGGTGCTCGCGGTAGTCCATGCCGCATCGGACGTCATCCTGCGCATTTTTACAAGCGTCCCCGGGGCTGGGGCGCTAGCCTGCGTCCAACCGATCCAGGAGGTCAGGGTATGTTGAAGTCGACGTTGGTGGTGCTGGGCGCAGGGCTGGCGTTGGGAAGCAGTGCAGTCACCGCTGCTCCGGCCAGGTTCGACTGGCTGGCCGGGCATTGGTGTGGCGGTACCGAGGAGCGCAGGCTTGATGAGGTCTGGCTGCCCGAGGCAGGCGGCGCGTTGCTTGGTATGTCGCGCACGTTGAGCTGCGGCGATATGGAGGCATTCGAGTACATGCGTCTGGTGCCTGCAGGCAAAGCGGCTGGCCTGCATGTGCAGCCAAATGGCGTGGCGGCAACCACGTTCGTCATTGCCGAGCACGGCGCGAACTGGGTGGTGCTCGAGAATCTGCAGAATGACTTCCCGAAGCGCATCGAGTACCGGCGTGATGGAGCGTCATTGCAAGCGAGCATTTCGGGACCGGGAGATGATGGGAAGATCCTGCGTATTCCGTTTGACTATCGACTCTGCAGCTCATGACGTCGCGACGAATACTCCTACTGCCGCGGTAGCAGGGGAGGCGGGAACTGGACGTCGCCTGAGACCCGCATTCTCCGAACATGAATCCAAGCAGATGGAAAAGAAAGGCTTCCATGGATCGTATTGACATTGCCACGCTGTCAGCGCTGAAAGTATTTGATGTGCCAATTAGCCAGGCAATCAACGTTCACACATCTGATCTGGCGAGGCCGGCCGAGGCCGGATGCCACGGTCAGTCGTTGGCACGCAGCTGGTCAATTTTCTATGGAGAAAGATCCCCATGTTCATCAAAAATCTTCTTGCATTCGGCATGGCCGCCATCGGTACGGCCGCGCTGCCATCCGCGGCGTCCGAGAGAGCGCTGAGAGGGCACTTCGCACTTCCGGGATCAACCGAGAAGGTGACTGCCGAAATTTCCATTGAAAAAACGGGCCCTCTTTCCCGCGAGTTACTTATCACATTCTCCGAAAAGACCACGGGTAAGCGCATAACGAAGTTCGAAGAGGAGTTGACGCAGGATCTGCATGTTCTGGCAACCGACAGCAACTTCTCCAGCTTCCTGCACGAGCATCCGGGCAAACCGGAGCCGGATGGTCGCTTCCGGGTGGCGATGAACTTCCCGAAGCCGGGCCTTTACCATGTTTTTGCTGACGCGGTTCCTGCTGGGCTTGGACAGCAGGTGGTTCGCTTCGACGTTTCAGTGGATGCAGCAACCGGCGCCTCTGGAACCGAGCCTCCCCTGTCATCCAGTGAAGGAGCCGACGGCCCCTATACAGTGCAACTGGATCAGAAGGGGTTGCAAGCGGGCAAGGAGAGCATGCTGAAACTAACGGTTCTCAAGGACGGAGAACCTGCCCAGGACCTGGGCCTGTACCTTGGCGTCCCGGCTCACGCGGTGTTCGTCGGAACTCATGACCTTGCTTACGTCCACGCCCACGCAATGTCGATCAATACACCCGAGGGCGCGCACGGTTCCCACAGAGCAGGGCATGTTCAAGCTGGCCCTATCCCAGCACAGATGATGCTCCACGCGAATCCTCCTAGACCGGGCCAATATGCGCTTTGGATCCAGTTCATGGGTAGCGGTGAGATCCGAACGGTTCCGTTGGTCGTCAATGTTGCTGAGAGTTCCTGACACGAGCCGGGGTCTTGCTGAAGCAACGCTTTGACAGGCCCTCTGTCGCGGCAGGTTTGAGCGTGGCCGGATTGCCTAGATGCACGTTGCTGGAAGCTACGGGCCCAGTTGGCCAGTCACCCAAGCGAACGCTTGCCCTGACCTGTCGGCAGGGGGGGGCATCAACATTGATGCGCATACCTGCGCGCATGATTCCCACTGTTGACTCTGTCAACGTTGTAAGTCTGACACTCACCATCAATCGCAATTGGCGAGCACTTGATACTTGGAAGTCTCAATGCAGAAGAACATACCTGACCCGAAAAGATGGGCCGCTCTAGCTCTTCTTTGTACTGCCCAATTTATCGTTATTCTTGATACATCCATCATCGGCGTGGCCCTACCCGCAATGCAGGCTGAACTGGGCTTCAGCGCCAGTGGGCTTAGCTGGATCTTCAATGCCTATGTCATCGCATTTGGCGGTCTGCTGCTCCTGGGCGGGCGACTGGGTGACCTCTTCGGTGCGCGGAGGATATTTGCGAGCGGCTTCTTCATACTTACCGCCGCATCCCTGGTAGCGGGGCTGGCACAAAGTCAGGAGATGCTGCTTGCCGGCCGCGCCTTGCAGGGCGTTGGCGCTTCACTCATCGCGCCGTCCGCATTGATGATCCTCATGCGTCTTTTTGGACACAATGGTGCCGAACTTGGCAAGGCATTCGGCTTCTGGGGTGCCGCTGCTGCTGCCGGCGGATCTGCGGGTGTGTTTCTAGGTGGCGTCATCACCGAATGGCTGACTTGGCCCTGGACCTTCCTGATCAATGTACCGCTCGGCCTGTTGGTGCTCGCCTTGATACCGGCTGTGCTCCGCAAGTCTCCGCGCAACGCCGGCGCAGTTGATTGGTTTGGGGCGATCAGTGTGACGACTGCGCTTGTCAGTCTTGTCTTTGCCATCGTTACCATTGAAACGGCTGGATTCTATTCTCCGCAGGTTCTGGCAATGCTGGGTGTATCACTCGTTCTGTTCGCCGTCTTCTTGGTCGCGCAGTTCGTGAGGCGCGAGCCGCTTCTTCCCATGAGCATCTTCAAAGCACGAAACCTGGCGGCGGGCAACCTTGTAATGGCGCTTCTTGGCGCCGCTTGGATTCCACTTTGGTTCTTCCTGAACCTCTACCTCCAGCAGATCCTTGGTCTCTCTGCGCTAGCCAGTGGCTTGGCACTTCTGCCGATGACCGGCACGATCATGATCGTGATGGTTGGCCTTTCCGGTAGGCTTATTGGGCGGTTTGGCGTGAAAGCAAACCTTGTGATCGGATTGGTGCTTATGGGTGGAGCGCTCCTGATGTTTGCGAATCTGCCGCCGGATGGTTCATTCGTGACGCACGTTCTTCCTGCTTCTCTCCTCGCCGCGTTCGGGATGGCCTTGGCGTATATTCCGACGACAATGGCAGGCATGGCTGGCGCCAAACCCGAGGAAACCGGCCTGGCTTCGGGCCTGATCAATACAACCTACCAGATTGGCTCTGCCATAGGTCTCGCTACTATGGTTGCGCTTTCTACATGGGGCTCCAGCTCTGTTGCAGGCCAAAGTGCGGAAGGTACGCTGACGGGTTTCCAGGCTGCGTTCTTGGGTGCGGCAATTGCTGCCGGCCTGGCCGCTCTGGCTGCAGTGGTGCTCGTTGGATCCAACGGTTCGAAGAGGGATGTGCCAGTGGGCTAGATGGGCTGAGGTCAGCGGATGCGGTGCGTCCGCTGACTCAACCATGATGAAATCGGGAGGGCTTCAATCAAGCGTGGATCCAATGGATCCACGCAGGGAAGGAGCGCGTGCCTGAAGTAGCCGAGCTGCTGCGCTTCATGGCCACACCTTCGCGCCTATCGCTGCTATGCCAGCTCGCCCAAGGTGAACTGACGGTGGGCGGACTCGAGGAAGCGACCGGCATTCGGCAACCGGCACTCTCACAGCAGCTGGCCGAACTCCGTCAACGAAAGCTGGTAGCGACCCGACGGGAATCACGGTCGATCATCTACCGCATGGCAGACCGACGCGTTGCAGCTTTGCTGGGTGCGATGCATCGGATCTTCTGCGCGGACGATGCATCGACTTAAAGTGACCTAAGGCATCCGAAATGAGGGCAGGCTAGCTTCACTGACCCTGGGCACTTAGACCATTGGCGTAGTCTGTCTCAAAGTCATGGGCCGCTACGGGCTCAAGGTCAGCCGTGGATTAGGGATGTTTATCAGGGGTAGGGCAGATGACCGGTTCTGGCCGAAAGGGGCCGGTGATGTTGGTGTGCGTCGGGGCGTACGCTCTGAATCAGCGATTGGAGCTGCTGCTGCGGGGAAGTGTCCTTAGCTCGGGTCGGCGACAAGTGTGTTTCCCAGTCCGGGAACAAAAAAAGTGCCGGAATGTCGAGGTTTACCGCTCTGGTTCGTCGAATTGACACTCACAGGAGAACTTCATGGTTCAGCATAGCTTCCCTTCCGACCATCACCGCAGCCTCGATGTCCTCAACGGGGCATGGCAGACCACAATCATTGCGCTCGAGCCCGATGGTAGCGCAGGGGGCATGTCGCATGCGACTGACATCTATTCATGGCTGCCGAACGGGCAGTTCCTGATGCATGAGGTGGACGCCATGATGGGATCGCAGCGCGTTCAGTCGATCGAAATAATCGGGATCAACCGTACCACCGGCGAGTTCTTTAGCCGAAGTTACGACCCAGACGGCAGCACGAATGATTTCGTATCCAGGATCGACGAGCGCAACTACACGATTAAAGGGAAAAGCCAGCGTTTCGTTGGATGCTTCAGCGATGATGGATCACAGTTGACTGGCGAATGGACACAACTGGATGGTGATCACTGGAGTCCCTTTGTCAGGATCGTTCTCGAGAAGAAGCTGTGAGAA
The DNA here is from genome assembly GCF_047500745.2 of Stenotrophomonas sp. FR024. Taxonomy (NCBI): domain Bacteria; kingdom Pseudomonadati; phylum Pseudomonadota; class Gammaproteobacteria; order Lysobacterales; family Lysobacteraceae; genus Stenotrophomonas; species Stenotrophomonas sp. FR024. Next base: position 132,015 of record NZ_JAXAXM020000005.1, read on the forward strand.
CAATAGGGAAGCCGCTTCGCCGCTCGCCCTGAGTGTCTGCTGCGAACGACTGCTCCTGGCCGGAAGCGGACAGAAGATTTATCGCGCGTACGTTATCAGCAGAGTAGGGTGGCAGTACAGGAGACTTCGCATGGCCTGCGGCTTCACTTGCGCTCAGAGCGCGACGATGCTCTCACAGGTGAGAGAATTGCCACTACGCAAGCTGCAGAACTCCAGCACCTGGTTGACCAACTCCGCCTGCAGATCTCAGAGCTCACAGAGCAACGGGACACCGGGCTTCGGAGAGCCGATCGAACTGAGGCGGCGAGACAGCAACTGGATATTCGGCTTCAAGAAGCCCTGGAAACGGCGAAATCTGAGCGGGAGGACTGGACCGAGTACGTCAGATCTGTCGAGAATCGGGCGCTCAGCGATGTGATCGTGCCCGCCAAGAGGTCAAGGAACTCCAAGTGCAGCTAAGCAAGACATCCGAACAACACCGGGCCCTTGAGAAGCAGCTGCGTCAGGATATCCAGGCCGCCCAATCAGCGGCCACCACAGCCAGGCTGGAAGTGGCGCTCAAGCGATCCAAAGAAGTTCGCGTCGCTACGGATGTCAGGCCGAAACGCAAGCGGTCGAAGCAATGACCGCTTGGCTGCGATCCCGGCTAGTGACACGAATAAGGGTGAAATCTGGCTATTTGGCCGGCCCTGACACGAACCAGGGTCAAATTTGAAGCGAATTTGGCCCTGATTGTTGTCACTGGATGGACTGGGTCCCTCGAGAACCCTTAGAAATCAAGGAGGGGCGCGATCTAGGCATAAATGCCATCAGTTAGGGACACTGACACGCTTGAAGCCTTCAGAATTTTCTTGCGAATCCAGAAGGGGCGTGATCTAGGGACAAGCGCCTTCAATTAGGTGGATCGGCACAAGACGCGTGCCACCCACTCCAGCCTCGAATGGAACATAATATACATTATGCGAAATGTTGTATCGGTCGGCGGTCGGCTTTGTCGGCTCCGCATGGCAATGGCTGCGGCTCTGGCTTGGCTCTTGCCTCCCTGCAGGCTCCCCCGACAAGGAAGAGCTTGCAGCATGATCGAAATCGATCCGCATGACCGAACTGACCTAACCGGCCCTTGGGCCGGTTTCGGCTTCCAAGCTGGACACATGTTCACTCCCGAAGGTCACCAGCTGGAACCCTGCGATATGGCCTGGTGGTCCCTGATCTGCAACATTGCGCGGGAATGGCGACTGATGATGGCCGAGGCTCGCGCAGACTTGGCTGCGCGATCGGCTCCGGCCCCCACGGGATCCGCCACGGCGAAATCCGGCGTGATCTACCTTGCCGAAGTCCTCAGGATTCGCCGAGAACGGCGGTTGGGCGTCGGTGATCCTGGCTCCGGCGCCGAAACCTGCAATGTGGTCTACATGAGCCGTGGGCCGAGGTCCCGCCAGCGCGTGTGAGGCGCTTCCGTAGGGGCGCTGCCCCTACACCCCGGGGATCTTTCCGTGCTCGAACACCCACCACACCATCCGTGAAATGTAACCGCCGCCAAATAGCAGGACGGATATCTGCAGGAAAACGAGCCGCTTCTGCAGATTGCTCATGAGTGCAATGGAGAGAGCGCCTTCATATCTGTCCATGGCAAGCGTATTCCGCGCGATCCACCTCTCGCCGAATGGCGCGGCCTTAAGAACCAGCCGTTGAACGTCAATTGGTAAGGGGGAAATGTCGTAGGAAGCCGAACCGCCAAGGCGGTCCGTTTCCTTGGCTCCCATCTCATACGCAGCCTTCGCAGCCTGGACGCCAGTACCTGCTCCCTTAGCGGCGAACCCGATCACCATCGTGACAACACACGTGAAAAGCCATGCGGCAAGGACGTTTGCGCCAAGGGCGGCTGCTATTGAGGAGCCGGTGGAGATGGCGGCAATAAACGCAGCTCCGGCTGCGGCGGTCACATACGAGCTTAACGCCCCCACTGAATCTGACGTCGAGAAAGCCACCGTGCGAATCATCAAGCTCGCATGGAACTTGGCTTCGTTCAGATTGCTGGTCGAGAAATCTTCCGCCACCTAGGCCCTCCTGTCACTGTGAGTCCAAAGAATCACGGCTTTGGTTACTTGCATGCACGCCAAACCATGTCGTCCATGCGTCGCCCAACGTCAAATGGGCGATTGGTGCCATAGGCCCGGAAAACGCGCTCACGCTCGGCACGTGCTGCCTCGCACGCGTTGGCGTCCTTGTACTGCGAAACGTGATGTAGCTGGCCGCCACCACCGCCATTTCTGTAGACCGGAGCCGGGCGCGGTGCCGGTTGAGGCGTGACAGCGGCAGAATTCTGCTGCCTGATCATATCCAGGCGACGCTCATTGGCTGCGGATTCGGCAGAGCGCGGGGCAACCTCAACATTCCACGTTTTCGCCGCCTCACCATTGGCGCATGGCATCGACTGGTACTCAACGCGGCCCTTGGTGACGCACTTGTAAATCTGCTGAGCGCCTACTGGCGCAGCCATCACGCACAGCACCGCTGCTGCCGCAATCCTTGTGACCATGACTTCCCTCTGTAGCTGGGCCGAAGCTTACCTCCTTAGCCTTCAGGTTGGCGAGTACGGGCGGGGTCACAGCCTTGTGGGGATCGCTGGCGTGGTCATGTGGCTGCTGCTCTGGAATGAGGGCGTTTCCGGGAAGCTGCCGAGCGCCCTATCCCCACGCGCGATGGCGTTCCCATTGATGACCGCCCCACTCTGCTCGATCCGTTCTGGCTGCGCCGTTGGCTCTGCTTGGCAATGGCTGCGGCTCTGGCTCGGCTCTTGCCTGCCTGTAAGTTCCCCCGACAATTACGAGCCTGTTCCGTCCAGGTGTGCTTTGCCGGCCCCAAGCGGAAGCTCTCCCAAGTTGCCTGGTCTCGCTCTTACTCAAGGCCTTTCTCCGTCGGCGCGAACATCCCGCTCCGCCTTGAGAGATAAGGCATGTTTGAGTTGGTGGTGGAAGTTGTAGCTTTGATATGTCAGGTTTCTTAGAAAACCGAGTCGCTCGAAGAATTCGGCCGGCCCTTGGATCCCATCGAGCAGCCCAAAAAGCTGCGGGGCACTCAGGAACCAGTTGCCGAATGCGAAGGGGTCCTCCCCCTGAAAGCCAAGCTCTTCCCAAATCTGCAGGTGTCCGGTGAGCTTTGGCAACACCTTCTCGTTCAACTTTTTAAACTGACCCTTGAAGGTGTTCTGGATTGCAGGGTCGATCGCTCCGTAGCGAGCATTCAACATCGGCCACATCAGCTTTGAGATCGCAGTATGATCCTGGAAAAAACCAAAGTCGTACAGGGACAAAGCGATGCGATCGACGGTCTGGCCTCTCCAGGTCAAGGTGTGATTCACCTTCCGTGTTTCCTTATCGTAAAGCTCAAGCTCGCCGTGCTTTCGTAACTGCATCTCATGCCCAAAAGACTGCTCCATCGCCGCAACCACGCTGCCGGCGAGCGAGAGCAGTACGTCGACATCATTGCCGTTGGCGGCGTTTCGAGTGAGGGCCTTGGCCTTGGACTCAATGAATGCCAGGTTGCCAGCCTCGTCGATAACGATGTCGCACTCGCCATGGACCTTTGGCGTGTCGTAGTCGCCGGTATGAATCGCAATACCGTGCTGTGCGAACTCAAGTCGAATGAGCGCCTCGGCCCCTGCGCCAATCACCTTGCCCTGGAACGTGTCGGCACCTTCGTACCCGCGCACGGCACTGAGCACTGCCTCCACCATGCCCGGCCCGGCCACGGATCGATCTATGACGATAGCGCGCTTGCCATCCAGCCGGATCAATGGGCGCAGGTACAGGCTGTTGCCTGGGCCAGTTAGCGGATCTGCGCCGCGCACGGTCTGGTCGGTGGGACGGAAGAACTGCGAGTTTGGGCCCGTGGAAGGGTGCGAGAGCACGTCAAACAGGATGTGCTTGGCTAGCACAGGCGCCACGCCCGGAACGGTCTTGGCGATGTGCCGAAGGTCAAGAGAGACCGGACCGCGGCAATCTCCTATGGCCCGGTATAGCTGCTCGATGACGGAGAATACGTCATTTTTCGTCCAACCAGGACCGTAAGTTCTGTCAGCGGGAATCTCGGCCAGCAACGGCCGAAGCATGCGCAGCACATCGCTCGAGCGTAGTTGCGGAAAGGTGTAAATTGAGTCGTAGAGCGCTCGTCTCGTCAACGTCGCAACGAGCTTGTCGGTCGGGATCTGCGCAAAGATCGGCGGTGTGTAGTCCTGGACGTCATGAAGGGCGGCAAAATCCGTTGCTAGGCCGATAAGCTCTTCCCAAGCCTCGTTGCCAGGTCTGCGACTGTTGCGGCGGCAGACGTGCTTGGCGCTCAAGGCGATGAGGTAACCCCAAGGGAAGTCTGGTTCACGCGGACGCCCAACCCTCGTATCCCTGACGATCATGTACCGCTCCGAGTCGGCGTCATACGTTGCAATGGCCTTTCGGAACAACTCTCGGAGCAAGCTTAGTCCACCTAGATCGCCGATCAATTCCTCCAAGCGCGCGATCAACCGATCGTTAGTTTGCTGCGAAAGACGAAGTTGCGTGCGCTCGTGCTCCACCGGGAAACCGCGGTCAGCTAGGCGGCGCGCGGCGCGCGCAACCGCAAACTCGCGCGGGTAGCGCATGTCCAAGTTGTCAGCGTACCACTGGGTCAATAACGACTGCACGCGCGCGGCCTGGATCAAGGCTGTCCAGTCGATCGGCGCCGCGGTCTTGCGAGTATCGGGCGGCGCGGAGATCGAGCTAGCCGCCCCCAAAGTTTTCAATACCGGCTCGAGCGGTTGATCAAATAGCGCGTGCGCATATACGACTTCGGTTGTGAGGTCGCGGAGATGCTCTCGCACCCCGTACTGGTCGGGAGCGCTCAAGGCGCCCAAGCGCTTGTGGATAAGGTCCGACCACTGCGAAAGGCCTTTGCCGTGCGTCGCGATGCCGATGGCCTCCACGGCGGCACCCACGTCTTGTGACGGGTATAGTGCATCGAAGTCCTCGATGATGCGTTGGACCTCGCACAGCATGGGCTTACCTTGGGCGTTTGACGCTATCGTTTCAGACATTACTCGGTTAGCTCAGTCTTAATTAAGACAAACGGTACCGCATCCGGAGATCGTCATTCCACTGGTTCGCACGGGGAGCTAACTAACTAGTTCACCGAAGCGGGGAGTCGTCACTGGAGTGCATCCAAGGGAGCGCTCGGCCACCGCATACGGCAATCTAGGGCAAAAACGCCAAGCGCGAACGGGTACTCAATGTCTCGGTCGATCCAGAGCCATACCCCTGGTAGATCTTCCTAATCGCTACTGGGCTGACTTTGCAGGCGCTAAAGAACCACGCGCAACCTCCAATCTGCTGACATCGTCCGCACGCACAAGTAATGCATGCTTCTGCCCTGAGTCCCAAAACACATAACTATCACCAAAGCGACCCGCCAGTATCAGGCCGCCTTGCACCTTTCCGTCAACAGTCACAGCCACCGTGTGCTCGCTGCTATCGGCAGCGATCTTCTTGGTGCGCTCAGAACCAAGCCAGTTCGAAGAAAACGATACATAGACAAGCATCGCTAGGACATAGACCAGCCATGGTGAGTCCTTGAAGAAGGCCGGCAACACCGCCGACACGCGCACGATCACTGCGCAGATGGCCATCAAAGCTGTGCCTATCAGAAGCGGCCAGCCCTTCGCCCATCACATCAACGCGGCCGTGCCCACAAGGAAGATCGTCAAGACCAGCCATATCAACGGACTGGCCTTGGGCGTGTGCGTTGTCAGTTTGCCCTCAACCCAGCCGCCAAGCAGCAGGGCCACGAGCATGAAGAACAACACCAAACCGATGCCCGCTAAACCTGCCAGCGCAAGCTCACTCACTGCCACAAACTGAAAGGGATCCAGGCCGAAGTGGTCCCAATACGCCTTCAGATAAAAGCCCCCTTGAACCAAGCCAAACGTGACCAGCGCCGATCCCAACCAGCGACATTGGCCATCGCTAGTGCTTTTTGCGTACGTTCCATGTATTGCCCTCCATCAATGCAGCACCCTCACATAGTGACATGCAGCGCCCTACCTCGCAGAATCCAACCCTATTAACGTGACGCGTCACGCTCGATCGCCCCACCCCATTGGCACCCCACCCCTCCCCCACTATAGTTCCAGCCCCCACAAGGACGAGGCGGCGCACATGCCCTATATCGGAATCGGACTCCACGTACTGGCGGCCATCTACTTCGCGGTGCATGCCATCCGCTCGGGCCAGAGCCTCTATTGGCTCATCCTGCTCTTCTCGTTCCCGCTGCTCGGCAGCGTCGTCTACTTCCTGGCGATCTACTTCCCGGAAGTCCGCCACTCGCGCGGCGCCCGGCAGGCCATCCGCTCCGCCAAGCAGCTCATGGACCCGGGCCAGGACCTGCGTAACGCTCGCGCCGAGCTGGCGCGCACGCCCACCGTGCAGAATCGGGCTCGTCTTGGCATGACGCTACTGGATGCAGGCCAGGCCGAGGAAGCCAGAACCCTGCTCGAGCAGGCGGCCAGCTCGCCGCTGGGTGACGATCCCTACATCCTGACCGGCCTCGCCCGAGCCCGCCTTGAGTCCGGGCACGCCGCGCTGGCGGTGGAGACGCTGGACGGCCTGTTCGCCCGCCATCCGGATGTGCGCCGCAAGCCGGAACAGACCCTGCTTTACGCGCAGGCACTGGCAGTTACCCAGGCGCCCGGCACCCGCGCCGCATTCGAGCGCGCCGTGGAATGCGGAAACGATGCGGCCGCTCGCTGCCTCTACGCCGAATGGCTGATAGCGCAGCCGCAACCCGACGATCGCGAGCAGGCCCGCAGCCTGTTCGCAAGCATCATCGACGATGCCCAGCACTGGTCGCGGCATGCGCGCAGCCACAATGCGGCCTGGCTGGAGCGGACCAAGGCCGCGATGAAGGGCTGCTGACGCCTGTCGGGCTTTGGCAATCCTGTCGCATCCGCCTCGCTCACGGCTCCGCCGGGCGGATACCGACAGTTCGCAGGCCTGCACCACCGATATCGCCGATAGCATTGCAGCGCAAGGCTCCAGTCTCATTGCGCGGTATGCAACGATTCTGAAAATGTTGAAAGTGGTGTCGGCATCGGCCTTACTGCATTGGCATCACGCATAGGTCCGCGTATTCCTTGCCGTGCCACCGTGCATCGGTGGCCGGGATTCGAAACCCCGGTTCTACGCTGAAGTAAACGCTTGCCAGCCGGCATCACCCATCAGGTGGTGCCGGCTGGCAATCCGTCGGCCGGCTATGGCGGGCGGTGCGCGGAGGCCTTGTGCCTGCCGGTTTTAGCGTAGACCGGGTTTCGAACCTCGCACCGTCCGCCACCTTTATCGGTGGCGGCTTCTGCATGCATGCAAGGAGCCCAGCCATGACCCAGCCCCACTCCCCTGCCCCGCACGCGATCCACGACGCGCCCGCCAACGGCCCCGTGCTGGATCCGAACACGCTCGTCGCCCTGCTGCACAGCATCGGTTCGGGTGCCGCCTCCGATGGTCAGCCCTGGCCAGAGCGCCACCAAATGCCGGGCCGACGCATCGCCCTGGCCGACACCGACTGCTCGCTGGCGGGTCTTCGCGTGGTGCTGGAAATCCTGCTGGCCGCACAGCGCGCCCGCGAGAACGGTGAGTTGGAGCAATACGTTGGCCCGCGCGTCATGGAGGGCCTGATCATGGCCGGGTTGGGACTCACGGCGCATGCCATCGATCGAGTGCGCCCGGAGGGTTGAGTGGCCTGCTGCCGCTGGGCGGCCATGGCGCTGTCCATGGTTGCAGTGGTTACGGCGCAGTGCCAGTGGCCTGTGCCCCCCCTACCTTCGCCTCTCGCGTTCGAGACGATCCCTGGCTATCGCTTCTCAAATCTGCGCCGCCAGACGATCCAGTTCGTGGACGCTCGGCAATGGCAGGGATTCCACTTCGTGGAACGTAAAGAACACGGCAGCTTTCAGGTTCACTGCAGAGGCGTTCCGGTGCTGTGGCTGGAGAATCGCCCAGAGCACGTGCTGATGCAGACGTCGCTGGATGCGGAGCAGCGGGCGCCCGAAGTTCTGCAGTTGCGGGGGTTTCTTCAATGGCAGCTGCAGCCAATGGACTATCTGGAACAGGTGCTGATTGGCGTGCCGGAGCCTGTTCTGATGGATCGGGTGCTGGGGAAGCTCGCTGGTGTAGTGCCCGATGGGGCGCGATGTGCGGCGGAGTAGCCGAGCATGGCTCGGCTTTACAGGTGCGCGGTCTCGGCCGGTTCGGGCTCTTGTATGGAGCCTTCGAGAAGTGCGACGTAGGTGTCCAGGCGCGTGCGCAGGCCGGTCAACAGCCATCCTGTGAGGTAGAGCAGTACGAGCGCGTAGATGAGGAATGCGCCCAGCTGGCCGACGTCAAAAGCGCTGCTCCAGTCGCCCCATTTCCACTGCCGAAACTGCAGGTAGAGGGCGATCAGCAGCGGAAATGGCCCGAGGCGTTGCAGGCCGCCGTAGATCAGCCCCATGCGCTCGATCATGCTTGTGCGCAGGTGGGTGACGTACTTGAGGCGGCGCTCACGCTCGACCCTGGGGAATCCTCGAAGCTCGGCGATCACCGCTTGCCACTGGGCAAACTCGCCGTCCATTTCCTGCGCGTGCGACAGCCGTGGCTGCACGAACTGGCGGATTCCGCGGCGGGCCGCGAGAAATCCGCCGATGACAAAGCCTCCGATCTCCACCGCCAGGCACACCCTGACCAGAAGCAGCGCGGCCGTAAGCGGAAGCCATCGATCAGGCAGCTGGCTGCCGAGAATGCCGATGGCGGCCGCCAGCGCGCCCACGCGCAACGACCACCTCTCCAGCCGGCCGGCCTTGGGGTAGATGCTGTGCTGAGCCAGCCGCTGTACCCGCTGGTAAAGCCAACGGAAGGTCAGTTCCTGCTGCTTCGTCTGGTCCGGCGAATCGACTCCGCCCCCTGCCTGCATGTCCATTGCGTCCCCTGCCCCGCCGGCGCGCATGCCGGCGGCATCATCCTAGCCGAGCCAGAGCTATCTGAGCAGGTCCGGCAGCGGGTATTGGAAAGGTACGGCGGCGCTCAACCTGTGCCCCGCTCGCCTGACGACTTCACCGCTGCACGCCACGCCGGCCACGCCTGGCCCATCACGTTCAGCGCAGATCGGAGGAACCACAGCGCAATCACTGCACCCGCTGCGATGTCCGGCCAGCCGCTCCCGGCCAGTGCAACACCAGCGGCAGCCGCCAGCACGCCGAGGTTGGCGGCAACGTCATTGCGCAAGCGCTCGAGGGTGCGACTCACTCAGCATCGATCCAGCCCGCAAGGCGAGCACGCGCGAGATCTTCTGGCGTGTCGATATCCAGGGCCAGCTCCGGCGCTTGAAGGGCATGCACGGCATCGATGGGAAGCTGCCTCAAGCGCGCTCCGAAGCCGCGGTCACCGGTTGCGCCCGCAGCGTTGAACCATGCACGCGGCACTACTGCAGGAATGCCAAGCGCGTTTCCGTGACAAGTGCCCGCGCACCCTGATGCCGAGGCGCGGGCACCCAAAAGCAACGCCTGCAGATGGGAGTGCTCGATCGCGGGCTGGTCGCATGCCACGACCATCACGGCGGCCACCGTGGGCAGCAGGTGTGTGCCTGCGACCTGCAGGCTGCTGGCCAGGCCGCTTTCCCAGTGGTGGTTGGTTACCGGAGTCGCATCCAGTCCGGAAATGCTGGATGTCACGGCCTGTGCGTTCGCGCCCACCACCACCAACACCTGCGATGGCGCGAGCTCCAAGGACAACCGCACTACGCGATGTACAAGGCCCTCGCCCTGCCGGGTCAGAAGCTGCTTGGGCTGGCCGAGTCGGGTGCTCCCGCCCGCAGCAAGCACGACGACTGCATGCGCGGCCGTCATGTGCCGGCGGTGCTTCGCCATTGCTGCAGCTGCGCGGCGATGCTGAGCGAAATCGCCTCCGGCCCTCGGCCGCCGATGTTGAGGCCGACCGGCGATCGTAGTCTCGGGGACAGGCGGTGGCGCTGATCCGGAGTCAGCAGCTTGAACAGGTCCTCGCGCCTTCGCCGGGGCCCCAGCAGCCCAATGAAGGCAACCTCGGTATCGGCCAAGGCCACCAGCGCCTCCCGGTCCAGTTCGAAATCGTGGTGCATCACCAGCACCACGTCGCACGCGTCGGCATAGAGGGCCTCGGCCGGGCGCACCTGGAGCTGTGCATCCGCGCCCTGCCCCGCTGAGGACCAGCGAGCTCGTCGTTCGGCCACGCTGACCCGCCATCCCAGTCCCCGCAGCAACGGAACCAGGAAGGGCGTTTCTGGACCGCCACCCAGCACCAAAGCCCGTGGAAGCCGGGGCAACGGCAAACGCCATGCGCCCTCGCCAAAGGGCTGCGCCCCGTCCATCGGATGCAGCTGCCATGCCTGCTCGCAATTGCCGGCGCGGAAAGCGATCTGCCCCGACGTGCGAAGGTCGCGCTGGAGTGACACGCCGTCGCGCAACCAAGCCTCGATCACGTCGTCGATGCCGGACATGGCACGCAATGGCAGAAGCGCAATCCGAAGCCGGCCGCGGCAGCCGAGCGCGGACCCACTCAACAGGTCGTCGTCACTGCGGGTGTCGATCTCGATCCAGTCGACCTGCCCTGCCGCGCTCACCTGCTCCGCGCGTCGCGCGAGCTCGGGCTCCAGGCATCCGCCGCTGAGCCAGCCGACCTGGCTGCCGTTGCAGAACAGCACCATGTCGCCGGCACCGGCGTAGGTAGAGCCATCGGTTTCCAGCACCAGCGCGAGCACGGCGTGCTCCCCTGCGCGCACGCGCGTCAAGGCCGCCTCGAGCACGCTACGCGGGCTGCCTTCGGCGAGGAAGCCCTGCGCTGCGGACAGGTGCACGGCAGGATCCCTGGGCTCCACTCCCTCTGCCGCAGAGGCCTCCAGGGCGGGTGAGGCCACGGGTCGGTCCATGCGCAAGGGTCAGCCCACGTCGGGCAAGCCGGGCAACAGCTTGTCCAGGGTGATGGGATAGTTGCGCACGCGCACGCCGGTGGCGTTGTAGACCGCATTGGCGATCGCAGCGCCGACCCCACAGATGCCCAGCTCACCGACGCCCTTGGCCTTCATCGGCGAGATCACCGGGTCCAGCGTGTCGAGGAAGACCACGTCCTGGTGCGGAATGTCGGCGTGTACGGGAACCTCGTAGCCCGCAAGGTCGTGGTTGACGAACAAACCAAGCCGTTTGTCGACCACCAGTTCCTCCATCAGGGTCGCGCCTGCGCCCATCACCATCCCGCCAATGACCTGGCTGCGTGCGGACAGCGGGTTGAGGATCCGGCCGCCATCGCATACGGCAAGCATCCTGCGGATGCGCGTCTCTCCGGTGTAGGCATGCACGGCGACCTCGCAGAAATGCGCTGCATAGGTGCCGACATCGTAGCCCTGCTTGAAGTTGCCGAAGGCAATGCCGTCCTCTGCCGACAGTGTGCCCGCTTCGGCCAGGTCGATGGTCCGCCCACCCGCCTGGATACGGCCATTGGCGAAGTCTGCCGTATCGCCGTCGAAGCCCAGTTTCTCGCCCACCTTGCGGCGCAGACTGACGCACGCCGCGTACACGCCTGCGGTGGAGCTTGCCGCGCCCCACTGGCCACCGGAACCGGCTGAGGCGGGATGACGCGAGTCGCCGAGGGTCACCTGGACCCGGTCCAGCGGCACGCCCATGGTCTCGGCTGCCGTCTGCGCGATGATCGTGTAGGAGCCGGTGCCGATGTCGGTCATGTCGGTTTCCACGATCACCCCACCCTGGCCGTCAAGCCGTACCCGCGCCGCCGACTTCATCGTCGGCGCGCCGCGATAGCCCGCGGACACGCCCATGCCGACCAGCCAGTGCCCTTCCCTTACCTGCGCCGGCTTGGCGTTGCGCTTGTTCCAGTTGAAGCGCTCCGCGCCCTCGCGCAGGCAGCGCACCAGGTTGCGGTCGGAGAACTTCTTGGACGGATCGCCGGGCACGACCTCGGGCTCGTTGAGGATGCGGAACGCGATCGGGTCGAGGCCCAGCTTCTCGGCCATTTCGTCCATCGCCACTTCCAGCGCCATGTGGCCCGGCGCCTCGCCCGGCGCGCGCATTGCATTGCCTTCGGGCATGTCGAGCGTGGCGATGTAGTTGGCCACCAGGCGGTTGGCGCCTGCATAGAGCTTGGGCGTCTGCAGGGTGCCGTTCTCGCCGTCCTCGCCGTTGATATTGCCCGACCAGTTCTCATGGGCGATGGCGGAGATCCTGCCGTCTTTCGCGCAACCGATCCGGACACGTTGGATGGTCGCGTGCCGGTGCGTGGTGTTGTTGGGCATCAACGGGCGTTGCAGCGCGATCTTCACCGGCCGCCCGACCTGCCTGGCGGCCAGTGCAGCCAGCACCGCATCGGCGCGGATGAACAGCTTGCCGCCGAAGCCGCCGCCGATATAGGGCGAGTCCACGCGCACATTGCCAGCATCGATACCGAGGATCGCGGCCATGCCCTGCCTGGCCCAGTCGATCATCTGATTCGAGGTCCACAGGGTGAGCGTGTCGCCTTCCCATGCGGCGATGGTGGCGTGCGGCTCCATCATCGAATGACTTTCGTCGGCTGTGTGGTAGGTCTCGTCGAGCTTGACTGCCGCGCTCGCGTAGGCGCTGTCGAAATCGCCGAGCGTCTGCCGGTCGGGCTTGCCACCGCGCCCCTTTGCCAGCGGCGCGGACGGTGCCAGTGCTGGGAAATCGAAGCGCCCCTTGCCGCGCTCGTAGCGGGTGCGGATCAACGCCGCAGCGGCGCGGGCCTGCTCGAAGGTCTCTGCCACCACGCAGGCAATGGCCTGGTGGTAATGGGCGACCTCGGGCCCGCCGAACAATGGCGCATTGTTCCAGTTGGATGTGCCGACCGGTTTGGTCTCCGGTGCGGTGATCACCGCCAGTACGCCGGGGGCGGCACGTGCACGGGAGGCATCCATCGAGATGATGCGCCCCTTGCCGATGCCCGCGCCGACGATGTAGCCGTAGACCTGGTTTGGCGCCACGTCATGGCGCTCGTAGGCATAGGGGGCGGTGCCGGTGGTCTTGCGTGGGCCGTCGATGCGCGGCGTCGACTTGCCGACCACCTTGGCCTTGTCGAACAGGTTTTCGCCGGCGGGGGCGTTGAATTCGAGGGGCATCAGCGCTCTCCTTCGGCCAGAACGGCGGCGAGGGTGCGCTCTGCAAGCGCGATCTTGAACGCGTTCTCCTGCGTTGGACGGGCACCGGCGAACACCTGCCGGGTCGCGGCCTTGACGCTGTCGCGCAGCAGGGGTTCGGCTGCTTCGATGCGCCACGGGTTCGGTGCGACCCCGCCGAACGCGAACCGCGCCGAGCCGTCACGCTGCACGACCGCGGCGACCGACACCAGTGCGAACGCATAGGACGCGCGGTCACGCACCTTGTGGTACACGTGCCGGCCGTCCAGCGGCTCCGGCAGCGTGACGTGGGTGATCAGCTCACCGCGCTGCAGCACATTGTCCTGCTGCGGCGTGTCGCCAGGGGAACGATGGAAATTGGCAATCGGAATGCTGCGCGTGCTGCCATCGCCCTTGATGGTCTGGATCGAGGCGTCCAGCACACGCAAGGCCACCGCCATGTCGCCCGGATAGGTCGCGATGCAGCTGTCCGAGGTGCCGATCACGCCCATCTGCCGGGAGAACCCTTCGAGCGCGCCGCAGCCTGATCCGGGCAGGCGCTTGTTGCAGGGCAGATGGGGGTCGTAGAAGTACGGGCAGCGCGTGCGCTGCAGCAGGTTGCCGCCGGTGGTGGCCTTGTTGCGCAGCTGCCCGGACGCGCCTGCCACGATCGCGCGGGTCAGCACACCGTAGTCGCGGCGCACGCGCTCATGCGAGGCCAGCGCGGTATTGGTGACCAGTGTGCCGATGCGCAGGCCGCCGTCGTCTGTAGGTTCGATCCTGTCCAGGCCGATGTCCTGCACGTCGACCAGGTGCGCGGGCGTCTCGACCTCCAGCTTCATCAGGTCGAGCAGGTTGGTTCCTCCCGCCAGGAACTTGGCGCCCTCGGTGCCGGCGACGGCCTTGGCGGCCTCGGCAGGAGACTTCGCGCGCTCGTAACTGAAGACCTTCATGAGCGCCCCCTTCCAGAGGTCGCGCCAGCGACCTCTTGCATCGCCTCGGCAATGTTGGAATACGCGCCGCAGCGGCAGAGGTTGCCGCTCATGCGTTCACGCATCTCCATGTTGGTGGCGTGGGGCCGTGCGCTGACATCGGCCTGCGCATGGCTGGGGACACCGCGCTTGATCTCGTCCAGTACCGCCACCGCCGAACAGATCTGCCCCGGCGTGCAGTACCCGCACTGGTAACCGTCATGCTTGATGAAGGCGGCCTGCATCGGATGCAGGTCATCAGGGGTTCCGAGGCCTTCGATGGTAGTGATGGCATCGCCCTGGTGCTGCACCGCCAGGCTGAGGCAGGCATTGATGCGTTCACCGTTGACCAGCACGGTACAGGCACCGCACTGACCGTGGTCGCAGCCCTTCTTGGTGCCGGTCAGTTTCAGATGTTCGCGCAGGGCGTCGAGCAGCGTCGTGCGGGTGTCCAGCTCGAGCTCACGATGCGTGCCGTTGACGGTCAACGCCACCGAGCTGATGACCGGCGGCCTGGGCGGCGGGGATGCCGCCAGTTCGGCGGCGAGCGATGACGCCCCCGGTGCGGCGGACATCGCCATGGTCGTGGCGCCGCCGGCGATCACCTGGCGACGCGTCAACTTCATTCCTTCGTCCCAACTTGGCACAGTGACCTCCTGGCGTTCGGGGAAACCCCGTGGCTGGATGGACGCGCTCAGACTACCCAAGGGGCACTATGCCCGGCTGGGTAGTACAGATCTGTGAAGCCTGTCCAGGGTGTGCCGGCATCGTCGGCCGAGCCTGCTGGCCGGTCATCTTCAACGCCGCCTCTGGCAAACGTGCGCCTGGTGGACAGCGTATTGATGCCCAGGTAAAGCCGCCCAGACAGGCCCACGGCGCGCCATGGGCCTGTCTGCGGAACTGCGCCATGCGGCGCTCGGATACGGTGCTGCGTCGGTGGTCAGCAACCGCTGTGGTCCGGGCGAGCTGCCACGGCCGTGCGTGATGCTGGATTCATTGCCGTGTGGATCGACTGCGGGAAGACGCCAGAAGGATGAGCAGCACATAGCAGGCCAACGCCCCCAGGGCCAGGCCCATGGCCTCGAGTTCCCAGTTCCTGCGGTACGGAGAAGGCCCGATGAAGGCCCAGATCAACAGGAGCGCCCCAATCACGAGCATGGTCTTGTTGGCTGCTGAGATGAGCTTGGCTGCAGAGGGATACCCTAGATTGGGGTCGAACGGGCCGAGCATCCAGCCGAGGCTCTTGAAGTAGTCACGTGCAAGAAAGAACAGGAAGACAAACACCCCCATGAGCACGCTCGCCAGCAGCTGATAGTGCGGTTCCATGGCAGCCTCTTGAGGGGATCTGGCGTTTCCACGCGTGGACGATCCGCAGCTTAGCCGTATTTACATCAGGAGGGCATCCGTTGGCCGGAAGCGGACGTCAGGGCAATAGTCGAGCATGGCTCGACTCTACAGTGGCGGAGCCTGCGGGCCGACTCGCACATGCACCACATGGCTGATGCCACGATGGAACATCTTGGCGTACGGGCAGACGCGTTCGGTGTTGCGCACCAGTTCGCAGGCCAGGTTCGCATCCATGCCGGGAAGATGGACCACGATCTCGGCAGACAGCAGGTACAGCCCATCTGCCGGGTCACGGGCGAAGGTGACCGCCACTTCGACGCTGGGGTTGTGCAGCAGCAGGCCGGCACGCCCGGCCACCAGCACCATGGCGCCGTGGAAGCAACCGGCGTAGCTTGCGGCCAATAGCTGCTCGGGATTCGATCCGCCGCCAGGCCCTCCGAGTTCCTGCGGCAGCCGCAGGTCCACCGCCAGTGCACCGTCGTCCGATCGCACCACGCCGGACGCGCGCCCGTGCTGGGCCTGGCCGCCGGTCACCCGCACGCGGCCGGTGTACAGCGGCTGCACGTCGTCGCCCTGGTAGCGGTCCAGCATGGCGGGCGAAGGTGGCTTCAGCTCGGTCATTGGCAGGCGATCGATTCGTCGCTCAGGCGGGCTGCCGCTGCAACAGGCCGGACTGCTGCAGCCAGGCTTCGAAGCCGACCTGCCCCAGCCACGCCTGCCCCACCGGCACCAGCGTATCAATCTGCAGCGGCGCACCGAAGTACAGGGACTCGGCGTCTGCCACGACCTGCCGCGGGTCGCCGGTCCGCTGCAGATACTGCCTGGCCAGATCCGCCATCGCGGCGCGCTGGGGGCCCGCAATTTCCACTACGTCATTGCGGGGTGGCTGCTGCGCGATGCGTGCCACCGCTTCGGCAACATCCTCGGCGGCAATCGGCTGAACGTCGGCGACGGGTAAGCGCAGGGTCGCCCCATTGCCGGCGGACTGGATGATGCCCGGCAGGAACTCGAAGAACTGCGTGGAATGGATGATGGTGTACGGCAGGCCCGAATCGCGGATCAGGCGCTCCTGGGCGATCTTGCCGCGGAAGTAGCCGCTGGCCGCAAGCTTGTCGGTGCCTACGACGGAAAGCGCAACGTGGTGGCGTACGCCGGCACGGGCGGCGGCGGTCAGGATGTTGTGGCCAGCGGTCACGAAGAACGAAAGCACTGCCGCGTCTTCGAACGAGGGCGAGTTGGCCAGGTCCACCACCACGTCGACGCCTTTCATGGCGGCGTCCAAGCCTTCGCCGGTCAGAACATCCACCCCAGTGGAGGGCGCTGCCACCACGATGTCATGCCCGGCGGTGCGCAGGCGCTCCACCACCTTGCTGCCGATGCGGCCGGTACCACCGATGACGAGGAATTTCATGACGTGTCTCCTGGAATGTAGAAGGGGCGACCGGCTGTGGCCGGGCATGCTGGAATCGTAGGCAGCGTGGGCGCGGGGCAGTAGGTCCGCGCTGGGGCGCGCACTGTTGCCCGGCACGCACCAATGCTTCAGGCCCAGGCCGGCTGTGCGCCTGGCTTCATGGGCGTGGCCTGTTGGCGCGCTTCCCAATGCGAGATCACATCCAGCTCGAGCGCGCGCACCCGCTGCGTGCTGAAGTCGATGAAGGCCCGCACGCGCTTGGGAAGCTGGCGGCGGCTGAGGTAGCACAGGTAGTGGCCGCGATCGAGCGGCGCATGCCGATCCAGGCAGGTCACCACCCTGCCCGCCCACAGCGCTTCACGCACCTGATAGCTGGGCAGCTGGGCGATGCCCAGCCCGTCGATGACGGCCTGCAGGGCCAGATCGGCATCGTTGAATACCAGTGCGGCCGGCGGATGCAGGTGCACATCGGTGCCGTCGACCCGGAATTCCCAGGGCTGCATGCGTCCGCCCGGCAGGCGCCGCCCGATGCAGGCATGGGTGGACAGCGCATCCACCGACGCCGGCAGACCATGCGCCTGTACGTACGCCGGAGATGCACACACGACCAGCTGCATCGGCACCAGCTGCTTGGCGATCACCTGGCTGTCTTCCAGCAGGCCGTCGCGAAACGCTACGTCGATGCGGTCACCAGCCAGGTCGGGGGCCTGCTCGTCCAACAGCAGTTCTACCGAGACCTGCGGGTACTCGGCGCGGAAGGCGGCCAGCAGGGGGGCGATCACCCGCCGGCCGAAGCCGTGGCTGGCACTGATGCGCAGGTGCCCGCGCGGCGGGCCCTCGCGCAGGTCGCGCATTTCCTCCAGCGCCTGCAGGATGCAGTTCACGCCTGGGTTGCAGCCTTCCAGGAACAGCTCGCCTTCGCGGGTCAGCGTGGTCGAACGCGTGGTGCGCAGGAACAACCGCACGCCCAGCTGGCTTTCCAGCTTCTGCACGCTGCGGCTGACGGCCGAACGGCCGATGCCGAGGCGGTCGGCCGCGCGGGCGAAACTGCCCTCGGCCGCCACTGCAATGAAGGCCAGCACGCCGGCGTAGCTGGTGGAGAAGGATGCATTGAGCGCATCGTGGCCGTCGCTGGCCGGGCTGGGCTGTGCGGTGTTCATGGGCGGCCTGGCTCCAGGCGGGCACGGTGTGCGTGCAGGTGGTTCCGCGCCAGCGCCAGGCGCTGTCTGCACGCGGAAAGGTCGAGCCCCAGCAGGGGCACGATGTCCTCGAACCCGGCGCCCAGCACGTCGTGCAGCAACAGCACCGCACGTGCATCGGGCGGCAATTCGCGCAGTGCAGCCAGGAAGGTCTGCCAGACCTGCTCACTGGCAGGGCGGAATGCGGTGCGCAGGTGCGTTGAGGTGTCCATGCCCGGCAGACGGCCGAGCATCGGCCGCTGTGACAGGCCATTGGTGTTTTTCATGCAACAGCATGCGGCCCGGCCCCGGCCTACCGGCAGTGCGGTCGCAGGCCTAGCCTCGCTGTGTCCTTCACTCGCTACAGGAACACGCCATGACCGCACGTCTGGATTACGCCGCGCAATCGCCGGAACTGTTCAAGAAGCTCGGCCTGTACTCGCATGCCGCCCATACCGCCTCGATCGAAGCGGCCATCATCGATCTGGTCAACATCCGTGCATCGCAGCTCAACGGCTGCGGTTTCTGCCTGGACATGCACGTGAAGGAGGCCACCCTGCGCGGCGAGCGCCCGCTGCGCCTGCATCACCTGGCGGCATGGCGTGAATCGACGCTGTTCAGCCCGCGCGAGCGCGCCTGCCTGGCCTGGACCGAGGCGCTGACTCAACTGCCGGCGCAGGGTGTGCCCGACGAGCTGTACGCGCGTGTGCGCGGCCAGCTGTCCGAGCAGGAGATCGTCGACCTGGCCCACGCGGTGATGGCGATCAACGCCTGGAACCGCGCCAACGTCGCCTTCCGTACCACGCCCGGCACCCTGGACGCGGCCTTTGGCCTGGACAAGGCCGGCCTGGCCTGATCGTTCCGCCGCTGCCCCATGCAGCGGCCCTCCCCTACCGCACTGGAGACCTGCCATGCGTCGTTCTGTTCTGGCCCTGCTTGCGCTGCTGCCACTGTGCAGCGCTGCCGCCACCCCGCCCCCTGCTGCGCCCGAGCCCCTGGTGCACGAGGTGATGACCCGCGCCCTGCCGGAGCAGCCCGGCAAGGAGGCGCTGATCCTTACCGTGGAATACCCGCCGGGTGGCGCCGATCCGGTGCACCGACACGATGCCCATGGCTTCGTCTACGTCCTGGAAGGACGGATCGTGATGGGCGTGGCCGGCGGCAAGGAAGTCACCCTCGGCCCGGGCGAGGCCTTCCATGAAGGCCCGGCCGATCTGCACACCGTGGGTCGTAACGCCAGCGCTACCGAGCCGGCGAAGTTCGTGGTGTTCCTGATCAAGGACATCGGCAAGCCGGCAGTTCTGCCACCGCACTGATCTCACGTCCGGCGCTGGCAACAACGACAGGTCCCCGGGTGTCACAATCCGGGGACCTGTCCCGTCTACGCTGGCATGGACGATTCCACTGCGCTGTTCTCCCGCCTCCGCCCGCGCCTGTTCGGCGTGGCCTACCGCATGCTTGGGTCTTCGCACGAAGCCGAGGACGTGGTGCAGGATGTCTGGCTGCGCTGGCATGGCGCCGACCCGTCACAGATCGAGAATCCCGAAGCCTGGCTGGTGGCCACCACCACCCGTCGCGCCATTGATGGCCTGCGCCTGGCACGGCATACGCGCGAACACTATGTCGGCATGTGGTTGCCCGAGCCGCTGCTGACCGATGACACCAGCACGCCTGAATATGTGCTGGAAACCGCCAGCGATCTGTCGGTCGCCTTCCTCAGCGTGCTGGAGCGGTTGGCGCCGGATGCGCGTGCGGCCTTCCTGCTGCACGACGTGTTCGATCAGGACTACGCGGTGGTCGCGCGCACCCTGGACAAGACAGAAGCCGCCTGCCGGCAGATCGTGCATCGCGCACGCCTGCAGCTCAGGCAGGAGCGCCCGCGCTACAACGTCCCGCAGGAGGTGCACCAGAAACTGCTGCGCCGTTTCGCCGAGGCTGTATCCAGCGGCGATTTCCGCACGATGAAGGCGCTGATGGCCGAGTCGGCCGAGCTGGTGGGTGACGGCGGCGGCATCGTCACCAGCTTCCCCAAGCCGATGGTCGGGGGCGCACGCATTGCCCAGCTGCTGTATGCCCCGCACCTGCGGCGCAGCGCGCAATTGCGGATGGTGCCGGCCATGCTCAACGGACGGCTGGGACTGCTGCGCTATTTCGATGGTGAGCTGGAAGCGGCGATGGCTTTCGAGACCGATGGCGAACGGATCACGCAGATCCTGGTTCAGCGCAACCCGCACAAGCTGCAGCGGCTGGCACTACCCACCTCCATCCAGTAGATCCGCGCCCCGCGTGGATGGCATCCATTGCGACCTCGTTCTTGCGGGATTCGACCGGGGCGCCGATGCGCCCCGATCGTGAACGCCTGCCTGCGCAACGGCCGCAGGACCCGATCAGAAGTCCCAGAACACCGGCACCCAGCGGAAGGTCTCGCCCTCCAGCGACACCCGGCCCACTGACGGGAACGGAAGATGCGTGGCCACCAGCATTTCGCCGGTGCCTGCCAGTTCCTTCAGCAGGGCGATGCGTACGCGCGCGGATTCCTCCGGGTCGTGCTCGAAGCCGTTGTGCCAGTTCGGCTGGTCGAAGCCGACCGCGAACACCGCGTCACCGGCGAAGGTCAGGGCCTGCCCGGCAGACGCCACGCGCACCACGCAGTGGCCCGGGGTATGCCCACCGGTGCGGCGGGCCGTCACGCCCGGCGCGATCTGCTGTTCGTCCTGGAAGGTGTGCACGTAGCCGCTGTACTCGGCCCAGAAGTGCTTGGCCGTAGCGCGCAGCGCATCGGGGAACCCCTGCGGCATGTTGGTACGGCTGAAGTCCGGCGACTTCCAGAACTCCACCTCTGCCGCGGCCACGTGGATCTTCAGGTCCGGGCGCAGCTGTTCCTTTACGCCTTCAACCAGCAGCCCACCGACGTGGTCCATGTGCATGTGGGTGATCACCACATCGGTGATTTCGCCCAGGTTGATACCGGCGGCACCGAGGCGGCGGATCAACTGGCCGGCGCGCGGCAGCTGCAGGTCCGGGTCCATGCCCAGGCCGGCATCGATGAGGATGGTGCGATCACCGCTGTGCACCACCATCACGTTCAATGCCCAGTCGAAGGCATCCTGCGGCAGGTACATCTCTTCGAACCATTCGGCACGGTCGGTGGCCGGTACGTTGTGGCCGAGCATCTGGGTGGGCAACGGCAGGACGCCATCGCTGATCACCAGCACTTCGACGTCGCCCACCTTGAGGGCGTAGCGCGAGGGCACCAGTTCATCGAGGGCGGGGGCAATGGGCGCGGCGGTGTTTTCCAGACTGAACATGAGGGATCTCCACGAAGGGGCATTGGGCGGGAAGCGATGCAAGGCTGGCGCGGAACGATTCCGGGCGCTTTCCCACGGCGCAGGGCGTGGCGTTGCCAGGGCACGATGCCTGGCAGGCCAGCGCTGCAGGGTTCATGGGAAGGCGGGCCACTGCGCACGCGGTGGGCCCGGAACACGGCTTGTGCCGTGTGCGATCAGCCTAGGCAGCACACCGTTGCCGCGGTAGGCCCGTGGAGGGGGACGTGATGTTGCATTCCAGGAAGCAATGCGAATCACATACCCAGATCAGACAGCCCCGGATGATCATCGGGGCGGCGCCCCAGCGGCCAGTGGAACCTGCGGTCACTTTCCTTGATCGGCATGTCGTTGATGCACGAAAAGCGGCGCTGCATCAATCCATCGGCGCCGAATTCCCAGTTCTCGTTTCCATAGGAACGGAACCAGTTGCCGGAGTCGTCATGCCACTCATAGGCGTAGCGCACGGCAATGCGGTTGTCGGTGAAGGCCCATAGCTCCTTGATCAGCCGGTACTCAAGTTCCTTGTTCCACTTGCGGGCCAGGAACTGCCGGGCCTCCTCGCGGCCATGGGTGAACTCGGCACGGTTGCGCCACTCGGTGTCCAGCGCATAGGCCAGCGAAACCTTGTCGGCATCGCGGGAGTTCCAGCCATCTTCGGCAAGGCGAACCTTCTCGATGGCCGATTCACGGGTGAACGGGGGGAGTGGCGGACGGGGTGCTTCAGTGGACACGGTGGGGCCTCCAATCAAATGGATGAACGGGGTGCTTCGACGGATTTTGATGACTCAGGCGTCAGCGCCTGGCCTGCTCCAACAGCACTTCTGCAACATCCCTTGCAGTGTCTGCGGCGTTGTAGTCACCCATCACGCGCGAGACGGTGATGGCGCCTTCCATGAGAACCAGCAGCTGCCGCGCCAGTGCGTCCGGCTGCTGGATATCCAGTTGCGTGGTGAGTTCCAGCGTGTAATCCAGCAGCTTCTGCTTGTGATGTTTGGCGATGTGGCGAATCGGATCATCGGGGTCGCCGACCTCGCCTGCGGTGTTGATGAAGGCGCAGCCGCGATAGCCCTCGGACTGGAACCAGCCCTTGAGCACGGTGAACATGCCGAGGATGCACGCTTCCGGGGTGTCGGCCTTGTTGCACTCCTGCTGGAACCAGGTGAGCCAGCGCACGTCGCGCGCGTTCAATGCCGCAGCGGCCACCTGGTCCTTGTTTTCAAAGTGCCGGTAGATGCTCTTCCGGGCAACGCCGGAGGTCTTCACCAGCAGGTCCATGCCGGTGGCGTGGATCCCGTTCTGGTAGATCAGCGCCTCGGCCGTGGCCAGGATCTTCTGCTGGGTATCGGAGGTAGTTGTGTTCACGGCGCCAAGGTAGAATGATCATTCTACCCTGTCAACAGGCGGCACGACGGCCTTTCGCGTGGGCACGCTTGCTCAGGACGATCTATCAAGAAATTCGTACATGTCATCATCCAGGCGCCCGATTTCGGCCGCAAAGTACGTCTCACCACCCACCCATGAGACGCCCCGCATGAACACCTTTGCCCGTTCCCTGGCCGTTGCCGCCCTCGCCCTCTCGGTCCAGGCCGGCCTGTCCGCGCAGGCCGCCGAACCGGCCAAGCCGGCGGCAGTCACCAGCATCGCGCGCACCGCCAGCTACATCACCACCGCTGATGGCGTGCAGCTCTACTACAAGGACTGGGGCCCGAAGGACGGCCCGGTCGTTACCTTCAGCCACGGCTGGCCGCTGAACTCGGATAGCTGGGAATCGCAGATGATCTTCCTGGCCAACCACGGCTACCGCGTCATCGCGCATGACCGTCGTGGCCACGGCCGTTCCAGCCAGCCTTGGGATGGCAACGACATGGATCACTACGCCGATGACCTGGCCACGGTGATCAACACGCTCGACCTGCATGATGTCACCCTGGTGGGCTTCTCCACTGGCGGCGGCGAAGTGGCGCGCTACATCGGCCGTCATGGCACCGGCCGGGTGAAGAAGGCGGTGCTGATCAGCTCGGTGCCGCCGCTCATGCTGAAGACCGCCGACAACCCCAATGGCCTGCCGATCGAAGTGTTCGATGGCATCCGCAAGGCGCAGATGGACAACCGCGCGCAGCTGTACAAGGACATCCCGTCGGGCCCGTTCTACGGCTTCAACCGCCCGGGCGCGAAGGTGTCTCAGGGCTTGATCGATGCGTGGTGGGCGCAGGGCATGCAGGGTGGCCACAAGAACACCTACGATTCGATCGCCGCGTTCTCGGCCACCGACTTCCGCGCCGACCTGAAGAAGTTTGATGTGCCGACGCTGGTGATCCACGGTGATGACGATCAGATCGTGCCGATCGACATCTCCGGCCGCCAGTCGGCGAAGCTGATCAAGGGCGCCAGGCTGATTGTTTACCCGGGCGCGCCGCATGGCCTGACCGACACCCACAAGGACAAGGTCAACCAGGATCTGCTGAACTTCCTGCAGGAGAAGTGAGTAACCGGGGCTCCGGCATCGCGCCGGAGCCCGTCTCACATCAGAGTGTTTCTGCCCCGTCGCGTGTCCGTTCCCGGTCAGAGTCGCCCCCGTGCGGATTCGGACGATGCAGAATTTCATCCGGGCCCGGCTGCAAGGGCGTGGAAATGGCCATGCCAGAACCTCGGTACCTGGCAGTAATCCTCTACCCCTCGTTCGCAAGATAACTCGGCTTTACAGGGAGCGAGCGGGTAATCTGAAAACACGCGTTCGTGAAGGTGGTCACGGTTAAGTCCAGGGAAAGTCAATACCGTCAATCTCGCTGTAACGTAATTGTTGAAGATGCGAGTGGATTCCGGGCGGGCCAACAATCAGCTGTGACATGGAGGTGGGGATGTGCACGGTATCTTGCAGGTCTTCAGCAAAGCTTGCGGCTCTCCTTTATTTGATGATTGCCTCCTGCATCGCCGCGATCATGCCGGTTGGCGCCAAAGAGGGCCGATCACTTGTGCTTGTCAGACTCTCACCTGAGCAGGGGGCGGTCCTGGCAACCGGGCTACTCAGGGGGGTGTTGAGGCCAATCAACGGCTGTGTCTACTTCGTGGATCCAGGTGGCACGGCATATCTTGCAGCATGGCCTCACAATTACTCGCTGGCCATGAAGCGGGGCGCTCCCGTAGGCGTGCAGGATGAACGATCGGGGGAAATAATGGAATTCGGAATCGCCGCATCATTCGGAGGGGGGCATGGCGGTGAATCGCTCCGTTCGAGTCTTGCTGCGTCCATTCCGGATGCCTGTACTGGCCCACTCATGACGATTCACTTGATGCGTCAGGCAAAGGAGCAGCCATGATCAATCTGCGCACGAAGCTATCCATGCGTGCCCTGACATTGTCCGCCCTCGGTGCGTTCGCATTCTCCCTGCACAGCCAGCCGATAACTGGCAACCCCACGGCACACACCTACTCGCGAACGTTCAATGTATCTGAGGCCGATGGGGGATGTGATCTGCAAGAGTGGAATTCATGGCCACTACGCATGCGGGACCATTGAGGATATGAATTCAAGGTCCAATCATAAAGGGGCCATAGGCAGGTACATCCGTGCACGCAACCTTTCTCCAGGCCCTCTCAGCGTCGAAGGTGACAGCGGTGGGCCGGTCTTTTCGAACAATGCGGCCGTTGGCGTCATTCACGGCCGGGGCGGTGAAGACACGGGATTTGAGAACGACCTGTTCTACATGCCCATCGAGCGGGTTTCAGCACTTGGCGTTTCCGTATTGACGGAGGCCTTTGAAGTTACCGGCATCGCAGATCGAACTGAAAATTATTTCAGGCCATTTTCCGTTCCGGTTGCGTACAAGGGAGTTCCGAAGTTCCCTATAGAGTTGACGCTGGAGCGCCCGGTGTGCCCGAGCGGGCCCTGCGAACCTGCCACGGAAACGTTGCCGGACAAGATGCCCTCCCCGCTCAACTACACATGGGCCTGCTTCTACCCCATCGTGCTCTACCCGCCTCCCGTCATTCCCCCTCCCCCGTTGACCTGGAGGGAGCGGATTACCTTGAAGGATGCGTCTGGAATCACCGCCGAGCCCGTTGAGTACAACCTGCACTGCAGTGGATGCCCTGATTGTCCATAGCCCGCATCTGTTGATGAGTGCAGTGCTGGAACCACGTGCGTGGATTCTTCGTCAGCCGAGCATGGCTCGGCTCTACATAAGAGCCAGCTCCCTGGCAAGGAACGGCGCCGTTCTGCTGCCTTTGGCGCGCGCCACCTGTTGCGGCGTTCCCTTCGCGACGATGGTGCCCCCTGCCCCGCCAGCGCCGGGGCCGACATCAATCACCCAGTCCGCCTGTGCAACCGCGCGCATGTCGTGCTCGATCATCACCACCGTATTGCCCGCGTCCACCAGCCGCTGCAGCTGCACCAGCAGCCTGTCCGCATCCGAGGCATGCAGGCCGGTAGTGGGTTCGTCCAGCACGTACAGCGTGCGCCCGCGTTGGCTGCGCTGCAGTTCGGTGGCCAGCTTGATGCGTTGCGCTTCACCACCGGAAAGCTCGGTGGCCGGTTGGCCGAGCCGCAGGTAGCCCAGCCCGATCTCCTGCAGCAACTGCAGCGGCCGGGCAATGGCCTCTTCCTCGCTGAAGAACGCATGCGCCTGGTCAACCGTCATCTGCAGAACCTCGGCGATGTTGCGGTCATTCCATTGCACGTTCAGCGTGGCGTCGTTGTAACGGGCGCCGTGGCAGGTGGGGCACGGCGCATAGACGCTGGGCATGAACAGCAGTTCGACACTGACGAAGCCCTCGCCTTCGCAGGTATCGCACCGGCCCTTGGCCACGTTGAACGAGAAGCGACCCGCATCGAAACGACGGCGGCGCGCGGCGGGTGTCGCGGCGAACAGCTTGCGTACGTGATCGAACAACCCGGTATAGGTGGCCAGGTTGGAGCGTGGCGTGCGGCCGATGGGCTTCTGGTCGACCTGCACCACCCGCTGGATGGCGCCTACATCGCCTGCCAATGTGCCCCGCGTCGTTTCAATCACGGTCGGGCCGTCGGTGGGCGCGCTATCGGCGCTGTCGTCCGCGGGCTCATGCCCGAGGTGCAGCAGCAACAGCTCGGGCAGCGCCTGCGCCATCAGGCTGGACTTGCCGGAGCCGGAAATACCGGTCACCGCCGTCAGCAGCCCCAGCGGCACCTGCGCGTCCACGCCCCGCAGGTTGTGGCGGTGGATGCCCTTCAATTCCAGCCAGCGGTTGGCGCTGCGCTGTTGGCTGGCAGGCGCCGGCACCTGATCGAACAGATGCAGGGCCGTGCGCGACTCCTGGACGTGGCGCAGGCCATCGGGCTCGCCACTGTAGAGCACGCGCCCGCCGTGTTCCCCCGCCTGTGGGCCCACATCCACCAGCCACTGTGCGCGGCGCATCAACTCCAGGTCATGTTCAACCACGAATACCGAGTTTCCGCCGTCGCGCAGCCGCTCAAGCGCGTCGTACAGCGCCTGGCTGTCGGCAGGATGCAGGCCGGCCGAGGGTTCATCGAGCACATACAGCACGCCAAACAGCAACGAGCTGAGCTGGGTGGCCAGCCGCAGGCGCTGCAGTTCGCCGGCCGACAGGGTTGGCGTGGCGCGGTCCAGCGAGAGGTACCCCAGGCCCAGGTCACGCAATTGCCGTACACGGGCCATGACCCCGCCTGCCAGTCGTTGTGCTGCCAAGCGCTTCTCTTCGGACAGGGCGGAGGTCAGCCGCACGTCGGGGGCACCCTCGTGAGTCGCCTGGCCACTCGTGGCCCTCCGGGCGCGATCGCGGGGTGTCGCGCTCCTGCTGGTGCGAGCGCCCTTGCTGTGCGCGCCGAAATCACCTTGTGCGATGGGCTCCAGCAGCGCCGCCAGCTGGTCCAGCGGCAGCCGCATGAACTCACCGATATCCACGCCGGCGAAGGTGACCGAGAGTGCCTCCGGCTTCAGGCGTTTTCCGTGGCAGGCCGGGCACAGCCGGCCTTCCATGTAGCGCGACACGCGCTTGCGCATCAGCGCGCTCTGGGTATTGGCAAAGGTGTGCAGCACGTAGCGGCGCGCGCCGGTATAGGTGCCCATGTAGCTGGGCTCCTGCTTGCGCTTCAGTGCGGCGCGGGTCTCGGCGGGCGTGAACCCGGCATAGACCGGCACGCTGGGGGCCTGCTCGGTGAACAGGATCCAGTCCCGGTCCTTCTTCGGCAGCTTCTTCCACGGTATGTCGATGTCGTAGCCGAGCGTGACCAGGATGTCGCGCAGGTTCTGGCCATGCCATGCCGGCGGCCAGGAAGCGATGGCGCGCTCACGGATGCTCAGCGACGGGTCCGGAACCATAAGCGCTTCGGTTACTTCGTAGACATGCCCCAGGCCATGGCAGGTGCTGCAGGCGCCCTGTGGCGTATTGGGCGAAAAGTCCTCGGCGTACAGCATGGGCTGGTTGGCCGGGTACGCACCGGCACGCGAGTACATCATGCGCACCAGGCTGGACAGCGTGGTCACGCTGCCCACCGATGAACGCGCATTGCTGGCGCCGCGCTGCTGCTGCAGGGCCACTGCCGGCGGCAGCCCGTCGATGGCATCCACATCGGGCACGCCCGCCTGGTCGATCAGGCGCCTTGCATAGGGCGCGACGGATTCGAAGTAGCGCCGCTGCGCTTCGGCGAACACGGTACCGAAGGCCAACGATGACTTGCCGGAGCCTGATACGCCGGAGAACACCACCAGTGCGTTACGCGGAATGGAAACGTCGACATTCTTGAGGTTGTGCTCGCGGGCACCACGCACCTCGACGCAACCGCTGGCGGCGGCAGCGCATGACGATTCACCAAAGGGGGTGTTGGACATTTCAGCGTTCCTGCATTCGGCGGGCGGGCCGCGCAATGGGCGCGCCCGGTAGGCCATTCTCGCTGCTGCGGAGTGAATGGTGTGAGGGCGCAGGAGGTGGAATGCCACCTTCACCCCCCTTGCTACGCCGTTGCGCGGCCAAGGGCTAGCGTGAGTCATCTGCACGATAGGAGGCGATCATGCATCCCGATGTACTTGGCTGGATCGCCACGGCGGTCCTGATGGCGACGTTGATCCGGCAGATGGTGAAGCAGTGGCAGTCGCCAAACCCCGAGGCGGTATCGAAGTGGCTGTTCGTGGGCCAGATGACCGCGTCCGCGCTGTTTACCGTGTACAGCGCGATGCTGGGCAGCACCGTCTTCGTGGTGACCAATGCGATGTTGCTGTTGACGGCCGTGGTGGGCCAGGTGATGGCCTGGCGCCGTCGCGGCCGACCCCGAACACCCCCGCCCTGCTGATTGTTAACGCGCTTTGCCTGAAGGCTTGACGCCACGTTGCTCCGCCCTTGATGGGGCCGCTCACGATGCAGTTCCTATGCTGGGCGCGCCACCTGAGCCGTGGCACCCAACCTGGAGACCGCACCATGCAACGTGATCAGAAAGACCTTCCCCACCCGGACCCGGAAGCGCAGAATCCCGATCCTGTCAGTCCACTGCAGGCGAAGCTGCACAACCGCCGCAACCATGACGAAGCGCTGCAGGAAACCTTCCCCGCCAGTGACCCGATCTCTCCCTTTGTTGCTGCACCAACCCCCGAAGAGCAGGCCAAGCGCCTTGGGGAGCGGGTCACGCTGCCAGACCGCCGCACGGATAAGGAGGCCGCGGGAGGTGACGCGTGATCGGGCGCGGTTTTGCCCGTGTGGCGGCCGCAACGGCACGATTGTCCGGCAGCCTGGGCGCATTCGTCGCCGCGCTGGGGGTGATCATCACTTGGGCCGCCAGCGGGCCGGCCTTCCACTTCAATGATACGTGGCAGCTGGTGGTGAATACGGGGACGACCATCGTGACCTTCCTGATGGTGTTCCTGATCCAGCATACGCAGAACGCCGATACGGCCGCGCTGCACATCAAGCTGGATGAACTGATCCGGGTCAGCAAGGATGCCAACCAGGAGCTGTTGAACCTGGAATCGATGGAGCCCGCTCACCTTGAAGAGATACGCCAGCGTTACGAGGCACTGGCGAAGACCGCTGCAGACATCAAGTTCAAGAAAGAGCGTTGCATGCCTTGCGATGCGGACGCGGCCGCCGAGGCCTGAAGGGGGCCGCGACGGCGGCAGACCCGCGTGGGGATGTCCTGGTGCAAGGCGCTGCCCGGCAGGGCTTGCAGCGCTGTTCCGACGGAGGCCATCGACCGGGGACGCAAGCAGCCCCAAGCTACGATGCCATCGTGAAGCCATGCCGAAGGCCTGCCGGCAGCGAAATGCAGCCACACACGGTGACGGGCGCCGCTTCGTGAAGACGGCGCGCAGGCTTTCTGCTGACGTTCCCATGCAGCCTTCACCTGGCCCCTGCTTTGGCGCAACCGGGCGACGCCTACGCTGAGCGCTCCACTCAACGCGGAGCCCACTATGGCTATCAAGACGGCGGAAGACCTGTTCATCCACGAACTCTCGGACATCTACAGCGCCGAGAAGCAGCTGACCAAGGCCCTCCCGCGCCTGGCCCGTGCGGCCGAGAATCCGGATCTGGCGGCGGCGTTCGAAACGCATCTGGAAGAAACCCAGGGCCAGATCGAGCGCATCGACCAGGTGGTGGAGGTGCTTGGCATCCGCCTGAAGCGCATCAAGTGCGCGGCGATGGAGGGTCTTGTAGAGGAAGGCAAGGAGGTGATTGACAGCATCGACATGGGCCCTGTGCGTGATGCCGCGCTGATTGGTGGCGCGCAGAAGGTCGAGCATTACGAAATTGCGTCCTACGGCACCATCGCCGCGCTGGCCAAACAGCTGGGCTACAAGGATGCCCTCCCCTTGCTGCTGGAGACGCTGGAGGAAGAGAAGGCGACCGATGAAAAGCTCACCCTGCTGGCCAAGGGCGGCGGCAACGCCAAGGCCGCGCAGGCTGCCTGAGCCGCGGGGAATGCAGCCCGGCCGCCATGGAAGGCGGCCTCAGGGTTCGTACAGCACCTGGTCGTTCGGGCAGAAGAAGGTGCGCCGCCGGGTGGTACCCATGTACAGCTTGCTGATCGGGCCACCGCAGACCGGGCAGATCCTGCGCGTATGTACCTGCCAGTGCTTCTTCAACGCGAAGCGGCGCTTCCACTCCAGGAAATCGAAGCTGTAGGCGCGTGCCTGCGTGATCAAGGCGGTGAGCTTGCGCGGCGGCAGGTTGCCCAAGCGAGTGGCCGGGTGCACGCCTATGCGGAACAGCACCTCGTTCTTGATGATGTTGCCGACGCCGGCGAAGACGGTCTGGTCCAGAAGCGCGTCACAGACCAGGACGTCCGGCATTGCCTTCAGCTTGCGCCGAGCCAGCTTCGGATCCCAGGCATCGTTCAACACATCCGCGCGCCAATCATAGACGTCGTCCAATGGCTCGCCAATGAGCTTTACGGAACAGGCATAGAAGTTCAGCTCGCCATTGTCGAACCCCAGGGACACCCGCGCAGGGGTTGGCTTCCGTTCGTCGATGCGCCAGCTGCCGAACATCATCAGATGGATGCGCAGGGTCTGGTGGCTGAACTCCAACAGGAAATGCTTGCCCCAGCTTCGAACGGTTTTCACCCTGCGTCCTTGAAGTGGCGACAGATCGATCCGGCTGTTCCCTGAAACCGCGCGGACGACGTGCCCTTTGAAATGCCTCGCAGCCTCGCACAGCAGGACAATGGATGGGCCCTCAGGCATGCTCGTCCTCCTGCAGCAAGGCCTGCAGGCGCAGGGCGTTGCTTGTGGCGTGGCCCAGCGCGGTATTGTCCAGTACGAACCAGACTGATCGTTGCGTGTCGGCTTCGCGCCGCAGCCGTTGCGCCAACTCCGCCAGGGTCTGTTCACAGTACGCACTGCGATAGATCTGTGGCTGGCCGTGCCAGCGCCAATAGCTCCAGGAGCGGTCCCCGCCAGGAATCGCGGCTGAGGGCGCCCGTGCCGGGTCCGCGGCAACCCGTGCAACACCATGGTCGCTCAGCAGGGCGTCCGCTTCCGTAGTGAACCAACTGGGATGGCGCGGCTCACAGGCCACATCGACCTGGACGCGTTCGCGCAGACCCTGCAGAAAGCTCTCCGCCGTCGCCGGTTCGTATGCCAGGCTGGGTGGCAACTGGAGCAACAGCGGACCCAACCTGTCACCCAGTGCCAGCACCCCATCAAGGAACCGCTGCAGCGGCGGCATTGCATCGCGAAGCCGATGTTCATGGCTGATCGAGCGCGGCATCTTCACTGCGAAACGGAAATGGTCCGGTACGCTCGCAGCCCACCGCGCATAGGTACTGGGCAAGTGCGGACGATAGGACGAGGAGTTGATCTCGACCATGGGCAGGCGGGTGGCATAGCGTTGAAGAACGCTATTGCCCTGCCCAAAGGCTTCCTGCGCCGACCGGGACAGGGACCAGCCGGCACAACCGATGCGTACCGGACCAGACGGCGACGGAGTTGTATTCATCGCGCCACCCAGCCGTCAGGTTCGATAGCGCGGCTGGCAACGCCTTCCAGATTTGATTGCGTCACCCACAACAGGCGATCGAGCGCGCTGGTGCCTGAAGCCAGCGCCGATGCGCTGCGCACGAAGCCTGTCCAGTCGGAGATGGCGATCTTTCCCAGCGCCAGTTCATCCACCCGCACGCAGCACATCCGCCAATGGGGGAACTGCCGCCGCCCCACCCTCCCCCGGTTGAGCTCAACCACGCCGCTGTGGCTGCCGGCTGCCAGGATCCGCTTGTACGCGCCGTTGACCCCAGCCTCGGGGCCTTCGAGGTACTGCAGGAAGCGGCTGCCATCAATTAACAGCGTACCGGTGACATCGGCGGATTCATTGAACAGCACCGCGTCCATCACAAGCTGCTGCAGTCATTCCGCAGTCAGGCTGTCGGACGCTTCACTTACATAGGCAATTGCGCGAAGAGGCATGACACCACCGGCTGTTGCAGACAGCCCTACCTTAGCGACGCGCATCGTACGCGCGGTGACACCGGTGTGGAGGTTGCGTCGAGCTGTGGCGTGGCCGCTGCGCATCGCGTCTACACGCAACGTGCGCTTCAGATGTGCGCACGCGTGCCAGCACATGGCGGGCTTCAGCCGCGAGGGCGGCCGGCATGGGCTGACAGTGGCAATCAAGGCGGAATGCCGTATCGGCCCAGGTCGCACTCAGGCGGTCATCGAGCTGGAGAGTGCTGCGCCCGGGAAACCCTTGGGCCTGGCCGGGTCGCGGCCCGGTTCCGCCGAAATCAGCGCCTGCATCACGTGATGCTGGACGCGATTCCCACTCTCCTCCATGCCCACGAAATACACAAAACGGCCATCGAACTTGGCCTGCGCCCCCTCCAGGGCGGTGTTGGCCTGAACGGCTCGCTTCAGCGACTTCATCCACACCCGTTCGGGTGTGCGGTCAAGCTCTACAACAACGGCGGTGCCACCGCAGTCTAGGGACATGCTCTCGACACGCAGCACGCGTGGCGAAGCGGGATCGGTTCCAGGTCGATGCATGGCAGAAGCTCCAGTGTCGAAGATGGCGGCAATAATCCATGGCCGCTGCCAAAATGCCGTCAAGGAACGCCGCGCTCTTTCCACGCCACCTCGACAGCATTGGCGACACCTTCCCAGCTTCGCACCGGGCTGACATTCCACACGCGCAGCGTTGATGCAGCACAGCACACACTGCAGTTCCCGAGGCAATACAGGCATGCGCGCATGCAACCCGATATGAGCTGGCGCAGGTGCAACCTGCTGCTGGTGGAAGATCAGTTCGATCTGGCCGCACTGATGGAGCAGGCGCTCGAAGACGGAGGGGGCCAGGTAACCCATGCGTATAGCGTGTTTGATGCGATGGGGCTGTTGGAGAAGCAGACGTTCGATGGCGCCGTGCTGGATGTGGAGCTTCGTGACGGCGTGGTCTTTCCGGTTGCCGATCGCTTGGCCGAGCTTGGCATCCCGTTCCTGTTTGTGTCTGCGGTCTACGACCAACTGGTGCCGCAGCGCCACCGAAGCGCGGCCTTCGTGGCCAAACCGTTCCACATCGCCCAGTTGCAGCAGGCCGTCCAACGCGTGATGGGCGATGCCTGCACGCCCTTGACCACGCACTGATCCTGCGTCGCAGTCAACTCAGTGGTGTGTCAGCAAGGGAAAACCCATTTCACTTGTCCTGCGCCGCCCTGCGAAATTCGGGAGGGTCGGCCTACAGCAACGCATCGACCAGTCAGGCCGCTTTAGCATAGGGTTCGACGATCGAGAGGAGCTTTTCCATCGCGGTAGCTCCCGCCTGGTTCGTCGCCGCCCGCTGGATGAAACTGGTCCAGTCAGCAAGGGCGATCATCCGCAGCTCATCCGCACTGACTGGCAGGCAGCGCATTGGCCAGAACGGCAACCGCCGTTGCCCGACACGCCCGCGAGCAAGCTCCATCAGGTCGGTGTGACTGCCGGCGCCACTGACGCGGGAGAAGGCCACATCCAGCCCGTCGGCGGGGCCCTCCATGTATTGCAGGAAGTGCCGGCCGTCGAATAGAAGCACGCCGGTCACACCCGCTGATCGGTTGAAGCGGGCCGCATCTTCCATCAGTGCTTCCAAGCGCGCGGACGTGAATCCAGCGACGGCTTCGCTGACATACACAATGGCTCTGTTCGGCATGGTGGCGCTCCTGCTCTCCCGGTCGCTCAATCTAAGGCTGGTGTCGTTGAGAGACCGTAAACGCCAAACGTGAATTGGTCACATATCGCCCGGCGAACCGGTGTTTTTAACAGCATTTCCGTTGCATCCCGCCATGGCACGCCGAAGCGGCTGATTTTCAAGCCAACAGGATCGGCTGGCCCGCCGCCGGTGCGGCGCCCAACCCGCCCATCTCCGCCAGATAGGCTGAAAACCCGCCTGTCGCGCGCCCTGCCAGGCGGGCACTGGTCATGACGAGCGGCGCCCCCGCCCACCGCACATCAGCGCCGAGACGCTGCAATGTCCTCACCAGCTGGACGTCCTCCCCGCAGTGCAGTGGCGAAAAGCCGCCTGCCGCACGATAGGCCTGGGCGGAAACACCCAGGTTCGCGCCGTGGATACGCCCATGATCGTCCTCCCATTGCTGCCGCCTCCGGAACGCCTTGCGCAGGCGCTCCTCGGCGCTGCAGTTCGTTGCGATGTCCACCAGCCCGCAGAAGACGTCCCGGCGTCCCTCAAGCTGTGCGACCAGCCACTCAGGAGGTACCTCGCTGTCCGCGTCCGTGCTCGCCAGCCATCTTGCACCCCGGCCCAGCAGCTCGGCGGCGGCGGCGGCTCGGGCGATGCCGACGCAGCGTGCATCCAACCGCAGCGTATCAACCCGTTGCTGGGCGCAGATGGATTCCGTGGCGTCCGAACAATCGTCCAGCGCAACAATCACCTCCACCGCTTCGCCACCCAGCCCGGGATTCAGGGCCGCCCTCCTGATCGACTGCAGGCACCGCTCCATGCTGGCTGCCTCGTTGTGGGCCGGAACCAGCACGCCTATCACCGCAGGCCCTCCAGTCGGGCCAACGACATCGCGCCGCGCGTCCAGCCCTGCAGTACGAAGTCCGCGTCGCGATAGTGGAAGGCCTCCTGCAGGCCTTCACCCAGGCATCGATGCACGACCTCGGTGCGGCTCGCGCGCCCCGGGAACGAGGGCAGCCAATGGCAGGCCACCAGCAGTCCATCATCACGAAGCGCTTCCCCGATACCGGTGCGCAGCTCGCGCAGCGCGCCGGCTCCCAGGTAGTAGCCCATTTCGCCGCAGACGATCAGATCGAAGCGGCCCGGCGGCCATTGCTCGGGATGGCTGGCGCAGTGGACCTGCACGTGCGGCAGGTGGGCCAGGTTGCGGCGCGCCTGGAACGCAGCACGCGGGCTGATGTCGGTTGCCAGAAGTCGCTCGCAACGGGCGGCCAGGGCCTCGGTCAGTACGCCATTGGAACAACCCAGCTCCCACCCGCGAGTGAAATGACGCTGGCTCAGGCTTGCCAGCAGCAGTGCACGCTTGCGTTCTTCATACCATCGGCTTCGGTAGCCGAACGGGTCCTCCTGCTCATGCAGGTCATCGAAGTACGGTTGCGCGCTCATGCCAGGAAAACCTCGTAGTTTCGGAAGAATCGGGTCAGTACATGCGCGGGCAGCACCGGAGGGCTGTTCAAGCCCGGCACGTCGCCCGTCTGCGTCCGGAAATGCGCGATCGCGTTTCGTTTCGCGGCCGCTACTGCTGAAATGTCGACCAGTCTGGGCACCTCCCACGCCATATGTGCACAGGCCGGATCCAGCCAGTGCCATCCCCAGACCGGGTACTCCAGACGGCGGCACCCCACCGCCCGGGCGGCGTGGCAGGCAGCACGCCCTGCCGCTTCATGGTCGGGGTGGCCATCAAACCGCCATGGCGCCAGGATCAGGTCACGCGGCTGCAGATGCTGTTGCAGCCAGCCTTCCAGGCCCTGTTCGTGCGTGCTGACCGCGCCGTCGGCGATACCCAGGTGAAATATGGAACCGGCCGGGATGCCGAGTTCGCCAAGGGCCGCGGCAAGCTCCGCCCGCCGTGCCGACCGCAAGCGCCCTGGCGTCCACCACGGCTCGCCCGGATAGCATGCTTCGCCGTCGGTCACGGCAACGACGCTCACCTCCATGCCCTGCCCCACTGCGTGATGGAGCAGTCCGCCACAGCCGAGGATCTCGTCGTCCGGGTGCGGCGCGACCACCACCAGGCGGTCATGCCCGGTGCACAGCGCGCTTGCCGGCGTAATCGGCTGCTGCCAGAGCCAATTGCAGCGCAGCCACGCCTGTTCCTGCGTTCCTTCGCCTTGCAGCGGTGCTTTGGCTACAGCGCCCATGTCGCCTCCTGGGCCGCCCGCCGCCCACCCAGCCATTCCCAATCGCGGTCGGCGTGGTTCTGGCGAAGGAACACGGTCAGGTCAGCGCAGCGGTGGGCATGGGCATCTTCCAGGCACATGGGGGCCGGGCCCAGGGCCCGACCCGCCAGATCCAGCACGCGCGTAGCCGCACGCTCGACCACGCAACGTATCCGCACCACGTCCTCGCGATGCGCCGATTCGGGCTCGGCATCGATGCGTGCCGCCAGTTCGCGAAGCAGCGCCGCTGCCGGCGCCAGCGCGAGGTCCACTTCACCCAGTAGACGTGCACGATTTCCCTCGGTGCAGGCTGATCGCATGCGTTCGGCCAACGCGACCGCTGCGCCAAACCATACCGCCGCCATACCCGCGCCTCCATGCCAGAAGCCCGGTCGTTGCAGATAGTCATCGCGAGCCCCCAATATCACCATTGGCGCGGCATCAAAGCGCACGGTGGTGGACGGAATCCCGGCCATGCCGACGGCGGGCCATGGCTCACCCGACAGCGTACCCCAGTGCTCCGCTGCGACTTGGCACAGCCACACCCCCTGAGCACTGCGAACCGTGACCAATGCGGCATCCACCCAGGCGCTGCCCGAGCACCAAGGCTTGTCCCCGCGCAGTCTGCCCTCGGCGTCGATGCGAAGTGTGCTCGCCGGGCCTTCTGCCGCCCACACAGCCCACAGTTGGCCTTCAGCAGCCAACGGTGCCTTCAACTCGGCCATGATCGCCTGCGCGTCGTAGTGCGCCTCCAGCACCTTGGCCAGGCAGAGATCTTCGCCCCCCAACGCCGCAAGCGCCCTCCAACGATCCAGTGTCTGCCCGCATCCCGGTAATGGCAGTTCAGGCTGCTGGACGAACACCTGGCGGGCGCGGTTGATCAACGATGATGGCGGCGTCGCATCCTGCATGAGGGCTTCTGCAATGAAGATATGTCATGAACGTAGGCGGCAGGCGGTCATATCACTGTCTTGGAGGTGTGGCGGGCACATGAATGCCCCGCGCAGTGATCCTCACGCACCTGTCCCACGCCGTTGCTGCCTCACGCGCAGGCACTGCTGCAATTCCCACAGCCATGGCAGCACCACCAGTACCAGCGCCGGCAACAGCACGAGCCACCAGGCCTCAAGCGCCGCAGGATCCACGCTCAGCGACCACCGCGGCTGCGCGTGCCAGCCGACCCAGCCCAGCAGAACCCAGGGCGCGGCATCGAGCACGCTGTGCACGTGCTGCTCCGCTGGACTGATACGCCGGCGGCCGTCCGCGCTGACGGTGTCGAAATAGCCGGTGATCGCGTGTGCGATCACCAGAAGCGCCAGGAGCGCGACGAGTGACCGGGTATTCTCCAGCAGGAGCCATGCCAGCACGCCACTACCAATCAGCAGTAGCTGCAGCCCGTGCAATGCGCTTTCCCGCAACGCAGAGGTGTGCGGCAGGTCGGTACGCCGGTGGAAATGGAAGTCGAGCCAACCGGCGGCCAACCAGAGCGCATAGACGCATGCCATGACGATCGCGCTCATGGCGGCATGCTCAGGGTGTCAATACGATCTTGCGGCAGTCGTCGTCCTTGGCGTCAAACATCGCGTAGCCCTGCGCCGCATCGGCCAGTCGCATCCTGTGCGAGATGATGTCGCCCGGGTCCAGCTTTCCTTCCATGATTGCGTCGAGCAGTTCCGGCATCAGTCCCTGCACATGGGTCTGCCCCATCTTGAACGTCAGCCCCTTGTCGAACGCGTCACCCAGCAGGAAGCCATGGATGAAGCCGGCGTAGACGCCTGGGATGCTGACCACCCCGCCGCGGCGTGCAGCTGCAATACATTGCCGGATCGCCACGCCGCTGCTGCCTTCCAGCTTTACAGCGGTCAACGCTGACTCCAGCGCACTGCCCTCGGCCTCGAAGCCCACCGCCTCGATGCAGGCGTCCACACCCCGTCCACTGGTCTGGGCGAGGATGAAATCGGCCGGGTCTTCGATCTCGCTGAAATCAATGGGGGTCACCCCGTAGGCGCGGCGCGCATAGTCAAGGCGGTACCGAAGATGATCGATCATGAAGATGGTCTCGGCCCCCAGCAGGCGGCAGCAGGCCGCGCTCATCAGCCCGACCGGGCCCGCACCGAAGATGGCCACCGTTGAGCCCGGCTTCACCCCTGCGTTCAGCGCGGCCTGGTAGCCGGTGGGCAGGATGTCGGACAGGAACAGGACCTGCTCGTCGGCCACGCCTTCCGGAATACGTAGCGGGCCCACATTCGCCTTGGGCACGCGCACGAACTCCGCTTGGCCACCGGCAACCCCACCGTACAGATGGCTGTATCCGAACAGCGCGGCCGGCGGCAGAAGGCCCTTCTGATTCAGCGCCGCGCCCTTGCCGGTATTGGTGGTTTCGCAAGCGGCATACTCGGCCAGCCGACAGTGGAAGCACTCACCACAGGCGATCACGAAGGGAATCACCACCCGATCCCCCGGCTTGACCTGGGTGACGCCGCTGCCGACCTCTTCCACGATGCCCATGAATTCGTGGCCGAGAACATCGCCATCGTGCAGATCCGGAATCTTGCCCCGATACAGATGCAGGTCCGAGCCGCAGATGGCGGTAGCGGTAACACGCAGGATCAGATCGTCATCAGCCGCCAGTACCGGGTCCGGCACGGTCTCGACGCGTACATCCTTGCGGCCGTGGTAGGTCAATGCCTGCATCGCGGTTCTCCAGCAAGAGGGGGTTCCAGCATCGCAACACCCCCCTCCCCCTGCGGTGACATCCCGGTGTGCATGGTGTTCATTTCGCGACGTCACCGCGTTAACCGCACTGGCCGCACGCTTCAACCTCCTGCTGCAGGAGCAACCCATGACCGACAAGCTCCCCTTCAATCCGACCACGGACGTGGATGATCAGTCGAAGGCACATACGCCGGACAAGCGGCGCAATGATCGAGCCAGATGGAAGGAGCACGACATGCCCGACGATGGCGATGGGCCCAAGGCTGTACCCGAGGACTACGAGCGTCCTGATCCCGATCCAACAGGGAAACGTTGAGACCGCCTCACATACTGGATGCGCCGGATTCACAGCTCATGGCCCGCTGGCGGCGCAAGCTTCATCATGGCCATTGAAACAGCCTGAACGAGGTGTTGCATGTGGAAGCGCAACGGTCTCTCGCTGGTGCTGCTTGTGCTCACCGTTGTATTCATTGGTGGGCAGGCAATTGCGGGACATCACGTGCACAACCAGGAGCTGCTGCAGCACGGACGCACGCCGATCGATCTCTGGCACTACCTGGCAACCGGGCATTTCGTCAGCGCCACATTCGAGAACTGGGAGAGCGAATTCCTGCAGATGGGGATGTATGTCCTTCTGACAGTGAGCCTTCGCCAGCGCGGTTCGGCCGAATCGCGGCCCTTGGACCCTGCGCAGGAACAGAATCGCGTCGAGCGGGGGCCCACGCCCTGGCCCGTGAGGCGTGGTGGCGCATGGAAAATCATCTATGGCCATTCGCTTGCCATCGCCTTCGGCCTGTTGTTCCTGGCCAGCTTTACGCTGCACGCATTGGGAAGCTGGCGCGCCGAGCAGGCCGAGCAGCGGCTGCAGGGCTTGCCAGTGCCGGGCTTTCTCGAGCACCTGGCCAGCAGCACGTTCTGGTTCGAATCGATGCAGAACTGGCAAAGTGAGTTTCTGGCCGTGCTGTCTCTGGTTGTGCTGACCATCTTCCTGCGTCAGAAGGATTCGCCACAGTCCAAGCCGGTCGAAGCGCCGCATGCGCAGACAGGAGATTGAGGCATGGCACGCCGCCCTTCTACCGCCCTGCTGATCATCGACATGTTCAGTCGTTTCGACTTCCCAGGTGCAGACGCGCTGGCGCCAGCGGCAGAGAACGCGGCCCGGCAGATCCGCCGCCTGAGAGACCACTTCGATGACCAAGGGTGGCCAGTCATCTATGCCAATGACAACTTCTCAGATTGGAAGCGGGACTTCCGCCAGCAAGTGGAGCAGTGCCAGCGGGACGGGGGGACGGCTGCCCGAATTGCCACAACCCTCTCCCCCCTGCCCGGCCACTATTTCGTGCTCAAGCCCAAGCACTCGGCGTTCCTCGCCAGTCCCTTGCCGATTCTGCTGGCCAAGCTGGGAGTACGCCGTCTTTGCCTCACTGGCATGACGGCCGACTCGTGTGTCCTGGCCACGGCGCTGGACGCCAACGCCAGGGAGTTCGAGGTCGTGGTGGCATTGGAAGCTGTGGCGGCGATGCCCTCGCAGAAACGGCATGCACTGGCAGTGCTGGCAGACTCGGGCGCAGCCCGGGTCGTCCGACTTTCGTCGCTGGTTTCTGCGTAATCGGCAGGATCAAATCGAGGCAGTTCAGGCCCGGTCCGCTACACCCTGTACACCGGCATGACCGGCGCAATGTGCACAACAGAAGATCTGGCCCTTTCCTTCAACGCCATGCCCGATCACCGCGCAGTCGCAATGTGCACAGCGCGGCGCGAATGCATGAATCGCGCACTCGAACGA
Source organism: Stenotrophomonas sp. FR024 (assembly GCF_047500745.2). Classification (NCBI taxonomy): domain Bacteria; kingdom Pseudomonadati; phylum Pseudomonadota; class Gammaproteobacteria; order Lysobacterales; family Lysobacteraceae; genus Stenotrophomonas; species Stenotrophomonas sp. FR024. The sequence goes on from NZ_JAXAXM020000005.1 coordinate 172,723, forward strand.
ATCGAAGGTTCCGCTGCGTCCGCCCTGCTGCAGGGTGAAACTCTTGTCGTAGTTGTTGCCGCATACATCACAGGTGGCCATGTGGCACCTCTTCGTGCGTAAGGAAGGTGCAGTGTGGTGAGCGCGGGTGTCGGTGACCGTGAACGCAGTGTGTCCAGAAGGTCCAGAATACGCATTGCAAGGTACTCTAGAACGTGCCCCGCCCAGTTGACGGGTGGGCTGTCCAGGCGTGCGTTCCGCCTGGTCAAACTCTTGCCGTGTTCTGCATCGGTTGGGATGCGGCACGTTTCCGGATCGGTAGCGAAGAACCCGCACGCGAGGGCCGGCTGCAGGGCGGCGATCCTGTTCCAGTGAGCCCATCGCGGCTGTGATGCCGGACGGTCATCGAGGCAACATCGACCTAGACCCGCAATGCCTCGAGCACCAGGCTGAACGCCGGGGATGGCTGCCGTCTGCTCGGGTAATACAGATGATAGCCGGGGAACAGCGGGCACCAGTCCTCCAGTACCCGCACCAGGCGGCCGCTTTCCAGATGGGGTGCCAGCTCATCAACGGGCAGATGCACCAGGCCCAGGCCATCAAGCGCGGCATCGACCATGTGCGGTGACGTGCTGAACACCAGCGGGCCATCCACGCGCACATTGATCTCGCGACCCTTCTTCTCGTACTCCCACACATACAGTCCACCGCTGGTGGGAAGACGGATGTTGATGCACCGGTGACCAGTCAGATCGCCCGGCACCTTCGGCATTCCGTGCGCAGCGAAGTAGCCCGGCGTCCCTGCGGTGGCCATGCGCAGGCGTGGGCCGATGGGCAGGGCGACCATGTCCTTGTCGATGGATTCGCCAAGGCGAACACCGGCGTCGAAGCGGTCGGCAACGATGTCACGCAGTGCATAGCTGACGTCGAATTCGATGCGGATGTCCGGATAGCGGTGCAGCAGCGGCATCAGCTTGGGCAGCAGCACCGTGCGCAGTACGTGGTCGCCGCTGGTGATCCTGACCTGCCCGGCTGGCGTGTCCCTCAATGCAGTAAGTGCTTCGAGCTCCATCTCGATGTCGTCGAAGTGGTTGCCGATCGACTGCAGCAGGCGCTCGCCTGCCGTGGTCGGCGAAACGCTGCGCGTCGTGCGGGTCAGCAGCCGGATGCCGAGACTCTCTTCCAGGGTCTTGATGGCCTGGCTCAGTGCGGACTGGGTAACCCCGAGTACACCTGCCGCACGGGTGAAGCTGCCCTCCCGCGCTACGGTCACGAAAGCCAGCAGGTCATTGAAGTTGCGTCGTGCCATGCGTGCAGTGTGTCACAGGGATTGATTAGCGCAACTAATTGACCCATTCGAAATTGATTATCTAATCAAGTACCTCTGCGTGGTCCAGACTGGCCCCCTTCCCCACCAGGGGAGCTCCGGCCGCCGGAGCTTTCCGCCGTCATCGCCCTTTTTGGGCCTGGAAACCTTCATGTGTTCACTCAATCTCCCCCCGACCGGGGCGAGCACGGCCGCGCCTGTCCGCTCGGCATCTCCCAGGGAATGGGGTGCGGTGCTGGCCCTGTCACTCGGCGCCTTCGCGCTGGTCGCTTCCGAATTCATGCCGGTCAGCCTGCTGACGCCCATCGCCACCGACCTGCACGTCAGTGAAGGCCAGGCCGGACAGGCCATCGCGGTGTCCGGCGGGTTCGCCCTGGTCACCAGCCTGTTGGTCTCGCCACTGGCCGGACAGCTGGACCGCAAATGGCTGCTGCTGGGCCTCACTACCGCGATGATCCTCTCGGGCACGCTGGCGGCACTGGCGCCCAGCTTCCCGGTGTTCATGCTGGGCCGTGCGCTGATCGGCGTGGCCATCGGTGGCTTCTGGGCCATGTCGGCCGCCACCGCCATGCGCCTGGTTCCTTCGCACCAGGTGCCCCGCGCACTGGCCATCGTCAACGGCGGCAACGCGCTTGCCACGGTCATTGCGGCGCCGATGGGCAGTTACTTCGGCGCCATCATCGGTTGGCGCGGTGCGTTCTTCTCGCTGGTGCCGGTGGCTGTGGTGGCCCTGCTGTGGAAGATCGCCGCGCTGCCATCGATGAAGGCGACCGCCGGGCGCGCTTCCTGGAATGTGTTCGCGCTGTTGAAGCGCCCGCCGGTGGCGTGGGGCATGGTGGGCGTGAGCCTGTTCTTCATGGGCCAGTTCTCGCTGTTCACCTACCTGCGCCCGTTCGTGGAAGGCACGCTGCACGTATCACCTTCGACGTTGTCGCTGTTGCTGCTGTTGATGGGTGCTGCGGGCCTGGCCGGCACGTTGTTGATCGAGCCCTTCGTGCACAAGGCACTCTTCCGCACACTGGTGCTGCTGCCCGCACTGATGGCCGTGGTGGCGGTGTGCATGATCCTGCTCGGCAACACGCTGCCGAGGGTGGCGGTGTTGTTCGCCCTGTGGGGCCTGCTTGGCACGTCGGCGCCCGTGGCCTGGTGGTCGTGGCTGGCCCGCACCCTGCCCGATGACGGCGAGGCCGGTGGCGGCCTGATGGTAGCCGTGGTGCAGATGGCCATCGCCGTCGGTGCGACCGTGGGCGGCCTGCTGCTGGACCACCAGGGCTACCGCGCCACGTTCTGGTTCAGCGCTGTCCTGCTGTTGGGCTCGGTGGTCACGTCCTGCATCGCTGCGCGCTCGGCGCAGCACCATCGCCTGCCTGTCCATACCTGAAGGAGTCCCCCATGCACTACACCTGTCTGGGCCGATCGGGCCTGAAGATCAGCCGGCTGGGTCTTGGCACCATGAACTTCGGCGAGCTTGCCGACGAGCCAACCAGTTTCGCCATCATGGATGCCGCCGTGGACGCCGGCATCAACTTCTTCGACAGCGCAGACGTCTACGGCGGACCGCAGTCGCCGGACATGGCGCAGGGCTTCGGCGTGTCTGAAGAGATCATCGGGCGCTGGCTCAAGCGCAGTGGCAAGCGTGATGGTCTGGTACTGGCGACCAAGGTGTACCAGCCGATGGGGCTGGGCCCGAATGATCGCCGGTTGTCGGCGTACCACATCCGCCGCGCCTGCGAGGCCAGCCTGCGCCGACTGCAGACCGACCACATCGATCTGTACCAGATGCACCATGTGGACCGGGCCACGCCATGGGAAGAAATCTGGCAGGCCATGGAACAGCTGATCCGCGAAGGCAAGATCACCTACGTGGGCAGCAGCAACTTTGCCGGCTGGGACATCGCCACCGCACAGGGCGTGGCCACCGCGCGGCACACCTTCGGCCTGGTGGCCGAGCAGAGCCTGTACAACCTGACCCAGCGCACGGTGGAACTGGAAGTGATCCCGGCCCTGCGCTACCACGGGCTCGGCCTGATCCCCTGGAGCCCGATCGGCATGGGCCTGCTGGGCGGCGTGCTGAAGAATGTCGCCAATGGCCGACGCGCTACCCCGCACCTCCTGCAGCGTATCGAACAGCTGCGCCCGCAGCTGGAAGCGTATGAAGCGTTCTGCGATGAACTGGGTGAGGCGCCCGCCGACGTGGCGCTGGCCTGGCTGCTGCACAACCCGGTGGTGACCACCGCGCTGAGCGGGCCGCGCACGGTGGACCAGCTTTTGCAGAACCTGAAGGCCCCTGCGCTGAAGCTCTCAGATGTTTCACTGGCTCGACTGGATGCGATCTGGCCTGGCCCCGGTGGCGAGGCGCCCAATGCCTACGCCTGGTAATCCCCCAACTCCTGGAGTACTCCCCATGTCCATGCTTCTCGGTACGTTGATATCCATGGCTGCGCCTGCGACCGGCGGCGGCCCGGCCAGCGATGATCTGAGCATAACGCCTGCTGGCAGCGCATCGTCCGTGGCGGGCCCCGCTGACTACTTCACTGGCAACGTGCGCATCGATGGCGGGTTCCAACGCCCTGCGCCGGCACGCGTAGGAGGTGCAACGGTCACCTTTGAGCCCGGCGCACGCACGGCCTGGCACACCCACCCGCTGGGCCAGACCCTCATCGTGACCGCAGGCGTGGGCTGGGTGCAGCAGTGGGGTCAGCCACGCCAGCAGATTCGTCCGGGCGACACCGTGTGGATCGCCCCGGGCGTGAAGCATTGGCATGGCGCAAGTGCCGCAGTGGCGATGACCCACATCGCGATTGCCGAGGCGGTGGATGGCAGCCCGGTGACGTGGCTGGAGAAAGTAAGCGACGAAGAGTATTCGGAGATGAGCGAATGAAGACGCTGCTGCTTTCTCTGGTCCTCGCGACCATCCCCTTCACTGCAATTGGACAGGACATGACCCGCGACGCCGACAACTTCTATCGAAGCACCCAGCTCATCAGCGAAAAAGTGCACTTCAACAACCAGTACCACATGCAGATCGTCGGCAATCTGTACGTACCGAAGAACCACAGGCCTGGGCAAGCATTGCCCGCGATCATCGTGGGCCATCCCATGGGCGCAGTGAAGGAGCAGAGTGCGGATCTCTACGCACAGAAGCTGGCTGAACAAGGCTTCGTGACCCTGGCTATCGACCAGTCATTCTGGGGTGAAAGTGCGGGCGAGCCCCGCAATGCAGTTGCGCCGGACATCTATGCCGAGGCCTTCAGTGCAGCCGTCGATTACCTGGGCACGCAGCCACAGGTGGATCGCGAACGGATCGGCGTGCTTGGCATCTGCGGCAGTGGCAGTTTCGTGATCAGTGCGGCCAAGATCGACCCGCGCATGAAAGCCATTGCTACCGTCAGCATGTACGACATGGGCGCTGCGAACCGCAGTGCCCTCAACCGCTCGCAGAGCGTTGAGCAGCGCAAGGCCGTGATTGCTGCTGCCGCGCGCCAGCGTTGGGTCGAAGCCGAGGGCGGCGCCGCACAGTACACCTCCGGCACGGTGCATAGGCTTGAGGCAGATACTCATCCGATCCAGCGCGAGTTCTACGACTTCTACCGCACTTCGCGCGGCGAGTTCACGCCGACTGGTTCATCACCGCAGCTCACCACCCACCCGACGCTGACCAGCAACGTGAAGTTCATGAACTTCTATCCGTTCAACGACATCGAGACCATCTCCCCGCGTCCGATGTTGTTCATTGCGGGTGATCAGGCGCATTCAAAGGAATTCAGTGAGGAGGCCTACCGGCTGGCGGGACAACCGAAGGAACTGCTGTGGGTGAAGGGTGCAGGCCATGTGGATCTGTACGACCGCACCGATCTGATTCCGTTTGCAGCGCTGGGGGCGTTCTTCCGGAAGAGGCTGGACGGAAGCATGTGACAGGCCAACGCCCCCCCTGGCCTCACCCCGTCCGCAGCATCGCCACCAGCAACCCCATCAGGGCACTCCCCGCCGCCAGACTCAGCCACACCCTCCCAACACTGCGGGCACTGAAGACGCCCACAGCAACGGCAATCAACAGCACGAACCCCAGCAGTGAACTGGCCAGGACCGAAGCGGACGTCCTTACCCCCACCAGCGCGGGCAACAACAACGCCAGTGCCGAAGCGGTAACGGCGGTGAACACGTAGCCGCCCAGCGAGGCGGCCAGCACACGGCTCGCCACCTGCCAGCGATAGGCCGGCTCCCGCCCGGCCGGAGGCTTGGCAGGGCGCGCCGCCTCCTGCGCCCCTGGCCAACGGCGCTGCAGCATCAGGGCCATCCTTGCCAGCATCAGCCCGAAGGCCAGTGCGACCAGCTCCACCCCAGCCTGCTGCCATGCGCCCCGCTGCAGGTACATCAGCAGCCCCTGCCCGGTGGTTGCCAGATTCACCAACGGCAGCGCCAGGCACAGTGCTGCGGCCAGCCACAGCTGCTCGATCCAGGCCAGGCGAGGTGGGCGCCAAAGCGCGTGCAGCACCGAGGCGGCGCAGGCCGTAAGAAAAATGCGTATTTCCCATGCGCTGCGACCGCTCATTTCCAATGGCAGCAACCGATTGCCATACAGGTAGACGATGCTTGCCAGCGCCACCCCAGCCAGCGATGTCACGTTGAAGGCTTCCACGCAGCGATAGATGCCTGCCGTGGCCGCGCCGAACTCATGCTCACTGCGCTTGCGCCGCTTGATCGAGAACAGCAGCGTGCCGATGGCGATCATCGCCGTGCCCAGCAGGCCGCTGATGAAGTACAGCCACTTCATTGGCCAGCCGCCGAAATCGGCCTTGTGCAGTGCTTCGATCGTCTCATGCACCTGCACAGCGCCAATGGCATGCGGGTGTGCGCCATGCTGTTGCAGCAGCGTGCCGCTGGCAGCATCGAACACCGCGCGGCTGGCCTCGGTCAGCAGATGCCTGTCTGCGCGCCCCTCGGGCTTGCGACCGATCACCTCCACCACGCTGTGCACGGTGCCGGGCGCCTGGACCATGATCAATGCCGGCGGCTGCCCGCTGATGGCCTGCGCGCGTTCCAGCAGTTGCTGCAGGTCTGGCAGTTGCGCGGTGGATACCAGGATGCCTGGCGGAGCCGGCTGCGCAGGCGACAGCTCGGCTTCGTAGCGCGCATAGGCGCCTTCCGCATCGCCATAGGCAACGTGCACTGGCCACGGCAGATAGCTGCTGTAGAAGAACGTCAGCCCGGTGTAGCCGATCATGAACAGGAACGGCAGGGTCAGCACGGCACTCAGGTTGTGCGCATCCAGCCAACTGCGCTGTCCCTTGCCCGGGCGGAAGGTGAAGAAGTCCTTGAAGATGCGTTTATGCACCACCACGCCGGACACCAGCGCCAGCAGCATGCAGGCGGTGATCCAGCCCACCAGCCAGTAGCCGGCCATGCCGCCGTGCAGGGTGTAGTGGAAGGACATGAAGTGGCGCCCGCCTTCGGTTTCCCGAAGACGAGGTGGAGGCTGTGGCATGCCTGTGCCGGCATCCACCCAGCGTTCGTGCGCGGTGCCGTCGCCATCCTCCCACGACAGCTCCAGTGGCCAACCCTGCTGGGCAGGCCAACGGATCTGCCATGACCGGGCATCAGCGGCATTTGCAGCCAGCCAGTGCTGCGCACGCACCGCCTGCGTTGCGGTGTCGACCGCCGGCAAGGAGGCCGGCACGGGGCCGGCCTCCATCCATCGCGTGATCGGCTCACGGAACACGCTGAGCGTGCCGGTCAGGAAGATCGCGCACAGCAGCCAGCCACAGGTAAGGCCGCACCAGGTGTGCAGCCACGACATGCTCTGCCGGAAGCCCGCTTTCATGCCTGCCCCGTGGCGGGCAGGCCGTTGCCCCGCCGGTTGCGGAAGATCACAGCGAGCCGCGCAGCGTCAGCATCACATTGCGGGGTTCGCCAAAGAAGTTGCCGCGGCGGATCTGGCTGATCATCGCGTAGTAGCGGGTGTCGAACAGGTTGGCCACGTTGACGCCTACGCTCCAGCGCGGATTGATCCGGTAGCCGGCGCGCAGGTCCCACACGGCACGTCCCGCTGCGCCCATGCGCCAGTCCGGGTCGTCGTAGGCCGGATAGGAGTAGCTGCTCTGTGCCGATACACCACCGCCCACAGAGAACGCGTTCCACTTGCCCGGCAGCTGGTAGGACGTCGACAGGCGCAGCAGGTGGCGGGGCGTCTCGGCGCTGATGGTCGCGCCCTCATCGTCGCGGCTGGTGACGTGGGTATAGCCCGCCATCATCTGCCAGCCCGGCGCCAGTTCGCCGCTGGCCTCCAGCTCAAAGCCCTTGCTGCGCAGCTTGCCGCCATTGCGGTAGCAATCGGACGACGCCAGCGAGCCACGGCAGCTGCCCGGGTCGGATTCGTCCACCACGGCGTTGCCGGTCTTGCGGATGGAGAACACTGCGGCGGAGACATTCAGGCGGCCATCGTTCAACTCACCCTTCACGCCCAGCTCGTAGTTGGCGCCGATGGCCGGATCCAGCACCGAGCCGGACGCGGTGACGTACGAGCTCTGCGGCTGGAAGGTATCGGCGTAGCTGGCATAGACCGACCATTGCGGACCCAGGTCGTAGACAAGGCCGGCGTACGGGGTGAATTCGTGCTTCTGTTCGTAGTCGCGGCTCTTGGCGCCGGTGAAGCCATCGCTGGACTGGTACTTCACCCAGCTCAGTCGGCCACCCAGCGTGAGGTGCAGCGGTTCTGCCAGCTGCAGGCGCAGGTTGCTGTACACGCCGCTCTGCTGGGCGCGGGCATTTTCTGACCAGTCCCACGCGGGCTGCAGCGGCTGCGCGATGGCGCTGTGGTCGGGTGCGTAGACATCAATCGGCACGTCGATGGCCAGGTCCGCCGAGCTCTGGCGGGTACGCTGGCGCGACCACATCGCGCCCAGCAGCAGCTGATGGCTGCGGCCGAAGGCGTCGAAACTGCCGGTGGTGTGCAGGTCGATGCCATCGCTGCGCACGCGCGAGCGGTTGAAATAGATGTCATAGAAGCGCGAGCCGATGCCGGTGGCCCGGTCCACCCCGCCCAGCGGAACCGCGACACGCTGGTCCAGGTCCGACTCGGTGCGGTTCACCGACAGGCGTGCCTTCCAGCGTTCGTTGAAGCGGTGCTCCGCCTCTGCAAAGGCTTCGTCGACGGAGCCCTCCTGCCGATTCCAGTCCTGGATGAGCGAGGTGGAACGCTTGATGTCCAGCGCACCGCCATCGGTGTAGCGCGGCAGGCCGAACAGCCAGTAGCCGTCGGTGTTACTGGCCTGATGGCGCAGACCGAAGGTCAGCGTGGTATCCGTGCCCAGATCGGCATCGATCACCCCATAGGCCACCGGCGTCTTCGATGAGGTGCCCCGCTGGAAGTAGTCGCGGTCCTGATAGGCGGCGACCAGTCGGCCGCGCACGCTGCCGGTAGCATTGAGCGGGCCACCGCCATCCACCTCGACGCGGTAGTTGTCCCACGAGCCCACGGTTGCGGCCAGATCCAGATGAGCCTGGTCGTGCGGGCGCTTGCGCACCATGTTGATCGCCCCGCTGGGGTCGGCCGCGCCGAGCATCATGCCACCGGCACCGCGCAGCACTTCAACCCGTTCCAGCACGGCGGTGTCGATCGGCAGCCAGCCCACCGGGGCATAGACAATGCCGGCCACGCCATCGACCAGATAGTTGCTGTCGTCCACGGTGAAGCTGCGGATCGAGAACTTGTGGTTGCCGAAGTTGCGGGCGGTCTTGGTCACGCCGGTGGTCTGTGCCAGCGCTTCGTCCAGCGTGGTGAGGTTGCGGTCGTCCAGCTGCTGGCGGGTGATCACGCTGACCGACTGCGGGGTCTGGCGGATGCTCTGCCCCAGCTTGCCCAGGCTCAGCTCACGTGCCGTGTAAGCGCCATCGCTTGGGGCATTGGCGGTCACGTTCACCGTCTGCAGGGTGGTCTGGGCATCCTTGCTGCGCGCAGGCGCTGCTGCGTCCTGCGCCAGGGTGAACACGCCCGGACGGGTGGCATTGACACGCACGCCACTGCCCTCCAGCAGGCGCGCCAGTGCCTCCTGCGGCGTGTAACTGCCGGTCAAGGCCGGAGCGCGACGGCCCGCCACCGCCGATTCGCTGAACAGCACCTGCTGCCGGGACTGCTCGGAAAAGCGGCGCAGTGCGGCATCCAGCGGTTGCGCCGGAATATTGAACTGCACGCGTGCAGCCGGCTGCGACTGTGCAATGGCCGGCGCTGCCAGCGCGCTGGAAATGCACAGTGCCAGCAACGGCAGCCGCTTGGCGTGTACCCCCGTAGAGAACGCGCCAGCAACAAGTGCGCGCTTGATCTTCATGTACCCCATTACCGCTCCATCATGCTTGGCCGCTACTGGCCTCACTGGGGTAAACGGAAAATGGCGGTGGGGTGGGAACCCGCGCCGGAAGAAATTTTCGTTCCGGCGTCAGCGGGTCACAGGCCGTTCGTCGATGCGGTAGCCGCCCTGGGCATTGCGGGTCACCTGCACCGGCAACAGATCCGGCAGTGCTTCCAGGAAGGTGGCCGGGGCATCGGTGGCTGCGTAGCCGGAGACCGGCAGGAACTTCAGCCCTGGCTGTCCCAGCGTAACGGGATGGCCCAGATACTGCCCCACCTCCTGCGCCACTTCGTCCAGCGGCGTGCGCCGGAACACCAGGCGCCCGTTGCGCCAGCCGCCAACGCTGTCTGCACTGGCGGCAATGGAGCGGTAGGCGGCTGTGAGCGTGGTAACGGCCAGGCCCTGTTCGGCGCGCAGGCTGACCGGCGAGGCACCTTCGGCGCGATCCGGCTGTACTCGCACGTGCCCATGCAGCACCTTGACCACGACTTCGCCCGGCCCATTGCGCACATTGAAGGCCGTGCCGACCACCGTCACCCGGCTGCGCTGGGCATCAACGGTGAAGGGCCGGTCCGCCGCCGGGGCGATCTCGAAGAACGCCTCGCCCTGGCTGAGCACCACTTCACGGCGGGATCGATAGAAATGCACGGCCAGCGTGCTGCGTGCATTGAGCGAAATCCGTGAGCCGTCCGGCAATTGCAGATCACGTATCTCGCCCGCGCCGGTGGCCACGTCCTGTACGTAGCTGGGCGCGGCGTACCAACCGTAGCCGACGTACCCCAAGGCCAGCATCGCCACGGCCGCAGCCGCCGCAACGCGTGGCAGGCGCCACGATCGTGCACGCCGCGCCGCCCTGCCCCGCCGTAGAGCGGCAGGTGCAGGTACTGCTGGGGTGATCACCGCATGCGCGTCCGAGGCCAGTACGGGGCGTGGCAGCTGGCCAAGGTCCTGCCAGGTTCTGGTCACATCGGCGAACGCCTGTCGATGTGTTTCGCTCTCGGCCAGCCAGTTCTGCAGGGCTGCCTCGTCCTTCGGTTGCCAGGCCGTATCCTGCCGCCGTACCAGCCACGCGGCCGCCGCCTCATGCAGGGCAAACGGGTCGGAACCTGCGGCAGAAGGGAGATCGGTCATCGGCAGGGAAAATCAGCATCGATGGCAGGCGCCAACGCCTCGCCCGCCTTGGTCGGACGATGCAGTTCCTGCATCTGTGTCAGAGACGCATAGCGTACCCGCACTTCGCAGTAGGCAACCGCTCGCGACAGGTGCTTGACCACCATGCGGCGGGAGATCTGCATGCGAGCGGCCACGTCCTCCTGGGTCAGCCCATCGAAGCGGCAGAGCACGAAGGCTTCGCGTTGACGTTCCGGCAGCTCGGCCAGTGCCTCTCGAAGGCGTTCCAGGCGCTGCCGCTGGGCGCTGAGCTGCAACGGGCACTGTGATTCATCGCTGGTGATGGCTTGGCCCGCATCCTCGGCATCTGCCAGTGGCAGGGTCTGGAGACGGCGGCCTGCGGTGTGCTCACGATACTCATCGGCCACGGTGTTCATCACCGTTCGCCGGAAATAGGCGCCTTGCTGGTCGCACGAGGCCAGTGCAGGGTTTGCCGCCAGCCATTTGACTGCACCGTCGTGCAGGGCGTCCTCACCGTCCGCACCTCTGACACGCGCAAGGCTGCGCAGAATGGGCCCGCGCCAGCGGGCATAGGCTTTCGCAAGGAGGTTCCCGCCCATTGGCGAGGCGTCTTCCGGAATGCCCGCCTCCGTGGACGAGGCCTGTTCCGCGTTGCTGTCCGTGCCCCGGCCTAGCGTGGACACATCACCCTCAGGGCAAATGCCTGCGGTCTGCACAGGTGGGGCGGGGAATTCACGTTGGGAGCCGGAGTTCTGGCCGCCATAGGCGACGGAAGGGGTTGGATGCCGCAAGTGTAGTGAGAGTCATTTGCAATTGGAACTCCCTACCCCCTCCCTTTCCCGCAGCCGCGGTTCGGATGAGGCCTGGGAACCGGGGTGAAGCGCACGGCAGTTGCGCTCTCCGGGAAGTTGCCGTGATCGCACCATTGGCGCGATGAACTCCACCGCCTCAATCGCGAACCGGCCTGCAAGCGCCTTGGCATGACCGTCCGGGGTGTAGCTTTTCCGGATGTCCCTCATATCGGCTTCGTCGGCGAGCAGCAGCAGTGCTACCTGCCTGCCAGTGCCTGCGTCGATCGCCTCGATCTCGAGGGAAAGCTGCCCCTTGCTCACCGGTCCCATCAGGACCGATGTGGCAATGTTCAGGCCGACAGACACCTCCTTCACCGAGGTGATCCTTGCAAGCAGCAACAGCCCCGTTCCCGGCCGCCCTGCCCCGCTCCAGCCCAGGCGCCTGTCGATCTGCCGCTGCAGCTGACTGCTTACGGCAGCCTTGAGGCGATCACCGACGCCCGGGCTCAGCGTTGCAGCTACCTCTGGCATCAGCAGGACGGGGGCGAGAGTCACCGTCTGGTAGTGCCCGTGCGTGCTACCCGCTGGCACGATCTCCATCCGACGCTCCCCGTGGATGCTGAGACCTGCATAGGTCCTGGCCTGGTTTGACCTGACCACATGCACCGGGCTGCATGCGGCCAGCAACAGCATTCCCACTCCTGCGAGGAGCCGAGGAACCCGCCGCCACAAGCTGCCTTTCGCGACGCTTCCGGAACCGGATGTTCTGGCCAGAGTGGCAGTTCGATCGCCGCCTGATGAATGACTACGGCAGCAGGGAATTGCAGAGTGCATGACTTTCGCAGGTTGAGTGGAACGGAATCAATCGAGGTCGAACCTCCCCCATGTGCGGGGCTCGCCTTGGCCGGTCCGGAATGCCGGGCCCGACGATTGCAGGGTGTCGGCAGGATGTCGGCAATCACCAATGCAACATGTGCTTCGGATCGAACAGCACGCACGACACTGCCATGATGATCACGACAAGCACCGCGAATCCTGTGGCAATGGCGCCTCTGAGAAATCCAATCCGGATGAGAATGTGCTTCAACAGGGCCACCTCGCCAAGCAGCAGGACAAAGAGAAGTCCTGCTTGTGCTGCGGCAAGCAGCGCATAGACCAGTGCCCAGCACCCCCATGCGATGGCCGCCACACGAATGACGGACGCCGGAACGTCCATCAGCAGCCCCACCACGATCAGCATCGTCACCGCAATGGTGATCGTGCGCATGTTCTCAGCCACGTTCTTCAACGTAGCGCCTTCCCGCGCCAATCGATCGACCTCAAGGAATCTCGCCGCGAGTTTCGATTCAAACAGCCGTATGCGCTTCATGGTTCTACCCAGGTGAAGGAGGGGTGGCTGGAGAGGACTGCACACGCACTGGTGCAATGGACTACAGACGCGCAACCACCACCGGCAGCACGGCCCGGCGGCAGCCCCGACGTCATTGGGTGGCCCGGTCTCTACCGATGGCTACCCGTCGTGCTGGAACCAAGGTGGATGCTGTCTACCTGGATTCCCGGAACTCGGTTGGCAGGCAACCCGCCCAACGCTTGAATGCGCGGCGGAATGCACGGGCGTCGGAGTATCCAACCGCGTCTGCAACTTCGGCGATGCTCAGCTCTGAGTTCAGCAGGAGATCGCGGGCCCGCTCATACCGGGCCTCATCGCGGAGTTCCCGATAACTCGAATCCTGGCGATTGAGCCGGCGCCTGAGCGTTCTCTCGCTTACATTGATCAGGCTTGCGAGTTCGCTCTGCCGGGTGGTCGTCTCGATGTCGCACCGCAGGTGGCTCGACAGCGATTCGACAATTTCATTGCGCACGCCCCGCATTGGCAGCAGCGTGTCGAGCTGGTCGCGTACGATCTTCGAGTTGATCCGGTCGAAGCCTGGCAGCCGCACACTCAACCAGTGTGAGTCGAAGGTCAGGCGGTTGATCCCTGCATCAAAGCGCACCGGGCACTGGAAGAACCGCCGGTAGACGTCCGGATCGGAGGGCTTGGGTAGGGAAAAGTCGACCCGTAGCGGTGCAAAGGAGGGGCCAATCAGGTACCTGCTGACGGCGACGAACCCAGCGAATGCATCCTCCACAAGAACGGATTCCAGCTGGATATCAAAGCGCCGGAATCGGACCTCCATCCGGATTTCACGACCCGCTTCCTCGATCGTGTGAATCAGCATGGCGCCGATTGCCTGCTGGTGGCTGAGCCCATAGTTCAGGGCTTCCCCATAGGTCTCGCAGGTGAGCATCGCCAGGCCGGGAACACCCCAGGAGATGGGTGTCTGCCGGGCTCCCAGGGCGAGGCCCAATGCAGGTTCGTCCAGCAATCGTTCTGCGCGCATGAACAGCTTGCGCATCTGCCTGTAGGACAGCCTTACATCTCTCATCGAGAGATCGCGGTACGTGAAACCAAGCCCGCGGCACAGCTCTTCCGGCGAGAAACCCCGTTCTTCAACAAGCCCAAGGATGGCCCTGGCTCCGGTCGGCACGATTTCTGCGATCTGCGATTCGTGCGTTGAGCCTGGATCGTCGGAGGGGTTCAGAGACGTCGCGTCCAACGCGAGTTCCTCACCGGGCTCACGCCAGTCCATGGAGGTCGGCAGATTCTTGGAGATGGCAGCCATCACGTTTTCGAAGGGGCGTTTCGCAGTCCCCATAGTCATCCCGTGGGGGACTGATTTCAATGCAGGAGACCGCGCGTGGCCTAAACGGCCCCCCGCGTGTCCGGTAATGCTCCTGATGGGTCCGGGTGATGATCCAGCGTCGATGTGACTGACTGGCTTCAGGTGGGACTGCGTTGTCCGGATGGCCGCTTTGAGTGCGCCGCCTGTCCCAGATGACCTGTACGAGCCCCGGCATGTCCGGAAGTGTCCTGTTCGTGGTCCAGGTGTCCCCCTAAATTTACGCCGCCTGCAGACCTGACCACACCGCGCTGGTCTGTGGAACTGACCACCCATACAAGGAATCGAACGTGAAAACCCATATGACCTGGTCATTGGTGCCTCGTCTCAGCGCGCTGGCCATTGCCCTGTCCGCGATGACGGGATGTTCCGATACACCAGAGAGCGGGACGGCAGAAGCCCGCACCGCGTATGTCGCCTCCGTTCGACAGGCTGCTGGCGATCAGCGCGCTTACATCGGCACCGTGCGTGCCACGCAGCGAGGACAGCTGTCCTTCCCGGTCTCCGGAAAGGTCTCCGCGGTACTTGTTGAACCGGGTGACGTTGTACGCAAGGGACAGGTGCTTGCTCGACTGGATCCGGTCCCCTTTGCAGCGCAGGAGGCGTCCGCTGCCGGCGACGTCGCACGCGCGCAGGCCGCACTGGACGAGGTCCAGCGACGCGTCGAGCGACTGGATGTTGCGCAGAAGGCTGATGCGCTCAGCCCGGCGGAGATGACCGCCGCGAAGGCCGAACTGGCGGCTGCGAATGCGGCCGTCCGCAATGCCCGCGCGCAGCACGAGCTCGCCGGCTGGTCGCAAGGGGAAGCCACGCTGAAGGCAACGTTTGACGGAGTCGTGGCTGCCCGAAACGTTGAAGTTGGACAGTCCGTGGGCCCGGGCGCTGTCGCCATCCAGGTCGATGGTGCGGGCCGCGAGCTGTCTGTCGCGATTCCGGGCACAGCTCCTCTGGCTGTTGGGCAGGTGGTCAACCTGATCAGCGGCTCGGACACCGTGGCGAGCAAGGTGCTCCGTGTCGACGGCCGCGTTGATGCAGGCGGCGTGCGTACCGCATACATCGCAGTGCCCGAGGCGGCGACCGTGGGTTCGACCTGGTCGGTCCGGATCACTGGAACGGATACAGGCCCAGCCAGGCTTCAAGTGCCATTTCGGGCTGTTCTGCCGTCTGCCGTTGGCGGCAAGGGCCAGGTGCTTCGGCTGGCAAAGGATGGCAAGACGACCGAGCTGGCGGAGGTAGATCTGGGTCAGTATCACGGTGACTGGATCGAGGTGAGCGGGCAGATTTCCGCCGGTCAGCGCGTCGTGGTTGCGGGTGCCAAGGCCATCCGCCCGGGCACGCAGATCAAGCCTGTCGACATGAAGATGGGATCAGAACAATGAGCCTCTCCTCATTCTCATTGGCGCGTCCCCGCCTGACCCTGCTGGCGATCGTAGCGATCGTCCTCACCGGCCTCATTCTGGCGCTGGACTTCCCGTCCACTGAAGAGCCCCCCATCACCATTCGCACGGCGACGGTACTCAGCTTCATGCCGGGCGCCGGCGTGGACCGGGTCGAGCAGCTGGTCGCTCGCCCGATCGAGGAGAGCATTCGTGGCATGCCGGAGGTCAAGCGGATCCGGACGACTGTCCGTCCAGGCTTTGCGTTCACCTACGTTGATCTCTATCCCACCGTGGAATCGGAGAAAATTCCCATCGTGTGGCAACGGTTGCGCTCACGCATGGGGGACATCCAGAGCCAGCTTCCCGAGGGAACGATTGGCCCGGTCGTGGACGACGAATTCGGTCGGGTTGCGGTGATGACCATGGGCCTGACCGGCGATGGCTATAACGCAGGCGAGCTTCGGGCAGAAGCCCGCCGCCTGCGCGATGAACTGTTCCGGCTGCCCGGGGTGGAACGTGTCTCGCTGCACGGCGTGAGGGACGAGCAGGTCCAGATCATCCTGGACGTGCCTTCCCTGGCTGCGCGTGGGCTCAACCCCAATGTGATTGCCGATGCGGTTTCCAGGCGCAATGTGATTGCGCCGGCGGGCTACGTCGAGATCGGAGGTTCGGAGATTACGCTCAACGTGAGCGGTGACGCCGACAACCCCTCCCAGCTGAAGAGCACGCCGATACCGCTGCCGAAGGGTGGCTCGGTGCCGCTGGGTGCCCTTGCGCGAGTGGAACGGGTGACCCAGGACCCGCCGATGACGGGTGCATTCGTCAATGGCACGCCGGCCGTGGTGATAGCGGTCTCCATGGCGCCAGGACTCAACGTGGTCAGCTTCGCCGATCTGCTGCGCGGCGACGTTGAACGGCTTTCGGAAACGCTGCCGGCCGGCATGCAGCTTGTCCAGATCACGGATCAGGCCGAGGTTGTTTCCACCCAGCTGCTGCGTGTTGCCAAGGTTTTCCTGGAGACCCTGGCCATCGTCATGGCGGTGGTCGTGCTGTTCCTTGGAATGAGGACCGGCCTGATCGTCAGCGCCATCGTGCCGACCACGGTGCTGGGGACGATGGCAATCATGAAGATCCTCAACATCGATCTGCACATGATCTCGGTGGGTGCAATCATCATTGCCCTGGGTCTGTTCGTTGACAACGCGATCGTGGTTGCCGAGGACATGGAGCGGCGACTCTCGCTGGGTGAGTCGCCGGACCAGGCTGCCGCTCACGCAGGCAGCACGATGTTCGTGCCGCTTCTGGTTTCTTCGCTGGCGATCATCCTCGCGTTCATGCCGCTGGCCATCTCCAGCACGGAAACCGGCGAGTATCTGCGCAGCCTCGGCATCGTGATGGCCATCGCGCTGCTGTTGTCGCTGGTCATCGGCGTTACCCTGATTCCGCTGCTGTGCAAGTACTTTGCCCATCACCATGCCGAACTCAGTCGCACCGCACGCGCGGTCGAGCGGCTGACGGGCTGGTACCGCGGCAAGGTCCGCTGGATCCTGGGGCACAAGGCCATCTACATCGGCGTAATGGTTGCACTGCTGGCAACCTCCGGCTGGTTGTTCACCACCGTCCCCAACGAGCTGATGCCGCCGTCCGAGCGCCATCAGCTGCAGATGGCCATCGAGCTGTCCCCGGATTCCAGTCCGGCCAATACGATGGCGGTTGCTCACCAGATCAGCAAGGTACTGGCCGACGAGAAGCTCGTTCCGGAGATCTCCAGCCACGCCCTGTACATGGGCGATGGTGGCCCACGCTTCATTCTGGCACTCAATCCCCCTACTCCCGCAGGACACCGCGCGTATGCCGTGCTGTCCCTTGCGAAGGGCGTCAAGCATGAAGCGGCCATTGAGCGGCTGCGTTCTGTGATGGCAACACACTTCCCGGACGTGCGGGTGGAGCCCAAGCGGTTCTCGATGGGATCTTCGGATGCCGGCGTTGCGACGTTCCGCATCTCCAGCAGCGACGGCGCACATCGGATTGCCGCCGAGAAGCTGCTGCGCACGCTGCAGGACACGCCGGGAATGGTGGATGTATCCAGCGATGCCGAACGCCAGGTTGTCCAGCTTGATGTGGACGTCGATCAGCCCAAGGCCCAGGCCGCAGGCATCAGCAGCGCGGACATCGCCAAGAGCATGGACATGCTGCTGACCGGCGCAACGATCTCCCGTTATCGTGAGGGCGACACCGTTCTCCCGGTCATCCTCCGCGGAGAGGCGGCACTGCGCACGGATATCGGCCAGCTTGAGGCACTCCCGATCCAGAAGGCGGATGGCAGCGGAAGCGTGCCCCTGGGCCAGGTGGCCAAGCTTCGGTTGGCGCCGCAGCTGTCTTCAATCCAGCGAGTGAACCAGACGCGCGCGGTCACCGTGCTTGCAAAGAGCTCCGAGCTGACGGCCCAGGGGATCGCGGACAAGGTCGAGCCACTTCTTTCCGAATTCCGCAAGCAGGGCGTGCGGGTTG
Organism: Stenotrophomonas sp. FR024; assembly: GCF_047500745.2. Classification (NCBI taxonomy): domain Bacteria; kingdom Pseudomonadati; phylum Pseudomonadota; class Gammaproteobacteria; order Lysobacterales; family Lysobacteraceae; genus Stenotrophomonas; species Stenotrophomonas sp. FR024. The sequence goes on from NZ_JAXAXM020000005.1 coordinate 190,906, forward strand.
AACTCGGTGGCGAGATCGAAGAGAGCAAGAGTGCCAACGAAGGCATCGAGAAGCTGCTCCCGCTCTGCCTTGCTGCCATGTTCCTGTTGTTCGTATGGCAGTTCGAGAGCATCCGCAAGAGCCTGATCGTCCTGGCGAGCATTCCGTTCGTGGTCATCGGCGCGACCTTGGCACTCAAGCTGAGTGGCACCAGCCTGACCTTCATCGGAACACTGGGGCTGCTCGCACTTGCCGGCATCATCGTCAACAACGCGATTCTGCTCATCGATGCGATCGACGAAGGCCAGCGCGATGGCTTGCCTCCTCTCCAGGCCATTGAAGAGGCTGCAGCAAAGCGCCTGCGCCCCATCGTCATGACCAAGATGGTCTGCATTCTCGGCCTTGTACCGCTGCTGCTGTTTGGCGGTTCCATGTGGACCAGCATGTCGATCGTGATGATCGGCGGCCTTGCCCTTGGAACGCTGATCACGCTGGGTCTCATTCCAGCGCTGTATGCCGCGCTCTACCGCATTCACTCGGCCGAGGAGGCATGATCATGTCTATTGGAAATCGAGTTGCCTGCCTGTCGATTGCTGTGCTTGTAGCCCTGTCTTCTGGCTGCGCCTCTGTGGCCCCCAGGACCGAGATCCCTGACGCCGCAGCCCGGCATCATGTGGGCCAGGCCCCCACGCCGGCGGCGCTGGATGCGGATGTCCTCCCCGGGACGCCCAACAGGCAATGGTGGAAGGACTTCTCCGACCCCAACCTGGATGCGCTGGTCAGCCTGGCCATGCGCGGGAATCATGACCTGAAGTCTGCCCTTGCCGCCGTGGTGGAAGCGCGCGCACTGGCAGGCGCAGCGCGCAAGGACTATCTGCCGAGCGGTGCGCTGCAGGTCAAGGCCGAAGCCATGCAGTCCGCCCAGATCGAAGCGGATCCCTATCGCCAGGATCTTCCCCGCCCCCCTTCCCAAAGACTGCTATCCGCCGGACAGATGTTCTCCTGGGAGCTGGATCTGTTTGGGCGCATTGGCACCGCCGCAGCCATGGCCGATCGCAAGGCCGATGCGGCGGCGGCTGACGCGAGATCAGCTGCCGCAGTGCTCCAGGCCGAGGTTGCGAAGAACTACTTCCTGCTCAGGATGGACCAGATCAACCTGTCCTCTCTTGAGCGGGAGGTTGAGCTGAGCAAGGCGCGCGTTGTGCGTGTGAAGGCCCGGTATGCGGCCGGGCTGGTCGATCGCAGGGAGGCACTTGCGGTCGAATCCGAACACGCCGAGCTGGTGGCGCAGGAGGCGGCAACCGCTACCCGGCTGCAGGCGGACAGGGCCGCATTGGCGGTTCTTGCAGGCCGCTCGCCGACCGCGCAGGATGACGCCTGGGAGGCGTTGCTGGCCCCGGCTCCACTGCCGGCCCCACCGGATCTTGCATCGCTTGCGCAGCCGACCGACCTCCTGGCGCGGCGGCCAGACGTCGCCAAGGCCGATGCACTACTGCGAGCAAGCCTTGGCAACGTCGTACTCGCCGAGCGCGCGCACCTTCCGCGCCTCACGCTGAATGTTTTCGGCGGCATCCTTGCACCGTTCGGTTCGCTGGGCGATTCCAGTGCAAAGCGCTTCTCGGCCGGCCCGGAGCTTCAGTGGGAGTGGCTGAGCTTTGGCCGGAAGAAGGCCAGGGAGGAAGCCGCTCGCGCCGGCAGTGATCAGAACTGGCATGCCTTCGAGCAGACCGTGCTGACGGCGCTGAAGGAGAGTGAGGACTCCCTGCATGCGTGGACGAGTTCCCAGGTCAGGATGCAGCAGGCGGTAAATGCCGAGGCACTCAGCAGCAGATCTTCGGCCTATGCCTCTTCCCGCGTGGACGCCGGAATCGAGCCGAAGGATGCCGGCCTGCAGCAGCAGGCGCTGCACGAAAAGGCGCGCAGAGAGCTTGCGGCGGCACAGGCCGGGCTGCTGATGGCCCACGTGCAGGTGCAGCTGGCGCTGGGGGCATGGCAGCCCGAGAAGGGGGACCCTGAGATTGAAATCGGCAGGCCCATCGCTTCCCGGAAGAGCGCCGAAAGCGAAGCATCTGCGGCGCATCACTGACTGGCTCGAACGGCAACCCGCCAGGCCGTACCGGCCTGGCGGATCGTTCGTCGCCCGCTACATGAGGAAAACTCTCTTGAACGCTACCCACAGTTCGTCCGTGCGTGTGCCCGGCATACTCATCCGCGAAACGGCAGCGCTTATCGTCCGCAATGGTCGGTCTTCGGTGACCGTCAGTGAGATTCTCGAATGCTCGGGCGTCAGCCGTGGCGCGATGTTCCATCACTTCTACTGCAAGCAGGATCTCATCGACGCCACTTTCTCGTGCTGGCTGCAGAACTTCAATCAGGATGTGGAACGGAGAATGCGTGCCAACGGGCTCCGCTCCGGCGCATTCACCAACGCCTACGTGGAATCGGTGGTCGAGGGCTGCAGGCGGCACGACGTTGCAATGCTCTCGGCCCTGATCATCCGCCTGGACCTGACCCAAGCACCCGCGTCGCAGTGGATCGAGTGGATGAAGAAGAAGCTGGCCACCGAGCCGTCCGAGGCGGACGATCCCGCGCTGAAGTCTGCGCGTCTCGCCGCCGATGGTCTGTGGCTTGGCTCACTGTCCTGCCCTGCCCCCGCCAATGAGCCGAAGATCGACATTCAAACGCCGCAGATCCCGGTGCAGCGCTGTGGCCATGGTCCGTCCCATCGCCTTGTCTAAGGACGATCAGGACGCGCGACCGCGCGCTCATCGAACAGCAGGGATGCAACCGTGCCATGGCTAGAAGAACCAGGGAGGACGCACAGGCCACGCGCGAGAGGATCCTCGATGCCGCACTGGTGTGCCTGCTGCGCCATGGGCCCGCGGGCGCCACGCTGGAGCTGATCGCCACCGAGTGCGGCCATTCGCGCGGCGCGATCTACTGGCACTTCGGGTCCCGTCAGAACCTGCTGGGTGAACTTTCCGCGCGAGGGCGGCCAGATGCACCCGAAGGACTGCGGGAAGCCGCCATCCGGCAGTGCAGTGACCCGTTCAAGCTTCTGTTTGCGGACCTGGTCAGGGTCTTTGATCACACGCGCCGCACCCCACGCGTTCGCCGAACGGTTGAGCTTCTGCTGCGCTCTGGTGCATCACATGAGCTGGGCGGCATAGGCGACGTGCTCGCGGCGTGCGCGATGCCGGAGATCCGCATGCTGGAGCTTGTATACCAGCGTGCAGGAGCACTGGGCCAGCTCCGTGAGGGCGTTGATACAGCCACTGCGGCGCGCAGCCTTCATGCGATCGCGGTCGGTGTTCTGCTGGGATCAATCCTGGAGCCCGGCATCCTCGACCTGGAGATGGGCGGGGCACGCACCGTGGAAGACCTGCTCAGGCTGCACATGGCTGTTCCCTTCGCGGCCGCCGGAGCGTGGCTCAGCCCATGCGTGGGCTGAGCCGGTTCCTCATCGATCCACTTCGCCGAACACAATGTCGTAGGTGCCAATCATGGCGACGACATCCGCCAGCATGTGGCCCCTGACGATTTCATCCAGAGAAGAGAGATGAGCGAAGCCGGGAGCACGCAGGTGCACCCGGAACGGCTTGTTGGCGCCATCGGAGATCAGGTAGCAACCGAACTCGCCCTTGGGCGCCTCGACCGCTGCGTAGGTCTCACCTGCCGGCACCTGGTAGCCTTCGCTGAAGAGCTTGAAGTGATGGATCAGCGCTTCCATGTCGGACTTCATCTCCTGCCTGGACGGCGGCGCCACCTTGAAGTTCTGGACCATCACCGGGCCGGGGTTGGCGCGAAGCCAGTCGACACATTGCCGGATGATGCGGTTGGACTGCCGCATCTCCGCGACCCGGCACAGGTAGCGGTCATAGCAGTCACCGGCGCTGCCGACTGGAATGTCGAAGTCAACGGCATCGTACTTCGCGTAGGGGCGCTTCTTCCTCAGGTCCCACGCCACGCCCGAGCCTCTCAGCATCACCCCGGTCATGCCCCAGTCCATGGCCTGCTGCGGGGTCACAACGCCAATGCCCACCGTGCGCTGCTTCCAGATTCTGTTGTCGGTGAGGAGGGCTTCGTACTCATCAATGCGGTTTGGGAATTCGCGGGTGAAATTCTCGATGAAATCGAGCAGCGACCCTTCTCTCGCGGCGTTCAGCCGCCGCAGCTCCTTCCCCTTCTTCCAGCGTGACTCCTTGTACTTCGGCATCTGGTCAGGCAGATCACGGTACACACCGCCGGGCCGGTAATACGTGGCATGCATTCGAGCGCCGGATACCGCCTCGTAGCAGTCCATCAGCTCTTCGCGTTCCCGGAATGCATAGAGCATCACGGCCATGGCGCCCAGGTCCAGCGCGCCCGTTCCGATGTTCATGAGGTGATTGAGGATACGGGTGATCTCATCGAACATCGTGCGGATGTACTGTGCCCTGATGGGCGCCTCGATTCCCAGAAGGGTTTCAATCGCACGTACGTAGGCGTGTTCGTTGCACATCATGGATACGTAGTCCAGCCGATCCATGTAGCCGATGGACTGGTTGAATGGCTTGGACTCCGCCAGCTTCTCGGTACCCCGGTGCAGCAGGCCCACATGCGGATCCGCGCGCACAACGGTCTCGCCATCCATCTCAAGCACAAGGCGCAGTACCCCATGTGCCGCAGGATGTTGGGGGCCGAGGTTCATCACGTAGTTCCGGATCTCGGTATCCCGCCGATCACCACGCATGGGAGCGGGGCCGCCCGCCGTCGTCCGCTTCATGTTCATCCAATAGCTTCCGTAGACCGAACGCATTCAGCGGAAGTGCTCAATGCTCCAAGCGTCGATGCTACTTCGACGTGGAAGGCCGGTTATGGACTGCTTGGTCTGGAATGTGGAGCGCTGGGATTGTTCCCGAGCCGAAGCAATCTGCAGTCAAAACGCGGATTTTCTCGACGGCGGCGCTTGCTGCCAACCCCCGGTTGCGGGGGGAACAAGCCTGGCAAATCACTTCAACGAGGCTGGGTCAATTTCCCCTGGACTGTCCGATGCCACCGTGCAATGCCCGGCGTTCGCAAGGAAACGCTGTTCGCAGGCCTTCCACAACCAGCGAAGAAGCATTCTGTCGCAAGCGCTCCTGGGGCAATTGCTGAAGATGGGAGGTGACACGATCGGCCAGTTCATGTGGAAGGATCTGGCCTTGGCCGCACCACTGGCTACGACTGGTATCGGCAGCACCCTGGATGTAGGCATTGGCACGGGCGATGGACAGACTCCGGCACTGTTCGCTGGCACAGAATCCGTCAGCCCCTTTTCCCTGCAGTAGCGTGATCAGCTCCGCGCCGCTCACAAGCAGGTGCGCTTCGGTGGTGATGTATCCGCAAGCAAGGATCCGGTCAGGAAGCAGGCTCCAAGCATAAGCAGCCGAATCATGCGACGACCCGCCTGTCGGCCTTGATGTCCTCTCATGCCTTGGACCTTGGTTGTCGTCCTTCTGGATTCCATGCAGTTGATCCCCTCACCACGCACCGGCCCGTCATCACCAGCCGGCGTACCGGCAGCTCCGGCGCATGCAGGCGCTCAAGCAACAGCGACATCGCAGCGCGCCCCATCTCTTCGACCGGCTGTTCGATCACGGTGATGCCCGGTTCGACCAGCTCGGTCCAGCGTTCGTTGTCAAAACCCGCCAGCGCCAGCGCGTCCGGAATTGCCAGGCCTGCACTGCGGGCGGCCTTCAACGCTCCCATGAGCAGCAGGCTGTTGCTGGCGACCAGCGCCTCCGGCCGCGATGGGCCAGCCAGCCACTGTTCGACCGTTGCAATGGCCGCTTCAGCCGTAGGTTCAACCTCGCGGTAATCCGGCTGAAGCCCATGTGTACGCATCGCAGCGAGATAGCCGTCGCGACGTTCGGCTGCGGTGGTGCTGGTGCTGCCGAACAGGCCGCCGATGCGGCGATAGCCACGCGCGACCAGATGCTCGACCAGGCCCGCCATCGCGGCCGGATTGTCGAGCACCACGCTGTCGATCGACCCGCCGGGTGCGGCGCGGTCCACCAGCACCGTCGGATAGTCCAGTGCGAGCCGCTCCAGCCGCCCCACCGTGGTCCGGGTGGGCGCGAAGATCAGTCCGCTGATGCGCTCCTCGTGCATCAACTGCAGATACAGCGCTTCGCGCTCGGGGTCCTCGTCGGTGTTGCAGAGGGTGACGCGCAGGCCTTCACGATAAGCCATCTCCTCCACCGCTCGGATCAGCGCCGTGAAGAACGGGTTGCGGATGTCCGCCACGATCAGCCCGATGATGCCGGTGTGCCGGGCACGCAGGCGCCGTGCCTGCAGGTTGGGGTGATAGCCGGTCTGGCGGATCGCCGCCTCCACCCGGCCACGCACGGCCTCGCTGACCGGGCCGCCGCCGAGCACGCGCGACACCGTGGACTTGGAGACCCCCGCCACGCGCGCGACGTCGTTGATGCTGATGCTCATTGGAACCGTTCCCGGAAACTGTCGCTGTTCGAGGCCGGATGGCCATTCAGGGCAATGCTAACGCCAAAGGACTATTGGCTTTTTGTGCAGTGCACATTGAAATGAAGACTGGGAACGTTCCCAATACGCCACAGCACCCCCTTCCCGGAGCCCACCTTGCAGCCCTTGACCTCCCCAGCCCCCGTCAGCCGGGAATTGATCCGCCTGGATGCGCGGGCACTCGACAAGGCCGACGCCATCGCCCAGGTGGCGCAGATGCTGGTCGCTGCCGGCTGCGTTGCGCCGGGTTACGAGGCCAGCATGGGGCGTCGCGAGGCGTTGGCGAACACCTTCCTCGGCCATGGCGTGGCCATTCCGCACGGGCTGGGCGAGGATCGTCACCTAGTGCGCCGCGATGGCATTGCCGTGCTGCAGTTCCCGCAAGGCGTGGAGTGGAATCCGGGCCAGGTCACCCGCCTGGTGGTCGGCATTGCCGCCCAGTCCGATACCCACATCACCCTGCTGCGCCGGCTGACCCGCCTGATCCAGGATGACGCAACGCTGCAACGCCTGTTCACCACGGCAGATGCGAGCGAGATCATCAGCGCGCTGACCGGCGATGTTGCGACCACGGCCCCCACTGTGCCGGTGACTGACCTGGCCGAGCGTTTCGACTGGACCATCGCCTATCCCAACGGGCTGCACGCACGCCCGGCCACGCGCTGGGCTGAAACAGCGCGCGGCTTCGCGGCCCGCGCACAGGTCCGAGCGGGCGATCAGGCTGCCGATGCCAAGAGCCTGGTGGCGCTGCTGCAGCTCGGGTTGCGCCATGGCGACGCGGTCAGCGTGTCTGCCGAGGGCGCCGATGCCCCTGCCCTGTTGGCCGCACTGCGCAAGGTCATGGACGGGCTGGTGGCACAGGAAAGGGCCGATGCCGAGCGCGCGGCGCAGCGCAAGGCCGCGCCGGTTGCGGGCTGGAATCCGCCCGACGCACAGGCGGCGATCGTCGGCATCGGCGCCAGCCCAGGCCTGGCGATCGGCCCGGTGCATGTGCTGGCCAGCACGCATGCCGACGTTGCTGACCGCCCCACCCCGCTCGGCGAAGGCGGCGCACGCCTGCAGGAGGCGCTCAGCCGCACCCGCCAGCAGCTGGCCGCACTGCAGGACGACACCCAGCGCCGGCTCGGCGCCTCGGATGCGGCAATCTTCAAGGCGCAGGCCGCGCTGCTCGTCGACACCGATCTGATTACCCGTACCTGCCAGCTGATGGTCGAAGGCCATGGAGTTGCATGGTCCTGGCACCAGGCCATCGAGCAGATCGCCTCCGGGCTGGCTGCCCTGGGCAACCCGGTGTTGGCCGCGCGCGCCGCCGACCTGCGTGACGTGGGCCGGCGCGTACTGGCACAGCTTGATCCGTCCGCGGCGGGTGGCGGCCTTGCCGACCTGCCTGCACATCCTTGCATCCTGCTCGCTGCTGATCTGTCGCCGTCCGACACGGCCAACCTCGATACCGGTCGCGTGCTTGGCCTCGCCACCGCGCTGGGCGGGCCGACCTCGCACACCGCGATCCTCTCGCGCACGCTGGGCCTGCCGGCGCTGGTCGCCGCGGGCGCGGAGCTGCTGACGATCAGCGCGGGGAGCGAGGCGATCATCGATGGCAGCAGCGGGCGCCTCTATCTGTCTCCTTCCGAGGCCGATCTCGCCTCGGCCCGTGCGTGGATCGCCGAACAGCAGCAGATCCGCGAGCGTGAAGCGGCGCAACGCGCGCAGCCGGCACAGACCCCTGACGGCCACCGCATCGACATCGGCGCCAACGTCAACCTGCCCGAGCAGGTGCCACTGGCACTGGAGCAAGGCGCGGAAGGCGTCGGCCTGATGCGCACCGAGTTCCTGTTCCTCGAGCGCGGGAGCACGCCCAGCGAGGATGAGCAGTACGCCACGTATGTGGCAATGGCCAAGGCACTCGACGGCCGCCCGCTGATCGTGCGTGCGCTTGATATCGGTGGCGACAAGCAGGTCGCGCACCTGGAGTTGCCGCGGGAGGAAAATCCGTTCCTCGGCGTGCGTGGTGCGCGCCTGCTGCTGCGCCGCCCCGACCTGCTGGAACCGCAGCTGCGTGCGCTGTATCGCGCGGCGAAGGACGGCGCACGCCTGTCCATCATGTTCCCGATGATCACCTCGGTGCCGGAGCTGATCGCACTGCGCGCCATCTGCGAACGGTTGCGCGCCGCGCTCGAGGCACCCGAAGTGCCGATCGGGATCATGATTGAAGTCCCCGCCGCTGCGGCCCAGAGCGATGTGCTGGCCCGCCATGCCGACTTCTTCTCGATCGGCACCAACGACCTGACCCAGTACGTGCTGGCGATCGACCGCCAGAACCCGGAACTCGCCGCCGAGGCCGACAGCCTTCATCCGGCCGTGCTGCGCGCGATCCGCGCCACGGTGGAAGGTGCACGCCTGCATGGGCGCTGGGTTGGCGTCTGCGGCGGCCTGGCCGGCGATCCCTTCGGCGCAATGCTACTGGCCGGCCTGGGCGTGGACGAACTGTCGATGACCCCGAACGACATCCCGGCCGTGAAGGCACGCCTGCGTGGCAACGCGATGACCGATCTGCAGGCATTGGCCAATAGTGCACTCGACTGCGAAACCGCCGAGCAGGTACGTGCGCTCGATGGAGTGCGCGCATGAGCGCCCGCGCCGTCACCGTTACCTTGAACCCGGCGATCGACCAGACCGTGCGGCTGGCGCACCTGCAACCGGGCCATGTGCATCGTGCCCGCAGCACCCGCGACGACGCCGGCGGCAAGGGCATCAACGTGGCCGCCTGCCTGGCCGATTGGGGTGTGCCGACCACCGCGCTGGGCGTGCTCGGCGATGGCAACGACGGCGTGTTCAGCGCACTGTTCGCCGAGCGCGGCATCGCAGACGCTTGCCTGCGCATTGCGGGCCGCACCCGCACCAACATCAAGCTGGTCGAAGAGGCCAACGGCGAGACCACCGACATCAACCTGCCCGGCCTGTCACTGCGTGATGCCGATCTGGACGCGGTATCGCGCCGACTCGACGCCCTGCTCCAGCCGGACCTGCCGGTGGTGCTGTCCGGCAGCCTGCCGTCCGGGCTGCCAGCCGATGCATGGGCGAGACTGCAGGCGCAGGCGAGCGCCGCCGGTGCGCGCGTACTGCTGGATACCAGTGGCGACGCGCTGGCCGCGGCGTTGAGCGGCGCACAGGGCGCACTGCCCTACGCGATCAAGCCCAACCGCCACGAACTGGAGGCCTGGACCGGTACGCCGCTGCCGGATCGCAGCGCCCTGCGGGCCGCAGGCCACGCCTTGGTTGAACGCGGAGTTGCGCTTGTGGCGATCTCGATGGGCGCCGACGGCGCGTTATTCATTGATCGCAGCGGCGCCCTGATCGCGCGACCGCCGCGACTGGCACGCGGCAGCACGGTCGGTGCTGGCGATGCCATGGTCGCCGGCATCGCCGCCGCCTTGCTGGAGCCCTCCCTGGATCTGACGGGTTGCGCCCGATTGGCGACGGCGTTCTCGATGAGCCGGCTGGAGAGCGGCGACGCGCGACGACTGGACCCGACGCAGGTGCGCGCGTGGACCGGCGACGTACTGATCGAGCGGTTGGATTGAAACCCCTGCAGAGGGAGCTGCGGCTGGCCCGCCCCCTCCCGCAAGGACGAACCCGAAGAATTCCAGGAGTGCCCATGCAAGCTTCCACCGTAGTCATCGCCGCAGGCGAACGCAGCATCGAGGCGGTTCTTGCCGCCGAAGCGCTGCGCCGCGCCGCCCGCCAGCAAGGCGCTGAACTGGCGATCGAAATCCGCAGCGACCAGGGCGTGACCGGAGCACTGCCCGCCACGCAGGCCGCCGCCGCAACGCAGCTGCTGCTGGTGGGTGACGGCGAGGCGGATGCCGCGCGCTTCGGCAGCGCCCAGATCGTACGCGCCAGCCTCGGTGAGGTGCTGGACGACCCGCTTGCCGTGCTGGCGCAGCTTGCCGCGACGTCCGGAACCGCGCCCGCCGCGGACGCCAGCAAGCACATCGTCGCCGTTACCTCCTGCCCGACCGGCATCGCCCACACGTTCATGGCGGCCGAAGGCCTGCAGCAAGCCGCCAAGGCATTGGGCCACGCGATCCGGGTGGAAACCCAGGGCTCGGTCGGCGCGCAGGACGCATTGAGCGACGAAGAAGTCGCTGCCGCCGACCTGGTGCTGATCGCCGCCGACCGCGAAGTCGATCTGTCACGCTTTGCTGGCAAACGCCTGTTCAAGAGCGGCACCAAGCCGGCGATCAATGACGGCCAGAACCTGATCCGCAAGGCGCTGGTCGAGGCCGGCGTGCAGGCGGGTACGCCGGCTTCAGGCCGCACCACCGAAAAGGCCAGAGCCACCGGCCCCTACAAGCACCTGATGACCGGCGTGTCGTTCATGCTGCCGTTCGTCACTGCCGGTGGCCTGCTGATCGCACTGGCGTTCGCGCTCGGCGGCATCTATGCCTTCGACGATGCACACAAGGGCACGCTGGCCTGGTCGCTGTTCCAGATCGGCGCCAAGTCCGGCTTCATGCTGATGGTGCCGGCGCTGGCCGGTTACATCGCCTACTCCATCGCCGATCGCCCGGGTATCGCGCCGGGCATGATCGGCGGGCTGGTGGCAGTCAACATGGATGCGGGCTTCATCGGCGGCATCCTGGCCGGCTTCATCGCCGGTTACGGTGTGCACTGGATCAATCGTGCGCTGCGCCTGCCGCGCAGCCTGGAAGGCCTCAAGCCGGTGCTGATCCTGCCGGTGCTGGGCACGCTGCTGGTCGGTCTGTTGATGATGTACGTGATCGGCACGCCGGTTGCCGGGCTGCTGGCCTGGCTGACCGACTGGCTGCGCGGCATGCAGGGCAGCAGCGCGATTCTGCTGGGCCTGCTGCTGGGCGGAATGATGGCGGTGGACATGGGCGGGCCGGTCAACAAGGCCTCCTACGCGTTCTCCACCGCACTGATTTCCAGCCAGGTCTACACGCCGATGGCTGCGACGATGATCGGCGGCATGACGCCGCCGCTGGGCATCGCGTTGGCCACATGGCTGTTCAGCAACCGCTTCACTGCCGAGGAGCGCGGCACCGCTGGTGCCGCGGGCGTGCTCGGCCTCAGCTTCGTGACCGAGGGCGCGATCCCCTACGCCGCACGCGATCCGTTGCGCACCATTCCGGCGCTGATTCTCGGCTCGGCCGTGGCCGGTGCGATCTCGATGGCCGCAGGTGTCGAGCTGAAGGTGCCGCACGGTGGTGTGTTCGTGCTGCCGATCCCGAACGCGGTCACCCACCTTGGCGTCTACCTGCTGGCACTGGTGGCCGGCGTGGCCGTCACCGCTGTCGCGCTGCGCGTCCTCAAGAAGCCGGTCACGGCTCCCACCCTGTAAAAGGAACCTCGCCCATGACCTGCTCTTCCCGCCGCCTGTTGCCGGTAGCGATCCTGCTGGCCCTGCCGTCCGTGGCCGCAGCCGCCGACGCGAGCGACGTCCTCACCCCCAAGCTGGCGTACACCGGTGAAGCGGCTGCCACGCTCGACGGCGGCAAGCGCAGCGGCACGGCGTATGCCGGCCAGCTGATGTTCGGTGCCGACGTGAACCTGGACGCTGCGTTTGGCTGGCGGGGCGCGACGATCAAGGCCTACGGCATAAACCGCCATGGCACCAACCTGGCCAACAGCCGTACTGGCAACAGCACCTCGGTGCAGGAAATCTACGGCGGCCAGGGCACGCGCCTGGCCAACCTGACGCTTGAGCAGAAACTGCTGAACGACCGTTTGGTGCTGGAGGCCGGGCGCAGCGTCGCCAACATCCATCACCTCGGTTCGGAGCTGTGCCAGTACTTCCAGGGCAATTCGGCCTGCGGCAACCCGACCTACGTGTTCCGCACCAGCAATTTCACCTGGTGGCCGGTATCGAGCTGGATGGCCGATGCCACGGCCTGGGTGACGCCCGATGTCTATGTGCGCGTCGGCGCCTACCAGGTCGATCCCAGCCAGGCGGAGGATGGCCAGCACGGCCTGAAGTGGAATACGAACCAGGCCACCGGCTGGATCGTGCCCTACACGCTCGGTTGGCGCAGCCCTGCTTCGGCACGACTGAAAGCCCGCTACGAACTCGGTGGCTGGCAGGACAACTCGACCTATCTGGATCCGCTGCGAGATGCCAACGGCAGCCCGGCGCTGCTCAGCGGGCAGGACTATGCGTCCCGTCGCGGCCGATCCGGTGCGTTCGCCCGCTTCGAGCAACAGCTCACCAGTGATGGTGGCGGCCGCGGCCTGACCCTGTTCGGTGCGGCGCTCAAGGGCACCTCCGGCCAGTTGATCGAGGATCATTTCCTGCAGGCTGGCATGGTGCAGAAAGGCACGTTCACCAGCCGGCCGCAGGACAGCATCGCTTTCGTTGTGACCCAGCAGAAGTACAGCAGCATCGCGCTGGAGAACCTGCGCCTTGCCCGCGCCGCGGCCGGCGGTAGCGGCACGCCGCACGGGAGCCAGGTGATGATGGAACTGAGCTATGGCATCCAGCTCACCCCACAGCTCCGGGTCGCGCCGAACCTGCACTACATCGTGCATCCGGACCAGTTCAATGAACCCGCACGCCAACGTGACCTGCCAAATGCGCTGATTGCGGGCATGCGGGTTGATTGGAGTCTGTAGGGACAAGGGGTGCCGGCCACCGGCCGGCACTACCCTCTGGGGCTATTAATGTGACGCGTCACGACGGAGCTGGTTTCAGCCTGCCACCCCAACCCCTTTACCTGCCTCACCCAGTCGCAACGAGGCCAGATAGCGGCAGTACTTGCCGATGAAGAGGCCGGTGAATCCGCCTGCCAGCAGCAGGTAGGCGGCGCTGAAGCCGGCGTTGGCGGTCAGCGACGGCGACACCGCAAATGCGACTTCGAAGCCGTACTTGACCAGGAAGGTGATCAGCAGCAGCGGCAGCAGGCTGAAGTCCGCGTTGCGCCAGAGCTTGCCGGTGCTGCGGTCCAGCGTCAGCTTCAGCCGATTCAGCAGCGGCCAGGCCAGCGCGGCACCCGTGGCGATGCCGGCCAGCCACTCGCTCCAGGCAGTCAGCGACGTGCCGAAGCGATGGCTGATCGACCACGCACCCCAGGCGGCGAACAGGGCGGGCACGATCGCCAGCTTCTGCAGCGAGGTCTCCCCTGGCTTCATGGCGGCGATGCCGCGGGTGATCAGGAAGGCCAGGAGCAGCCAGACCCAGATCGGCGTCTGTGCGGCGAGTTGCTGGAGCATGTTCATGAGCGGTCCCCTTGGTGAGTGGTGGCTGAGTGGTGGCGAGGCGCCCTCGCCTTGGCGCTCACTATTCGCTTCCCCCAAGGTTGCAGCCAGTGACAGCTGTCAGCCTTCGTAGGTGATGTGGCGGCGTGCCACGCTGCCAACAGCCACAGTGCGGACCCACCCGGGACACCCGCCTCATCCGCTCGGCCTGCTCGACCCGCGATACCATTGCCACAATGCCGCTGCGAGCTGATACGCCATGCGCAACGATCCTGTCCGGCGCCACCTGTGTGCAGCACTACTGGCTGCCGGCTGCGGCCTGTCTGCCCGGTCTGCACTGGCGAGCCGGCGTACTTCAGGCAGCTGCAGTTCGCTGGCCGCGCTGCTGCGGGCCGAGCAGCAGCCTGGCCTGGCGGCCGTTCTGGTAGATCATGGGCGCATCGCCGCGCTAGCCACGGCGGGCCGACGCACCGACACCCGGCCCTCACCGATTGATCGCCATACCGTGTTCGAGCTGGGATCGATTACCAAGGTGTTCACGGCGCTGCTGGTATTCCGGCTCCAGCAGCGACAGTTGCTCGACGTCACGGCGCCCATCGGCCTGTATGTGGAGGGACTGCCTTCAGAGTGGGCATCCACTTCACTGCTGCGGCTGCTGAGCCATACCTCCGGCATTCCCAATTATTTGAATGAAGACAACTTCCTGCGATTGATGCCGACGAGTCCGCAACCCCGTGAACTGTTGGCAGGGGTGGAGCAGATGCCGCTGGAGTTTGCGCCAGGTACGCGGCATGCCTATTCCAATACGAACTACATTCTGCTCGGTCTGGCCATCGAACATGCAACCCGCATGGATTACTGGAACGTTCTCCAGGAAGAGATCCTGTCGCCGCTAGGCATGCGCGACGCGGGACCGCGCCGCTCAGAGGATCGGCGCCGGATTGCCCAGGGGCATCTATTCCAGGATGGCCGGTGGCACGACCCACCGCCCACTGCTGCGGGTTCGGCGTGGGCGGCCGGCAGCCTGTTGGCGAGCATCGATGACATGGCACGCCTTGCTGTGGCATTGGACCAGGGTCGGCTGCTACCTGATGGTGCGCTGAGGCGCATGTGGTGCGACACGGTTCTTTCCAACGGAAGCAAGGCGGGCTGGGGGGCCGGCTGGCAGGTTGCCGATGACGGCAATGTAGTCGGTCACGGAGGCGGAACCGCAGGCTTTACTGGGTACTTGCGGCACGTTCCTGCGCAACGAAGAACGGTCGTGGTCCTGATCAATCGTGCCGGAGACATCAATCCCCAGCGCATTGCAGAGCGCCTCGATCTTGGGATGCGCCGCTGCCCGGATTTTCAGCCGCCGCTGCTGTAAATGCTCCGCCGATACTGCTCCACCCACTCCAGCGATGGCGCGATACCGCCGAACGGGAACAAGTGCGGGCTGACCGGGCCATGGGCGTCCGTCAGCCCACTCAGCAGGCGATCCATGAACACCTCCGGCCCTGCCGTTCCCAGCAGCCGGCCGATCGAGATGCCGTACCGCGCCAGCATCGATGCACTGGCACCCACGCCGCACATCGCGGCGTAGCGCGCCAGCCGCGCAATGCTGGCCGGGCCCGGCACGCCCACCAGTACCGGAACCGTGATGCCACGGGCGCGCAGCGCATCCAGCCAGGCCAGCACGATATCGGCATCGAAGGCGAACTGGGTGACGACCAAGGGGGCCATGCCGCGCGCTTCGATGGCCTGGCATTTACGCCCAAGCACCTCCCAGCGATCGTCAGCGCTCATCACCGGGTGGCCTTCCGGGTGCCCGCCGATACCAACGACCTTGATCCCGGAGTGCTCCAGAAGACCGGTCTGGATGATTGAAGCACTGTCGGCAAACGGCCCGGCGGGTGTGGCCAGGTCACCCGCGACCAGCAGGCAGCGGGTGATCCCGGCTTCGCTGGTGGCGCGCTCCAGAAAGCGCTCAAGCGCTGCGTGCGAGCCGATGCGGCGGGCGGAGAGATGCGGCATCGGCGCGAAGCCGAGCTCGCGCACCGTGCGTGCGGCGGCCAGGCGTGCATCGTCGTCCTCGCTGGCCAGCCAGGGAATGGAGATGACCGTGCCGCGCCGGATGCGGGCCGCCTCGGCGCGCAGTGCCGGCATGGCCTTCGCGCTGACTTCCAATGAAAAGGCGTTGATGAAGGCGTCCGCCTGCGATGAGGTACCGGCCGGCATCAACGCGCTCCGCCCACATTGCCGGCAATCGGCGTGCTGTTACGCGCCAGTTCGACGAAGGCCTGTAGATAGTCGATGCCGGTATCGGCCTCACGCGCACCCAGGTAGATCTGCTTGGGAATGCCCTTCGCCCCCAGGCGCACCGGCACCACGTCCATGCGCGCCGCGTACTCCTCCACCAGCCAGCGCGGCATGGCGGCCACACCGCGGCCGCTGGCCACCATCTGCATCATGATGTCGGTGGTTTCGATGGCCTTGTGGCGCCGCGGCGTGATGCCGGCCGGCAGCAGGAACTGGTTGTAGATGTCCAGGCGCTCGAACGGCACCGGGTAGCTGATCAGCACTTCCTGGCCGAGCTGGCGCGGCTTTACGTGGTCCACCTTGGCCAGTGCATGGTCCTTGGCCACCACCAGCACCTGCTCGTAGTCGAACACGGGCACGAACTTCAGGCCCGGCTTCAGCAGCGGGTCCGGCGTGACCAGCAGGTCGATCTCGTAGCCGAACAGCGCGCCAATACCGCCGAACTGGAACTTCTGCTTTACGTCCACATCCACGTCCGGCCAAGCGGCCAGGTACGGCGAGACGATCTTCAGCAGCCACTGGTAGCAGGGATGGCATTCCATGCCGATGCGCAGTGCGCCGCGCTCGCCCTGTGCGAACTGGCCCAGCCGCTCTTCGGCCAGGTCCAGCTGCGGCAGCACGCGATTGGCCACCGCCAGCAGGTACTGCCCGGCCTGGGTCAGGCGCAGGCTGCGGCCTTCGCGCAGCCAGACATCGGTGCCCAGCTGCTGTTCCAGCTTCTTCATGCTGTGGCTCAGGGCAGACTGGGTCAGGTTGAGTACGCCCGCGGCGGCGGTCAACGAGCCCTGCTGCTCGACCTGCTGCACGATGCTGAGGTGGATCCGTTCCAGCATGACGATGAATCCCGCTCATGGATTAGTGAAGTAATACCATTTTACGTCATGGAAGGGCATGACTAGGATCGGGTCATGCCTTCGGTTGCCTGCCAGCCCGGTCACCTCGCCGGCCTGCAGGACTGCGCCCCCGCAGATCGCCCGAAGGAGCTCCCCCTCCTGCTGAAAGCGAACAGATGACCCGCCCCCTCCGTATCGTCGCCGTTTCCGGCGGACTGCAGCGCCCCTCCAGGGCTGCAACCCTGGCCGAGCACCTGCTGGACCTGATCGGCGAGGACGTTGCCTGCGAGCCGCACCTGATCGAGCTGGGCGAACTGGCGCCGCAGCTGGCCGGTGCGCTGTGGCGCTCGCAGCTGCCCGAGGCTGTGGAGCGGCAGCTGGTGGCCGTTGAACAGGCAGACGTACTGGTGGTGGCCACGCCGGTCTACCGCGGTTCGTACACCGGCCTGTTCAAGCACTTCTTCGATTTCATCCACCAGGATGCGCTGGTCGACACCCCCATCCTGCTGGCCGCCACCGGCGGCAGCGAGCGCCACGCACTGGTGATCGATCATCAGCTGCGGCCGCTCTTCAGCTTCTTCCAGGCGCGCACCCTGCCCCTCGGCGTCTACGCCACCGACCGCGATTTCGCCGAGGGCCGCGTGCACAACGACGCTCTGATCCAGCGCGCACGGCTGGCGGTGCAGCGGGCGATGCCCCTGCTTGCCCTGTCCCATCGCATAGCGCCTGCCACTGCCGAGACCGCTGCAGTCCTTTGAATGCCGAATGCCAGCGACCCGCATTCGGATGTCACCCCCGCAACCCGGAACGCCGCCCATGACGACCGAGAACTTCACCTTCAGCATCACGCGCATCCCTTTCAACGAGGACTACCAGCCCGCTGACGGCACGCGCATCACCACCAACTTCGCCAACCTGGCTCGCGGCGAGTCCCGCCAGGAGAACCTGCGCAACACGATCAGCATGATCAACAACCGCTTCAACGACCTGGCGCACTGGGACAACCCGAGTGCGGACCGCTACGGCGTTGAGCTGGACATCATCTCGGTGGAGATGCACATCGATGGAGCCGACGGCAGCGATCCGTTCCCGCTGATCGAAGTGCTGCGCCCGACCATCGTCGACACGCACACCGGCGCGCGCACCGAGGGCATCGTCGGCAACAACTTCTCGTCCTATGTGCGCGACTACGACTTCAGCGTGGTACTGCCGGCCAGCAACGAGGGAAAGGCCACCTTCGGCATTCCGGAAGGCTTCGGTGATCTTCACGGCAAGCTGTTCCAGCACTTCCTGGAATCGGAGGCCTACCGCGCCAATTTCAGCAAGGCGCCGGTGATCTGCATCAGCGTCTCCAGCAGCAAGACCTACCATCGTACCGAGAACCACCATCCCATCCTGGGCGTGGAGTATCGCCAGGGCGAGTTCTCCCCCACCGACCAGTACTTCGACAAGATGGGCCTGCAGGTGCGCTACTTCATGCCGCCGGGCAGCGTGGCGCCGCTGGCGTTCTACTTCCAGGGCGACCTGCTGGGCGACTACTCGAACCTGGAACTGATCGGCACCATCAGCACGATGGAGGCATTCCAGAAGATCTACCGGCCGGAGATCTACAACGCCAATTCCGTGGCCGGCAAGGTCTACCAGCCCAGCCTGAAGCACCAGGACTACTCCTCCACCCGCATCGTCTACGACCGCGAAGAGCGCAGCCAGCTGGCGGTCAAGCAGGGCAAATTCACCGAAGAGCACTTCATCAAGCCGTATCGCGCCGTGCTTGAGCAGTGGGCTGCCCGCTGATCCACCGATTCTCCATTCGCCCCAGGACACAGAACGCAATGTCGACGAAGAAACTGCTCCCTACCTCCACCGCCGGCAGCCTGCCCAAGCCCTCCTGGCTGGCAGAGCCCGAAAAGCTCTGGTCGCCCTGGAAGCTGCAGGATGAAGGCCTGACCGAAGGCAAGCAGGATGCCCTGCGCCTGTCCCTGCAGGAACAGCAGCACGCGGGCATCGATATCGTCAGCGACGGTGAGCAGACCCGGCAGCACTTCGTTACCACGTTCATCGAGCACCTCAACGGCGTCGATTTCGAGAAGCGCGAAACCGTGCGCATCCGCAACCGCTACGACGCCAGCGTGCCGACCGTGGTCGGCGCCGTGAGCCGCCCCAAGCCGGTGTTCGTGGAGGATGCGAAGTTCCTGCGCCGGCAGACCACGCAGCCGATCAAGTGGGCACTACCCGGGCCGATGACCATGATCGACACCCTGTACGACGCGCACTACAAGAGCCGAGAGAAGCTGGCCTGGGAATTCGCGAAGATCCTCAACGAGGAAGCGAGGGAGCTGGAAGCCGCTGGCGTCGACATCATCCAGTTCGACGAGCCCGCCTTCAACGTGTTCTTCGACGAAGTGAACGACTGGGGCGTGGCCGCACTGGAGCGTGCGATCGAAGGACTGAAGTGCGAGACTGCCGTGCATATCTGCTACGGCTACGGCATCAAGGCCAACACCGACTGGAAGCAGACGCTGGGCTCGGAATGGCGCCAGTATGAAGAGTCGTTCCCGAAGCTGCAGACCTCCAACCTCGACATCATCTCGCTGGAATGCCACAACTCGCACGTGCCGATCGATCTGATCGAGCTGGTGCGCGGCAAGAAGGTGATGGTGGGCGCCATCGACGTGGCTTCCAGCACGGTGGAGACGGCTGAGGAAGTGGCCAACACCCTGCGCAAGGCGCTGCAGTTCGTGGATGCCGACAAGCTCTACCCGAGCACCAACTGCGGCATGGCGCCGCTGGCCCGTGACGTGGCACGGGGCAAGCTGCGTGCGCTCAGCGAAGGGGCCAGGATCGTGCGCGAGGAGCTCTCGGCGTAACCGCTGCAAGCGATCTGCGTCCGGACCTCTGTGCGGGGTCCGGACGCATCGGCACTCAGCGCTTGCGCGCGCGCCGCTCGGGGCACTCCTTCGGATCGAACAGATCGTAGGTCTGCTTGATGGCCAGATTGCGGATCGCCCTGCGGTTTCCCTGCGCTGCAGCCTCACAGGTCCAGTAGATATCCTCTTCCTGGTCCTTGGGCACCCCGCGCCCGATGGAGTACAGGTATCCCAGCTCGGCCTGTGCAGGCGCGTAGCCCGCCATTGCCGCCTTGCGATACAGGTCGGCGGATCGGGCCTCATCCTTCTGTACGCTGATACCCTTGGCATACATCAGGGCGAGCCTGGTCTGCGCCTCCACATCACCGCCATCGGCAGCCGCTGTGAATGCTTCAACCGGGCCAAACGCGCCGGGCGTGTCCATCTCGGCACACCACACCTCGTTCTCCTTGCGATTCAGGCACAGCTCCAGACGGGCCTCCTTGACTCCCGCTAGGCCGAGCTCCTGCACGGCTGCCCTGGCATACCACTGCATGGCCTGGGCCTCGTCTTTCGTGAGGCCGGCGCGTCCCTTCTGATAGAGATTGGCAAGGCTGTACTGCCCGGCCGGCGAGCCGAGTTCAGCGGCTCGGCGGAGCCACAGGACAGCTTGGGCATCATCCTGCTGCGGGCCCAGGCCCTGCAGGTACATGATCCCGAGATCGGACTGTGCGTCCGCATTGCCCTGATCGGCAGCCTTGCGTACCCAGTGCAGGGCCTGAGCGGAATCCTTCGGCACGCCATTGCCTCGCAGATACAGCACACCCAGCATGGACTGTGCCGGCGCATAGCCCTGATCGGCCGCCTTGCGGTACCAGTCCGCTGCCTTCGCTGCGTCCCTGTCGACGCCTGCGCCGCGCAGATACCTGTCCCCAAGTTCATTCTGGGCTTCCGCGTTGCCGGTCTTCGCCGCAGCCATCACGCGATCCCGCTCGGCTGCGTTGTCATTGCCAAGCGCAGGCGTGCTGCAGGCCAGGGCAGCCAGTCCCGCACAGAGTGCGACGCGCCGCAGGGCGCCAATCCATTCTTCCGTGAACGTCTGCATTCTTGATCAACTCCAGATGGATGCCGCAGGTAGACCCGGCAGCTGCCTTGATCAGCAAGTGATCGGGGCCGGGGGCGGCATTATAGGTGCGCGCAGGACCACGTGGCCGAGGTTCTATCTGGGTAGCGGGCGTGCCTGCTCCTGCGCTCGCGACATCGCAGGGGTCCGTCTCAGCGCCAGCGCCTCCTTGATCCGGCCCATCTCGCGCGACCCGGCCTCGGCCAGGCGGCGGGCCTGCTGCCGCTGCTCCCGCGTAGGCGCCGGAGGTGATGGAGCACCGGTATCTACCAGCCGCGCCACCGCATCGCGCAACCGCAACTGCGGGCAAAGCCGGGCGGCACACCAGCGCTCGGCGTAGCGCTTGGCCTGGCGAGCATTCACGGCGGCCACGACCTTGGGCTGGGGTGATTTCCGCGCGGCGAGGAACAGGCGGACCCCGAGCACGGCATGCGGCACGACGTTGGCCACACAGCGGCCGTTCCACCACAGGTCCCAGCGGTCACCGCTCTGCACCCAGCCGGAGGGCCGGGTAGCGGTCATGAAATCGGGAGGGCTGGAGGGTGAATGCATGGCCCGAAGAATACGGTCGGCCGTCGCATGGAATGAGATTGCGGATTTGCGCTGGCGACCTCTCAACGCTTCTGCCGTAGCGAAGCCCTCTCACCACTCTGGGCCGAGCAGCTTCTCCACCTCGGTTTCGAGCTTCTTTGCGGCTTCGGCCTGCGAGGCTACCTTGATGCACAGCCCGGACTGCGCGGGCCCCGGAGTCAACTGGCAGCGGTTGATGGTGCCGCCGCCGTCGCCATCCAGCTCCACCCGGGCCACCAGGGTTCGGCCGTTGGCATTGAAGATCCAGTCCCGGTATTCGGACATCGTTGATTCCATGCGTGACACTTTGAGTGGCCTTCACTCTAAGCGGAGCGACGGTGAAGAGCGCCCGAAGAAAACGTTCGCGGAGCGTGGGTGCCTGGGGCACGCGGCAAGCAGACAAGCATGGGCTGGGCTCCACAGCTCGGGCGCGGCTCACGGAGTATGATGCCGCCTTCCCCGAACTGCCGTGATTGCAGCGGGCGCGCTCCTGCGAGGTACGCGTCGGCGCCGCTGAGACACCCCGCCCGATGCTCGTTTCCTACTCCTCTTTCCTCATCTGGGCGGCCGTGGCCGTTGCCACCGTCGGCCTGCTGTTCCGGCCGTTCCGCATTCCGGAATATGTGTGGGCACTGGGGGCTGCCCTTCTGCTTCCACTGCTGGGAGCGGTGTCGTTCGGCAGGACCTTGCACGCGGTGGCCGAGGGCCGCGATGTCTATCTGTTCCTGGTCGGCATGATGGTGCTGGCCGAGCTGGCCCGGCGCGAGGGCCTGTTCGACTGGCTGGCGCTGTACGCGGTCCGCCACGCAGGCGGCTCGGGACGACGCCTGTTCGACCTCGTGTTCCTGGTCGGCACGCTGGTGACCGTGTTTCTTTCCAACGATGCCACGGCGGTGGTGCTGACCCCGGCGGTCTACGCAGCCTGCAAGGCGGCCCGTGCCAACCCCCTGCCCTATCTGTTCGTCTGTGCGTTCATCGCCAATGCGGCCAGCTTCGTGCTGCCCATTTCCAACCCGGCCAACCTGGTGGTGTACGGCCAGCACATGCCGCCCTTGATGCAGTGGCTGGCACAGTTCGCGCTGCCGTCGCTGGCCGCGATCGGCGCCACCTATCTGGTGCTGCGCTGGGTGCATCGGCGCGAGATCGCGCAGCCGCTGGTGGCGGCGCCGGCGCATCGCCCGCTGACCGAAGGCGGCCGGCTCAGCGCACTGGGCGTGTTGTTCACCGGCACCGTGCTGCTGGTGACCTCCGCACTGAACGGCCCGCTCGGCCTGGCCACGTTCTGCGCAGGCACGCTGAGTGTGGCACTGGTGGCGATGCGCCAACGACGCAGCCCGTTGCCGCTGCTGCGCCATGTGTCATGGGGCGTACTGCCGCTGGTGGCCGGCCTGTTCGTGCTGGTGGAAGCAGTGGCCCAGACCGGTGTCATCCAGGCGGCAGCCAGCGCGCTGCAGGCCGTTGCGCAGACTTCCCCGCACCAGGCCAGCTGGCTGGCCGGTGGCGCGGCCGCGCTGCTGAGCAACGTGGCCAACAATCTGCCGGTCGGCCTCGCCGCAGGCTCGCTGGGCCAGATGGCCGATCTGCCGGCACAGACCCGCGCCGCATTGCTGGTCGGCGTGGACCTGGGCCCCAACCTGTCGGTGACCGGCTCATTGGCCACGATGCTGTGGCTGGTGGCGCTGCGCCGCGAGGGCGAGCATGTCAGCGCGCTCGACTTCCTGCGCGTCGGCGCGCTGGTGATGCCGCCTGCGCTGATCGGGGCACTGTTGCTGCTCTAGTTGGGCGTGGTTCGGTCGCCATGACCAAGTTGCTCAGCGATCACTCTCCAGCTCGATCACCCGGTCAGTCGGGCTCACGATACCGCGCCGATGGGTGATGGCCACCACGGTTACATCGTTCGCCAGTGCGCGGATATGGTCCATGATCTCGCGTTCAGTGGCCTCATCCAGCGCGGAGCTTGCCTCGTCCAGAAACAGGATCGCCGGCTCGCCATACAGTGCACGGGCAATCGCGATGCGTTGGCGTTCCCCGCCGGACAACTTCAGGCCCCGCTCGCCCACCGTGGTTTCCAGCCCCTCGGGCAGCGCCTCGATCAACGGCAGGATCGCAGCCTTGCGTGCGGCATGCCGCAGCCGATCATCATCACGCGCGCGCCCGAGCAGGATGTTGTCGGCCAGGCTTTCGTTGAGCAGGATGACATCCTGCGGAACCACCGCGACAGCGGCATGCCAGGCCGCACGGTCGATCCGGGACAGGTCAAGGCCATCGACCAGGATCCGGCCACGCTGCGGATCGATCGATTTCAGGGCGAGCTTGAACAGGGTCGACTTCCCTGCCCCGGTCGGGCCGATCAGGAAATTGATGCCGCCACGTTCGGCCGCGAAGTACACATCGCTTACCCCGCGACCGTTGCCATAGCGGTGGCTGACCCGCTCGAACGCCAGCCGGCCGCTTTCACCCGCAAAGCGCTGGGCATCGGCCACCTGCTGCTCCTCGGGCGCCGCCCACAAGGTGGAAAGCGGAGCCAGCATGCTCCACGAGCGCGCGACGTCATCGATCGAACGGGCGATCATCTCGAACGGCATGTTGAGCTGGAGCAGCAGCAGATTGAACAGGACGATGTCGCCGACGCTCAGACCGCCGCTCTGGTAGCGCGGCAGCAACAGATGGAAGGTAACGATGAACTCGACCGCCAGGCCGATGCCCAGCAGCGCAATGAAGCCGATCCGCTGCAGTACGTAGGCGCGCCAGCTGTCGCGCACCTCCTGGGCCTTCTGCTCGAAGCGCTGCACCATCCAGGCGCTGCCACCGAACTGGCGCAGCGTCTCCATGGCATTCATGGCATTGCCGACGAAGCGCGCGTTCTGCTGGCCGGCCTCGACCGCAGCTTCGCGATGGATGCGTGCGCGCCGGGTAGCGATGGCGGAAAGCGTGACGGCTACCGTGCCGTAGGCCAGCACGATGGCCACCACCTGCAGGTTGATCAACGCACCCAGCGTTATCAGCGTCAGCAGGATCTGCAGCGCACTGGGAATGAAGGCCACCAGCCCCAGCTGCACCACGATCTTCAGCGCGCCACGGCCTTTCTCCCCTGCAACCTGCAGCTCGGCGGCGTTGTACTCCAGGAAGAAGCTGTTGGTCTTCTTCAGCAGACGGGCGAAGTAGCGGGTACTGGTGATGAAGCCAAGATTCTCGCCGCTGAGGAACGACAGGTACTGCACGGTGTTCTGCAGGGCGCTGCCAGCGCCAAGCATGACCGCATACAGCAGGAAGCCGCCCGCGAGAGCGCCGACCCCGTCGATGGGCAGACGGTCGATCAGGCGTGAGAAAAGATAGGGCGCCGCAACATTGGCCAGGCTGGACAGCACGACACTGCCGGCGATGAGCAGCAGCAGCCTGCGGTCAGCCTTCCAGTACGTGCCCAGGATTTCAGCGACGGGCGGCGGAACAGCAGTCTTCTTCATCGGCCTGGTTCCAGCGTGGACTCAACCCCACAATGATATGCTATAACATATCCATTCAGGAGCGACGTAGCCACGTCGCAGGCCACTTTCGGATGGGATCGATGGACCGGGGAATGACGAACGTATCCGCTGCCATGCCACGCGCGCTCATGGCCCTCAGCATTGCCGCTGCACTGTTGGCCAGCGTGCCTGCGATCGCCCAGAACCCCGGCGATGCCCGGCGTTCGCGGGCCGCAGGCGCAGCGCCCGAGGCGCCGACCGCGACCCTGGACAAGGTGCTGGTGGTCGGCAGCAACATCCGCGATGCCATTGGCGGAGGCGCCTCCCCGATCATCGTGATCGACAAGGAGGCCATCGACCGCACCGGCGTGGCCACCGTGCAGCAGCTGTTCGAGAAACTGCCGCAGAACTTCGGCGGTGGCGCCAATGGTGCCAACGTCGCCAACCTTGGCGTCGACCGCGATACCGGCAACAACTTCGGCCAGGGCACCGCCATCAACCTGCGCGGTCTGGGAACCGGCACCACGTTGACCCTGATCAACGGCCACCGCGTGACCTCGTCGAACCGCTACCAGTACGTGGATGTCTCGCTGATACCGCTGAGTGCGGTGGAACGCGTTGAGATCCTCACCGATGGTGCCTCGGCCATCTATGGCACCGATGCGGTCGGCGGTGTGGTCAACATCATCCTGCGCCGCGACTTCACCGGGTATGAGACCGCTGTGCGTTACGGCGCCGTGACCACCGGCGGCATGGAGGAATACCAGGCCTCGCAGTCGGCAGGCTGGTCGTGGGATGGTGGCCATGTGCTGGCCAGCTACGAGTTCCTGAAGCAGAGCAACCTGCCGGCGGTGGACAAGGATTTCTCGAAGAACGTGCGGGTCAAGCCGTACGACCTCTACCCCGGTTCGAAGCGCCACAGCCTGTACGTGGACGGCGTGCAGCAGCTCAGCGATGTGCTGACCCTGAACGTGACCGGCTCGTTCGCCAAGCGCGAGATGGACACCACCATTTCCGGCACGGCCGACGAAACCCGGTTGTTCCCGCACACGCGCCAGTTCGACCTGTTCGCCGGCCTGACACTGGACCTTCCGCGTCAGTGGCAGGCGCGCCTGGATTCGGGGTTCGGCAGGAGCGATGTGTCCTATCAGCGCACCACCATCACCGGCAGCTCGGCCAGTACCGCGCCACCCACCAATACCAACTCCGAATCGCGTTACCTGGACCTGGTCGCCGACGGTGAGCTGTTCAGCCTGCCCGCCGGTGGGGTTCGCGCGGCATTCGGCGCGGGCTACCGCCGCGATGGCTATGAACTGATCGATCACCGCGGCCTGGAAAAGCCGCTCGACCTGCAGCGTACCGTGAGGTCCGCTTTTGCCGAGCTCAACGTTCCGCTGCTGAAGCATCTGCCGGGCGTGCGCAGCCTGTCCCTGACCGCCGCAGCGCGCTATGACGACTACAGCGATTTCGGTTCCACGCTGAACCCCAAGTTCGGCCTGCTGTGGGAGGCGACCCAGGGGCTTTCGTTCCGCACCAGCTACGGCCGCTCCTACCGGGCGCCGGTGTACCAGGACATGCAGTTGAACAACACCGTGGTGGTGGCGAACGTGCCCAACCCGAGTGCAGCCAATGGCAACACCATCCTGATGATGCTCTCCAATGGCAATCCCGATCTGGGCCCCGAACGGGCCAAGACCTGGACCGGCGGTTTCTCGTTCGCGCCGCCGTCGCTGCCGGGGCTCAAGATTGATGCGAGCTACTACCACATCGAATACGCCGACCGTATCGGCAGCGGCTTCGGCGGCAGCTTCCCGTCGCTGTTCCTGCAGTCCACCGCACCTTACGCAGACATCCTGACCACCAATCCCACGCAGCAGCAGATCCAGCAGGCACGCCAGCTGGGCGTGTCTGGCCTGGGACTGTTCGTCTCGCGCGTGGGGCCATATGCGTTGCCGCCAGGCACGGACGAAACCAACAGCCAGGTGATCCTCGACAACCGCTTCCGCAACAACGCCTTCACCCGGCAGCGTGGTGTCGACTTCAGCGGATCCTATGGCTTCGATGCCGGCCAGACCCACATCGGGCTGAACCTGGCCGGGCAGTACATCATCGAGTCGAAGCGGCGCCTGACCAGTACGTCGCCCGAGGTGGATGCGGTGAATTCGGTGTACTACCCGGTGGACCTCAAGATGCGCGGTGGCATCGCGCTGAGCCGGCAGCAGGCCGCGGCGGGGATCTTCGTGAACTACGTGGACAGTTATCGCGACCCCGCCAATGTCGCCCGGCCCCACGTCAGCTCCTGGACGACCGTAGATCTGAACCTCGCCTACCACTTCGGTGCATCGGCGGACCCGCAGCGTGGCACCTCGCTTGCGTTCAACGTGCAGAACCTGTTCGACCGGGATCCGCCGTTCATCGTCAACAGCATCAACACCGGCTATGACCCCACCAATGCAACAGCGCTGGGTCGCTTCCTGTCCATGACGCTGACGCACCGCTGGTAAGCCGCCATGCGCACCGAAGCCCCTGCCCTGTCCCGGTCCGTCATGGCCATCCAGCAGGCGTTTGCTGTTGCGGCAACCCAGCTCACGTTGATGTGGCGCGAGCGGCGCGTGCTATGGCTCGCCCTTGCCCTGTTGCTGATTGCGGGAGCATCGGTGCTCAGTGGTGCTGCACGCCTGACCCTGCAGGCGCAGGAGCGCCAGGCAATGAGCGAGGAAGAGGCGCGGCTCTGGGACAGCCAGGGCACAATCGACCCGCATAGCGCCGCACATGTGGGGCGTGCCATTGCTGCCCCTGTGCGGCCACTGGCTGCACTGGACCCGGGGCTGACGGACTACCTGGGAACCTCGGTGTTCATCGAAGGCCACGCGCAGAACCCGGCCCGGCACCGTGCCGTGGATGGTGGCACCGCACTCAGCCGCTTCGAGGGTTTCTCTGCGGCGTGGGCGCTGCAGGTGGTGGCGCCGCTGCTGATCGTCCTCGCCGGGTTCGCCACACTGTCCGGCGATGTGGCCCGCGAGACGCTGCGCCAGGAACTCGGTACCGGCGCCTCGGCCGGCGTGCTGATCTGTGGACACTTGATTGCCCTGGCGGCCGCCTCGCTGCTGCTGGTGATGGCCATGCTGCTGATCAGTCTTCCGGGGCTGTCCATCCAGTACGGCGACGCCACGGATCTTGCCGCCCTGCTCGCACTGGCGGCCGCCTACCTGCTCTATCTGCTGGTGTTCTGTGCACTTACCGTGGGGGTGTCGGCACTTGCCGGCTCGGCACGGACGTCACTGGTCGTGCTGCTCGGCTTCTGGGTGGTGTCCACGCTGCTGCTGCCGAGGGTGGCGCCTGCGGTTGCCGAATCCCTGTACCCGACCCCTTCGGCACCGGCGTTCAGGACCGGCGTGACCGAAGAAGCGGAGAACGGCGCGGATGGCCATGACCCGGCCGACAAACGACTTGATGCCTTGCGGGCGGCGTTGATGGCACGCTACCGGGTCGACAGCGTTGACGACCTGCCGCTGAACTTCCGCGGCGTGGCGCTGGAGTTTGCCGAGGCCAACTCGACGCGCGTCTACAACCGCCATTTCGATCGCCTGCATGCCACCTACCAGCAGCAGGACGCCACCCAGCGCCTGTTTGGTCTTGCCTCGCCGACGCTGGCGCTGCAGTCCTGGTCGCGCGCCTTCGCCGGCACGGATTTCCCGGCGCATCTGGCGTTCCTGCGCGGCGTGGAGGACTACCGTTATCGGTTGATCCAGGCACTCAACCAGGAAGTGAAACTGCACAAGGCACCACAAGGCGGGAAGCACGTGGCCGACATCGCCGGCATCACCCGTTCAGTGCACTACCGGCCGCCGCAACAGACCCTGGCCGGTACCGCTACCGCGCAGCGCGGAAATCTCGTCATTCTGCTGGTCTGGCTGATGCTGGGTTGCGTGG
This sequence comes from Stenotrophomonas sp. FR024, assembly GCF_047500745.2. NCBI lineage: Bacteria > Pseudomonadati > Pseudomonadota > Gammaproteobacteria > Lysobacterales > Lysobacteraceae > Stenotrophomonas > Stenotrophomonas sp. FR024. Next base: position 219,665 of record NZ_JAXAXM020000005.1, read on the forward strand.
TGGTGCTCATCTCCGCTCGGAAGCTGGGGAGATCGCCATGAACGTTGTGTCGATTGCCCGCTATGAGATCCGCCGATTGCTGCGCGATCGAGCGCTGCCGGTGCTGCTTGTCCTGCTGCTCGGGCTGGGTGCCTACGCCGCGTGGAACGGCCGCGCGTGGGTGGACCAGCGCGAGGCGGCCATCGCCCTGATCAAGCAGGAAGAACAACAGACGAAGGAACGCAGCCGGGCATTCGTCGGCAAGGCGCCCTCGGTGCTGCCCCGCGCCCAGCCGGTGCTGGCGCCCGCCGCCATGGCAACGCTGTCGATCGGCCAGGCAGACGACTACCCCTACACCGCCGATGTGGTCGCGCTGGGCGATCCGACCCTGCTGCTCAAGCACGTCTGGGCCGACATCGGCAATCCAGCGGCACGGGCTGCGGGACGGTTCGACCTCGCCTTCGTCATCGTCTTCCTCCTGCCGCTGGTCATTCTCGTGGCCACCCACGATCTGTGGTCACGTGAGCGCGAGCGCGGCATCGCGGCGCTGGTGCTGTCACAGCCGGTGTCGGCAACGCGTCTGCTGGTGGTCAAGGTGCTGGCCCGTGGCCTGGTGGTGCTGCTGCCCGCACTGGCCATCCTCCTGGCGGTGACGATCGGGGCCGGCGCGCGCAGTCCTGCGGGCCTGGCCATGCTGGCCCTGACCGTCCTCCTGTACGGCGCGTTCTGGCTGGCCCTTGCACTGCTGATCGGCTGCCTTGCCAGGCGCACCACCGAGGCGGCCATCGCCGCCGGCGCGCTGTGGCTGCTGATCGTGGTCATGGCGCCGTCGCTGGCGCTGGCCACGGTGAATCTGATCGCGCCGCCGCCGTCACAGATGCAGTTCGCCACCGAAGTAAAGGCGATGCAGTCCGACATCGCCACGCGCCAGCGGCGCGAGCATGCGACGTCGGCGCCAGTGAATTCGCCGTCCCCCGTCATCTCCGACACTGTGCGCCAGGCCTACGCCGATCGGGTTGCAGCTGACCGGGAACTGGAACGCCTGATCGCCTCGCATGCGCAGGCCGAGGCCGCACATCGCCAGGTTCTGGACAAGGTGCGGCTGCTGCTGCCGGCCGTCGCGACACAGGACGCGCTCGACCGCATCGCAGGCTCGGATGCCGACCGCGCGCTCGACTTCCAGGGGCAGGTCCACTCCTTCTGGCAGGCGCGGCGGCTGTTGCACAAGGCCTATCTGGATCGTGACGCGCCGCAGACCTTCGAAGAGTACGACACCCTGCCCCGCTTCCAGTTCCACGAAACAGCCGGCGTCGCCCAACGTGGTGTCCTCGCCGATCTCACCGCACTGATCATTGCCACACTGCTTGTCCTGCTTTCAGCCGGTGCATTGCGCAGCCGGCTGGCAACGCCCTGAGGAGACGTCCACATGCTGTCTGCAAAAAGCCTGGTCATGGAACACGGTGCACATCGGGCGCTGGATGACGTCAGCTTCGCGGTGAAGCCGGGCGAGATATTCTGCCTGCTGGGCGCCAACGGCGCCGGCAAGTCGACCACCATCAAGCTGTTTCTTGGCTTTCTGAAACCCACCTCCGGTGCGGCCGAAGTGGACGGTCTCAGTGCGCACCAGCAGCCGCAGGAGGTACGCCGGCGGCTGCTGTACATCCCCGAGACCGTGGCGCTGTACGACGAGCTGACCGGCTACGAGAATCTGGACTACTTCGCCCGCCTGGCCGGTGTCGAGGAACGCTCGCCAGCGCGGTTGAAGGACGCACTCAGGTCCGCCGGCCTGGCGACCGACGCATTCGGGCGACGCGTGGGCCTCTATTCCAAGGGCATGCGGCAGAAGGTCGGCATCGCACTGGCCATCGTCAAGGAAGCCAGGGCTCTGTTGCTGGATGAACCCACCTCGGGCCTGGACCCAACGGCGTCAGCCGAATTCCATGAGTTGATCGTGCGGGAACGCGATCGCGGCACGGCGATCCTGATGGCCACCCACGATCTGTTCCGTGCCCGTGAGGTGGCGACCACGATCGGCCTGATGCGGGCCGGTCGCCTGCGCAGGACATTGGATGCCAGCACGATCACCGCGAACGATCTTGAGAGCCTGTACCTGGAAGAAATGAGCCGCAGCGCCTAGGCCACGGCGGCCGCCTGCGCGCCACGTTGGCCGGACCAGCGACGCAGCCACGCTTCGATGTTGATCTGCGGGCCGAAGATGCCGAGCACCTGCGACGAGTGGTCCGGGCCGACCTGCTGGATGCCCGCATCGGCCAGCGCGCTGTCGAGATAGCCGCGCCTGGAAAGCATTCCATCGACCAGAAGATTCCTGATGAACTGCTGGTGCCCCTGGGTGACCGCCACGGAGTGATCATCCAGATAGGATTTCACCTTCCGCGACACCAGCACCTCCGGCAACAGGCCTTTCATTGCACGCCGCGCGATGGTGCGGTCTTCCGCGTCCGCGATGAGCAGGTGCAGCGGAATGCGCGCGAACAGTTCGACAAGCGGCTGCGCACTGATCGGCGATACGCCATGCCAGTGGCCTGCACCTTCGAAGGGATCAAGGACGCTGGTCGGAAACACCATGCGGCCGATATGGGCCAGCTTGTAGGGTGATACGCGATGCCCCTGCGCCTGCGCGTGCCGCAACCAGGCCGGCTGCAGGCCATCCTGTTCGGCGCGGTCCACCCGCACCCATGGGCAGGGTTTGCCCCAACGGCCATTGATGCTGCCTGGCCGCTTGAGCAGACCATGGACCATCGCATCCTTCAGCACCCCGTACAGTGAGTCGCCGGACTGCGCGGTTTCGAAGGCGACGCGGAAGAAATCCCGGTCGATGCCGCGCCGCCAGGCGTAGTCGATCGCAGCGGCATTGCCCTTGAAACGCAGGAACACCGCATCACCGCCAACACCGGTGAACTGCACGGTGTCACCGTCGAAGGCCACGTCACGGCGGTGGAGAAGATAGCCGGAACAATGCGCCGGCCGGGCTGTACGCGGGAAGGTCATGATCTCTTCCAGCGCGCAGTGAGGTTGCCTTCGGTACTCGATGTATTCGCAACGCCTGCCCGAGGAATCACTGGCCCCTTGCACTGCCATCCGCGCGAACAGCCGTTCGTCGGCGCCGATGCCCTCATCGTAGTGATGGACACACGTCACCTGCGGTGCCGACGGCGCCTGCAACAGGCCGGCCAGGATGATCGAGGAATCCAGCCCGCCTGACAGCTGCAGCTGGATGCGCCGGTGCGGGCTGGCCAGTGCACCGATGCAGCCCAGCAGCGTGGAACGCGCCAGCGACACGGCTTCCTGAAGATCTTCGATCGGCGCGTCGCGGGCCAGCCGCACCACGTCCCACTGGCAGCGCCGGCCCACCGGCTCACCATTACGGATTGAAACCGCTTCGCCCGCTTCGACCGCCGTGACCTCCTGGAAGCCGGTCTGCAGGCCATCACGAAACGGGTACAGCAGCGAGTACGACAGGAAGGACCAGTCAACGCTGAATTCACGCAGACCCAGCATCAGGCAGTCTTCCATGTTGGAGAAGACCAGCGTCAACTGGCCCACCGTGGTCATGTAGCACGGGATCTCCGCAGTGGGATCGCGCAGGACGAACCAGCTCGACGTTTCCTGCTGGAAGCCGAACGCCACGTAGCGGCCCCAGTAGTGTTCTACGATGCTGCGGCCCTGGCTGCTGCAGGCGGCGTCCGCTGTGGCGGGATCCAGGTTCACGCAGCAAGGCACTTTGCCTTCGCCGAACGTCTTGTGGAACAGCTTGCCCAGTACCACCAGCGAGTTCGAGCGATCGCATTCGAAATAACCGTGGTTGTCGCTCTGCACATGGATCGCCGCGCCATTGTCGTTCAACACGCAGGCGATGCCGGGCAGCCTGGCGCCGATCCTTTCCACGATGCGTTCCGCCTGCGCCGTCGCGGATTCCGAGTGGGTGTTCCAGAGCACGGCGATGTATCGGTACATGGCAGGTTTCGTTACAGCACCAGGATGGGAACCATCCGGCGCAGGTTGAAGGGAATGTCGGTCAACACCTGATCGCCGTGCTGCAGCCAGCAATGCGCGGCGAACGGCTGGGTTCTGACCGCGAACACCCAGGCCGGAGCGATGCCGTAGTTCGACAGGAATCCGCGCATCGCCAGGCAGTAGAGAAAGCACTCATCGGTTTTCCTGAAAGCCAGGGGCCGAAGCCAGTCGAACACCCGCACCCGCAGGGCTAGTTCTTCAGCGCCTACCGGCCTGCTGTGGCCGCGATCCGCCCGACGGCGCACGGCCGACACCGTGGAACTGAAAGGAAGGAACGTTCTGCTGCAGGCGGCATAGGCGCACGAGGCGATGAATCGACGCAGGTCACGCGCCATGATGGGTGGACGGCCACGCGGCGCGCCTTCGCGCGCCCAGTACCGAGGCAGCGCAATGGCAGGGCTGGCAGCGGATTTCCCCTGCTGCGGATCCGCGGTGATCAGGCGGCGGTCGATCAATGCCTGCAGAAGCCTGGGCGTGCTTGCGTCATCGGACTGCAGGGGCCAATCGAGAACGAGCTTGCCAAGGCCTGCGGCGCCGCGTTTTTCAAGGGAGAGATACTTTCCCGTGGCCTGGTCCAGAATCACCATCGCATCGCCGGTGACACAGACGTGGGCGTGCTTTGACAGGAAATACGGGGCGGCAGCCTGCTCCATCATGCGCTCCTGCGCCGGAACCGGAGAAGCGGTGCATGCAAGGCATGCACCGCAGATGCGACATTGCGCGGCAGATCAGGGCGACGTGGTCGGGAACACGCCATCCCACAACGTGCCGTGGTTGTGCGCCTTCGTTTCCGAAACCACCGAGCCCAGCTCGATCAGTTCGCCACCCATGCCCTGATCCTCAGGGTTCTGCTGTCCTGCCACTACACCCAGCTCAATCAGCTCGTTCATGAACATCTCCTATCGTCAGTGGATGTACCCGCGCATTGCGTTGGATCGCGTTGCATTGGATACGGAGCAGCCAAGCCACCATCGCCGCGACATTGCAGGGCGATTGCCGCCAAGGCACCTGAATGTTACGATATAACATATTATTTTGGCGTGACGAATGACGCCAGTGGCCCGTTGTCGATATGACCTACGAGAGGCGAGAGGGATGAGCAGCGAGATCAGAGACGACGGCCTGGATCCCACGCTTCTGCTGAAAGGGATGTTTCCCTTGCCGAAGTTCATCCGTTTCGTACGGGAGCGTTGCCCACCGGGACGCTTCGACGAGGCTGCGCTGGTGGAGGAATGGCGGACGGCACGTGCCGAGGTGCTGAGGCTGCGGCAGGAGGAAGCCGGTGAGGCCGACGCCATCAATGTCCATGCGTTACCGGATGAGATGCTGCCGCTGGCTGAGCAGGCGCTGCGACAACCCTCGATGCACCGGATGACGAGTGTTCTGCCGCGCAGTTGGCAGATGGTCGAGATCGATCGACTGGTGGTCTTCCAGGAATGCATCAATCTTCGTCACATCGACCAGTTGGCGGCTGCAGTGACTGCCTCACCCACCGCGCAGGAGGTCATGCAGCTTGTCGCCCGCAGCGGCAGCCATGCACATCCGGAAGTGCGGTTCACCCAGTCCGATGGCAGCTACACGTTCGCGTCCACCTCGAACGACCTGCGCTTCCTCGATGTGGCGACCCTCGATCCGGCTGCCATCGCCGACTACGAGCCGTTCGGCGCAGCCAGCCACGCCGTCGTCATCTATCTGGGTTTCAGTGACAACCTGATCAGCGCCACCCGGTTCGGCAGGCGCATGGTGCTGACCAATGGCTCCCATCGCCTGTACCTGCTGCGCCGGCTCGGGTTCCGCCATGCGCCCTGCCTCGTCACCGATGCCTCCGACAGCGACCTCAGCGAGGTTCTGCTGCCGGCGGCGGTCAAGCAGGATCGCGGATTCTACCTGTCTTCCCCGCGTCCACCGCTGTTCAAGGACTATGTCGATCCTCGCCTGACCTGCGTCGTGCCGGTCACCCGCAAGCACTACGCTCTGAGGGCCAAGCTCGACCTGCAGAGGCTCACGGTTCCGGCCTTGTAGGCCAGGCTGTCCAGCCGCTTCGATGTCGTGCGGTCGATATGGCCGGATTGGTGAATCACCTGGCGGAACTGTCGAATGACGGTCTCCGGCCCGCCGAATACGCTTCCCCTCCTCGGTTCCAGAGGATGCCCGCATGAATGACACCGCCCCCGCCACTGAAGCAACACACAGCAGTCTGCCCATCATTCACGTCCTGATGGGATTCATCTGCGTCTGGCACCGACATGAACCCGGGCAGGCCCGTGATGAGGAGTGAGGCACGCTGTGGCGCCCGGCCGACCAGGGTTGCGCAGGTGCAGGCGTGACCAAGGCGGTTGCCGGGCGCAATGACGTGGGCGCCGATTACCCGGATCGGGTCGCGCAGACGGTCATGGTGTTCGAACTGGACCCGATCCCGGATGCGTGGGAAATGGACTTTCATTCGCATCGGAAAGCGCAGCTGCTGGTGGCCACGCATGGCCTGATCACACTGGAGTCGCCAGCCGGCCTTTGGGTGGTGCCGCCGCAGGGGGCGATCTGGATTCCCGGCGGGTTGACCCACCGCGCCAGCAGCAGCGGAAAACCCCATGGGTTCGTCGTGTTCGTTAATCCCGAGGCGGTTCCGGGATTGCCAGCCCACTGCTTCGCGATGGCGATCACCCCGTTCATGCATGCCCTGCTGCAACGCACCGCACGCCTGCCGCTGCAGTACGAGGACGGCAGCGCCCATGCCCGGCTGATGACCGTGCTGTTGGATGAGCTTGCTGCGGCGCCGCCGGAGTGGCTTCACCTGCCCATGCCTTCCGAGCCGCGACTGCGCACCCTGGCCAATGCCATGCTGGCTGCACCGGCCGAGCGCGCAACGCTCGACCTGTGGGCCGGCCGGATTGGAATGAGCGAGCGCAACATGTCCCGCCTGTTCTGCGCTGAAACCGGATTGAGCGTGAGGCGCTGGCGGCGGCAGATGCATGTGATGGTTGCCCTGCCGATGCTGGCAAGGGGCAGGACGGTGCAGTCCATTGCCGATGACCTTGGCTACGACAGCGCTGGCGCCTTCGTGACCATGTTCCGCAAGGCGGTCGGCGCCCCGCCCAAGCGCTTCCTCGCCGAACGCGGGGCCTGGCTGCAGGCGCCCGACGCAGGCGATCAACCGCGGGCGTGGCCCGCCTGCGGTTGATCGTGCGCCCGGCGGCTGGCAAGGGCACGCCCAGGCTGCGCCCGGGCGCAGCGATCACTCAGCGCTGCTGATCCTTCAGGAACAGCCAGGTGATCAGCGTGGCATCCGGCCCCTTTGGGTCGGTGAACGGCAGGCCGGACTGGCTGCCGCTCCACGCATGGCCCATGCCCTGCACCACATAGTGCTGCACCAGCGTCCTGCCACCGTAGGCGTAGGTATCCACCGTATACGCACGTCCACCCGGCACCTGGCCGTGATAGGTGCTGGTCGGCACGTACTTCACCGAGTCGTTGTCCAGGCCGTCGTCGGCCAGATCGTTGGTCTGCAGGAACTGGCGCACGGCCTGCTGGCCGTTCACCGGATTGACGGTGAGATCGGCGCTGCCATGGAACACCAGCACCGGCAGCGGTCGGGGCGACGGCGATCCCGAGCACTGCCAGGCCAGACGGCCATTGCTGTCCGGCGAATAGATGCTGCCGGCCAGCAACGCATAGGCGCTACCGGAAATCGTGGTCGCCCCCTTGAACATGCCACCGGAATGGATCGCGCCGGCAGCGAACACATCCGAATAGCAGGCCAGCATGATCGAGGTCATCGCGCCGCCCGCGGAAATGCCGGTGACATAGACCCGGTGCGGATCCACGCTGTAGCCCGCTTTCACCTTGTCCACGATGCCGGCCAGGATCGAGGCTTCGCCGCTGTCGCGGGCCTGGTTGATCGGCAGCTGCCAGTTCCAGCAGCGGGCCGGATTGGAGGTGACGTTCTGCCGGGGGTAGACCACGATGAACCCCTCAGTGTCGGCCACATCGTTGAAGCCGGAGGCCTCGCCCATCAGGTTCGGCCCGGTCACACAGCCGTGCAGCACCAGCAGCAGGGGCAGTGGCTGGGCCGCGTCGTAGCCGGCCGGCACCCAGACCTGGTACTCGCGGGCGCCGAACAGATTGCCGTACAGGCCGATATCCCAATGACCGGCCGGGCCAGCGGCAACCGCGCTGCCCGCCATCGCCAGCCAGCTGCACATCACCAGCAGTACCGCCTTGATCGAATCGATTCCGGATTTCATGGCCAGATCCTCGTGCGTGAGTCGTGGATGAAGGAGTACCGGGGACCGCTTCCGGTTGGGGGCGCGCCCAGTATCCGCATCCACGGGCCGCTGCCGACTGGACCTAGGTCCACTCGCTGCTTGCCCATGACACCGCTAGCCTTGGCTGCAGGGGTGGCAATGGGCCATCCGCACGCTCATGCCTGGGGGAGGACCGAATGAAACGGAATTGTTTGAGTCTCATGATCGGCGCGCTGCTGGCCACGGGGCCGGTACTGGCACAGGAATCACCGACGGCAGGCAGATCCGCTTCGCCGACCAACCTGGACAGCATCAAGGTCACCGCGCGCAAGCGTGAGGAAACCCTGCAGGAGGTGCCGGTTGCAGTCACCGCCTTTACCTCCGAGGCGCTGGACAAGATGAATGTCCAGGACATCAGCGACCTCGATGCGCAGGTGCCGAACCTCACCATCTACGCCGCCCGTGGCGCCAGCAGCACGGTCACCGCCTACATCCGAGGCATCGGCCAGTCCGATCCCACCTGGGGCGCCGATCCGGGCGTAGGCATCTACCTGGATGACGTCTACATCGCGCGCCCGCAGGGTGCGCTGCTGGATGTGTTCGATGTCTCGCGCATCGAGGTGCTGCGCGGCCCGCAGGGCACGCTCTACGGCAAGAACACCATCGGCGGCGCGATCAAGTACATCTCGCGCGGCCTGCCCACCCAGACCGAGGGCTTCGCCCAGATCACCGTGGGCAACTACAGCCAGCTGGATGCGAAGGCGGCCATCGGCGGCCCGATTGGCGGCACCGACAGTGGCCTGCGCGCCCGTGTGGCGGTGGCCAGCATGAACCACGACGGGTTTGGCGAGAACACCTTCAACGGCCAGCCGGTCAGTGACAAGCAGATCAATGCCGCACGACTGAACGTCGGCGCGTACGCGGGCGATGACTTCGACGTGCAGTTCGCACTGGACTGGATCGATGACCAGTCCGGCATGCGCGGTTCGAAGATGCTGGCGCCCAATCCGTTCCTGCGCGCATACCCGCCGATGGACAGCCGCTATGACATCCGCTCGGGCATGCGCAACCTCAACAACGTGGAGAGCAAGGGTGCCTCGGCCACGGTGAACTGGCGGCCGAACGAGGACATTGCGCTGAAGTACGTGGTCGCCAAGCGTGAATCGGACAGCGAGGCCAACATCGACTTCGATACCGCGCCGGTCAAGCTGGCCGACGTGGGCGGCACCTATCACGACGACCAGGTCAGCAACGAGGTGCAGTTGAACTACGATGCCGGCGGCCGCGTGCGCGGCGTGGTCGGCCTGTACCAGTTCAGTGGCGAGGCCGGCGGGCAGATCCAGAACAACTACTTCAGTGCGCAGTTCGCCGACAACCAGGGCAAGGTGTTGACCGACAGCATCGCGCTGTACGCGGACTGGACCTTCGACCTGACCAGCAAACTCAAGCTGGATGTAGGCGCCCGTTACACCGACGAGGACAAGCGCGCGATCGTGCTGAACCGCCTGTACGCCGACCCGGCCTTCAGCCGCCCGGTAGCGGTGACCGCGGACTTCGACAAGAAGACCAACTTCAAGAACGTCTCGCCCAAGGTCTCGCTGGACTACCAGATCACTCCGGACATCATGGTCTACGGCCTGGCCACGCGTGGCTTCAAGTCCGGTGGCTACAACATCCGCGCCAACGCGGTGGCCGTGCCACGCTCGGCCGAGCCGTTCGATGACGAGACCGTGGACAGCTACGAGGTCGGCAGCAAGATGGCCTTCCTCGACCAGCGCCTGTTCCTCAATCTGTCGGCCTTCTACAACAAGTACAAGGACATCCAGTTGTCGGTGTTCACCGGCCTGGATACCAATGGCGATGGCGTCGATGACTCCTTCTTCGGTGATTTCACCAATGCCGGCGCAGGTACGGTCAAAGGCCTGGAAGTCGAGTACCAGTACCTGCCCAGCCAGCACTGGCTGATTTCCGGCAACCTGGCGTGGCTGGATACCAAGTACGACGAGTACATGGATCGTGGCGTCAATGTGGCCAGGCAGATGAAGTTCACCAATGCACCGGAATTCTCCGGTGCGTTCAACGTGGAATACCGCACCGAGCTGGCCAACGGCAGCAACCTGTCAGCGCGGGTGAGCTACAGCTATCAGAGCGAAGTGTGGCCGACCACTGATCTCAGTCCGGTGATCCGCCAGCAGGGTTACGGGCTGGTCAATGCCGGCGTCATCTGGCGCCTGAGTGATGCGTGGACCTTCTCGCTGCAGGGCACCAACCTGGCCGACAAGGAATACCGCACCACCGGCTACAACATCCCGGCGGTCGGCACGCTGATTGGCTTCTATGGTCCACCACGCCAATATAGCCTCAGCGTCCGTTACGATTTCTAGCGCATCCGTTACGATCTCCAGGAAGCTTCTGCATGACGCAGTCTTACGACGACCTGTACTGGAACAGCAATGATGGGTTGCGCCTGCACGCGCGCGACCATGCACCCGATGCGGGGCAGGCAGCGCGTGGCACGGTGGTCTGCATTCCCGGGCTGACCCGCAATGGCGCCGATTTCGATGCGCTTGCCGATGTGCTCACCGCCGAGGGCTGGCGCGTGATCGCGGTCGACCTGCGCGGTCGCGCAGGGTCGGAACGCGCATATGACCCGTCCAGCTACAACCCACGTGCCTATGCGGATGACATGGTTGCGCTGCTGCGCTCGCAGAACATCGCCAAGGCGGTATTCGTCGGCACCTCGCTGGGCGTGCTGGTGACCATCACCCTCGCCTCGCGCGCGCCCGAGCGGATCGCGGGCGCGGTGCTCAACGATGCCGGCCCCAAGGTGCCGCGTGAGGCGCTGGCACGGATCGGCAAGTACGCCGGCAAGCCGGTGCCGCCGATGGACCTGGTGCAGGCCACCGCTTACGTGGAATCCATCGGCAAGGCCGCGTTCCCTCGCTTCAGTACCGACGACTGGCGGCAGATGGCGGTGCGCACCTTCCGCCCGCGCAGCGATGGACTGCTGGAGCTGGATTACGATCCGGCCGTGATCCGGACGACACGTCCCTGGCTGCTGTGGTTGCTGCGGCCAGTGCTGTGGCGTGCGGTTCGTGGGCTTACCGCACGGGTGCCGGTACTGGTGGTGCGCGGTGCGCTGTCCGACATCCTGCCGGCCGATGTCGCGCGGCAGATGGCGGCCACCTCGGAAAGTGCCCGCCTGGTGGAAGTGCCGGATGTGGGACACGCTCCGATGCTGTCCGAGCCAGAGGCACGTGACGCGATCCTGACCTTGCTGGAGCGTGTGGCGTGAGTGCGGAGAGCAATCTGCCTCCCGCGCTGCAGGCGTTGCAGCAGTGGGCGGCCAGCGAGCGGGTGAGTGGCGTGACCCACGTGGACCAGGCGCGCATCGATGCCTTTGCCGACGCCACCGGCGACCACAACTGGATCCACGTCGATCCAGGCCGCGCGCAGACGCAGCTGCCGGGCGGGCAGACCATCGCGCACGGTTTCCTGCTGCTCTCGCTCACCGTGCAGGACGATGTGGTCGCCCTCACCGGCTTCCCCGGCATCGCCCATGTGCTCAACTACGGCCTCAACAAGGTCCGCTTCCTGGCGCCGGTACCCAGCGGGTCGGGGGTGCGGGTACGCTCGCAGCTGCTGTCACTGGACGCGCGCCAGCCCGGCCAGTGGCTGCTGACCCAGCGCAAGGCCGTCGAGCGGGTTGCCGATGGCGAGCTGGCACTGGTCGCTGAGCAGCTGTCACTGATCGTGGTCGTCCCCTAGCACCACCCTGCCCGGTTCTCTCCCTACACTGGAGCGATGTTGACGCCCTCCATCGTCCTCTTCGCCTGCATTGCATGGACCGCACTGCTGTTTGGCGTGGCGCTGTGGGGTGAGCGCCGGGGGCACCGGCTTTCGAAGGCATGGCCGCTCATCTATGCGCTGTCGCTGGCCGTGCACTGCACCGCGTGGACCTACTACGGCGCGGCCTCGCAGGGACTGCAATGGGGCTTCCCGATTCCACCCACCCTGGCCGGCATGGCGTTGATCTTTGCGTTCGGCCTGCCGTTCCTGCTCCGCCTGGGGCGGCTGGCCAAGCAGCACAACAGTGCCACCATCGCTGATCTGGTCGTCGCACGACTGCGTGCCGATCGCGGCCTCGGCTTCACCATCACTCTGGTGGCACTGTTCGGCATCATTCCCTACATCGCCCTGCAGCTGAAAGCCGTCAGTCAGGGCCTGGGCGCGCTGCTGGGCGATCGTTTCGCGCCTGCTGCCGCGCAGCTGGACATGTCGTTCTGGTTCGCCCTGACAATGGCGGCGTTCACCCTGCTGTTCGGTGCACGCAAGGCATCGGCCACCGAGCCCAATCGTGGCATCGTGGTCGCCCTGGGGCTGGAGTCGGTATTGAAGCTGGTGGCGCTGCTCGCCATTGGCCTCTATGCGGCGCTGTCGGTGCGCCAGGCGGACACGCCGCTGCTGGAAAAGATGGCGCAGCTGCCGCCACCGGCCATCATGCCGGACTATCTGACCATGGTCGCGCTGGGGGCGATCTCCGCGTTTACCCTGCCGCACCAGTTCCATGTCGGCGTGGTCGAGCTGCGCCAGACCTCGGACCTGAGGACGGCACGCTGGTTGTTCCCGGTCTACCTGCTGCTGATCGGGCTGCCGTCGGTGCCGATGGCGCTGGCCGGTGCCGCGCAGCTGCCCGCATCGGTGTCGCCTGACCTGTACGTGCTGGCGCTGCCGCAGGCCGGTGGCCACCACCTGCTGGCCTTGCTGGCCTATCTCGGCAGCCTGAGCGCCGCCACCGGCATGATGATCCTGTCCGGGCTGACCCTGTCGATCATGCTCGGCAACCATGGCTTCGGCTCACGGTTGCTGGATGGTATTGCCGGCGGTGCCGCGGCGGCCGACCTGCGTCCACGCGTGCTGGCCTTCCGCCGTGCCGGCATCCTCGCCGTGTTCCTGATGTCGTGGCTGTACAGCCGGGCGATGAGCGACACCGAGGCACTCAGCGATTTCGGCCTGATGTCCTTCACCGCCCTCTCGCAGCTGGCGCCGGCGGTCCTGCTGGCGGTGTATCGCCCGCGCACGCCCTCACCGGCCATCATCGCCGGCATCGTGCTGGGGTCGTTGGCCTGGCTGTGGCTGGTGCTGCTGCCGATGGTGATCCCTGCCACGCCCCCCGCCTCGGGGCCCGATGACCTGCACTGGCTGTCCGTGGTCTCGCTGCGCCTGCAGTCGGGCCATATCGCCATCAGCATGGGCGCCAGTCTGGCGGTCAACCTGCTGACGGTTGCGCTGGTGTCGCGCGCGGTGCGTCCCTCGTTGCCGCGACGACGGGATGCGGTGGCAGCAGCCTCGCTGCGCAGGACGGCCGGACGCTTCCTCGGCCAGGAGCGGGCCCGGCAACTGATGGATGGGCATGCCGGGCAGCTGCTGGACGACGACCGGGTCATCACCATCGAACGCGAACTGAGCGCCGTGGTCGGCGCGGGCATGGCGCGCCTGCTGGTGGAGGCCGCTCGCGATGGCGGTGCCGCGCCCTTGGATGCGGTAACCCGTGCTGTAGGCGAAGCCACCCAGGCGCTGCGCTTCAACCAGCGCCTGCTGGAAGCGGCGCTGGAAAACATGAGCCAGGGCATCAGCGTGGTCGACGCGCAGCTGCAGCTGGTAGCCTGGAACAGCCGCTACGCCGCGTTGTTCAAGTTTCCGCCCGAGTTGCTGCAGGTCGGGCAGCCGGTGGTCAATCTGACAGCGTGGGCGCTGGCCGAACTGAAGATCGGCGACGGCCCTGGTGACTCTCGCGACAAGGCCCTGCAGCGTCGCGCCGCACACATGCGGCGTGGCACGCCGCATCTGTCCGAACGGATCTTCCCCGACAACACCATCGTCGAGATCCGTGGCAATCCAATGCCCGGCGGTGGCTACGTGGCCACCTTCACCGACGTCACCGCCTTCCGCCGCGCCGAGGAAGCGCTCAAGCGCAGCAATGAAACCCTGGAGCGCCGCGTACAGGACCGCACCGCACGGCTGGAACAGGCAGTGCACGAAGCCGAGCGCGCGAACGTTGCCAAGACACGCTTCCTGACGGCGGTCGGCCACGACCTGATCCAGCCACTGCATGCGGCGCAGCTGCTGACCGATGCGATGTCGCAGCACATCGAATCGGAGTTCCTCGACAGTTTCCTGCGCCAGATCCGTGGTGCGCTGGACTCCACCGACGACCTGCTGTCCGGGCTGCTGGATATCTCCCGGCTTGAGGCGGGTGGACTGGTCGCCGATCCGCGCCCCTTCGCGCTGTCGACCGTCCTCGATCCGCTCGCGCAGGAGTTCGCGGTACTGGCGGCGGCGCGCGGCCTGCAGTTCCGCCATGTGCGGAGCCAGGCCTGGGTCCATAGCGACCCCCTGCTGCTGCGCCGGGTGCTGCAGAACTTCCTGGCCAATGCCATTCGTTACACCCGCCATGGCGGTGTGTTGCTCGGTGTGCGCCGCCAGGGACAGGCACTGCTGATCGGTGTGCATGACACCGGCCCCGGCATTGCTCCGGAGCAGCAGGCGGTGGTGTTCGAGGAATTCCACCGGGTCGATCGCAGCAACGGCCAGGGACTGGGCCTGGGCTTGACCATCGCGCACCGCATCGCCGACCTGCTGCACGCACCCCTGCACCTGCGCAGCGTGCCCGAGCACGGCTCGGCCTTCTCGATCAGCGTGCAACGCGCAGCACCCCCTGCGACCCCGCGCAGCTCGCCGCCGGCAGTCGGCAGCAGCGCGCTCAAGGGAGTCCGCGTGCTGGTGGTCGACAACGACCCGGACGCATTGGAGGCGATGCGGCAGCTGCTGCTTTCCTGGGGTTGCGATGTCATCGCGGCAGGCCAAGCCGATGACATCGGACCGTCAGCGCACGAGGCGGCGCTGTGGCTGTTCGACTATCACCTGGATGATGGCGATACCGGTGTTGCGCTGTGGAAGCGGCTGGTAGGCATGCATGGGCCGCGTCCGACGGTGATCCTCAGTGCGGATGCCGGCAGCGAGACGCGCGAGGCGGTGCGCGGCGTTGGGCTGTCCCTGCTCAACAAGCCGTTCAAACCGTTGGCGCTGCGCTGGGCGATCAACCACCTGCTGGCGGCCAGCACCACGCCCTGACCGGTCAGGGCTCAGGCCGTTCTTCGATCTGCCGGGACGGATCGGCCAATCCCATTTCGTGCAGCACGCGGATGGCCTGCGCGCGGTTGCGCACGCCCAGCCGCTCCATGATGCGTGTCATGTGCGCCTTGACCGTGCGCAGCTGTACGCCCAGCCGGTCGGCAATCTGCTTGTTGAGCAGGCCCTCGGCCACCAGGCCCAGCACCTTGTACTGATGTGCCGACAGGCTGGCCAGGCGTGCGGCCAGGTCGGCATCCCTGCTGAACGTCGCCACCCGTGCCACCGGTTCGCGCAGCAGCGCCGGGATCCAGCGCTCGCCCTCCAGCACGGACTGCAGCGCGGATTGCAGCTCGTTCAAACCCGAGCTCTTGGGCAGATAGCCCGCGGCGCCAAGGTCGATGGCACGCCGGATGACCTGCGGCTCCTCGTTGGCGGAGACGATGATGATCGCCAGGCCCGGCTGCAACGCACGGATCGTGGCCAGCCCGGCCAGTCCGTGGTTGCCCGGCATGTGCAGGTCCAGCAGCATCAGATCGATCGACTGGTTCTCGATCACCTCCAGCACGCTGTCCAGCGAATCAGCTTCGCTGATCTGCAGATCGGCGACCGCCTCTTCCGCCGCGCGATGCAGTGCCGCGCGGAACAAAGGGTGATCGTCGGCGATGAGCAGGGTGGGCATGTCCTGGCGAGATTATCAAATCGGGTGCGCGCGCGAACAGGTACCTAGGTACGCTGGTGCAGCAGGAAGGGCTTGCTAGAGTAGTGCGGAGAAGGCCGGCGACCGCAACGCCGCCCACGAGGAAATGCCATGTCATGCGCCCCCACTCCCGATGCCAATGCCTATCCACTGCTGATCAAGCAGCTGCTGCTGATGCCGCTGGCGGTGAGCCCTGAACAGGAGATCGTCTACGGCGACCAGGTCCGATTCGACTACCGCACCCTGCAGGCGCGCATCGGCCAGCTGGCCGGCCTGTTGACCTCGCTGGGAGTCGGCCACGGCGACACGGTGGCGGTGATGGACTGGGACAGCAACCGCTACCTGGAGGCCTACTTCGCCGTGCCGATGATCGGTGCGGTGCTGATGATGGTGAACGTGCGCCTGGCCCCAGAGCAGATCGCCTACACGCTGAACCACAGCGGGGCGCGGGTGATCCTGGCCAACCGCGAGTTCCTGCCGCTGCTGGACGCCATCGACGAGCAGCTGCCGGACCTGCGCACGCGCATCCTGCTGGACGATGCAGGCGGTCCGCTGCCGCCAGGCTTCGCCACCGAGTACGAAGCGGGGTTGCGCGATGCCACGCCGATCGTCCGCTTCCCGGACTTCGACGAGAACGCCCGTGCCACGGTGTTCTACACCACTGGAACCACCGGGTTGCCCAAGGGCGTGTATTTCAGCCACCGGCAGCTGGTGTTGCATTCGCTGGCGGCGATGGCCGCGCTTGGCGGTGCCCCCCGTCAAGGCCGCCTGCATCGTGACGATGTCTACATGCCCATGACCCCGATGTTCCATGTGCACGCGTGGGGCCTGCCCTACGTGGCTACGGCGATGGGCATCAGGCAGGTCTATCCGGGGCGCTACCTGCCTGCGACGCTGCTGGCATTGATCGCCCGTGAGAAGGTGACCTTCTCGCACTGCGTGCCAACCATCCTGCACATGCTGCTGGAGCATCCGGACGCGGCGCAGACCGACCTGGAGGGCTGGAAGGTGATCATCGGCGGTGCCGCCCTGCCGCGTGCGCTCGCGCAGCGTGCGCTGGCGCGGGGCATCGACATCTTCGGCGGCTATGGCATGTCCGAGACCTGCCCTCTGCTCACCATCGCCCAGATCGACGTGGACAGCGCGACCGATGCCGATGAGGTGCTGTCGCTGCGCACCAAGGCCGGCATACCGGTACCGCTGGTGGACCTGCGCATCGTCGATCCGGACATGAAGGATGTCGCCCACGACGGCATCGCCACCGGAGAGGTCGTCGTGCGCGCACCCTGGCTCACCCAGGGCTACCTGCACGATCCGGATGCATCTGCAGCACTGTGGGCAGGAGGCTATCTGCATACCGGGGACATCGGCAACATCGATGAATACGGCTACCTGAGGGTGACCGACCGGATCAAGGATGTGATCAAGACCGGCGGTGAGTGGATCTCCTCGCTCACCCTGGAGGACATCATCGCCCTGCATCCGGCGGTCAGCGAAGTCGCGGTGATCGGCATCGCCGACACGAAATGGGGCGAGCGGCCGTTGCCGCTGGTGGTCAGGCAGCCTGGCAGTGAGGTGACCGAAGCGGAGATCATCGAACTGGTCGCTGCGCGAAGCCGCTCGGGGGACATCTCACGGTATGCGATTCCGGAACGGGTCAGTTTCGTGGAATCGATCGAGCGGACCAGCGTGGGCAAGATCAACAAGAAGAAGCTGCGTGGGTTGCATGACCCAGCGACTGGCTCGGGCCGTGGGTGATCTCCGCCCGATCGCCGAGGTCAATGCTCGAAGGACACGATGCAGGGCACGCCAAAGTATGGAGCGGCGCCCCGGGACGATGATCTCCCGAGACACCACTGCTCTGCAGCAGACCTGCTTCAGCTCTGCCAGGACCGGTCACCCTCAGTCGATGCAGGGTCCCTTCGCAGCGATCTCCGTGCCGGATCCCTTCGCACCGATGCTGGCCGGGCCCTGGCATGCATCAAAGCTGTACTTGATCAGCTTCCACGCCCCACTCGACCACCGGTATGTCCACGACTCGGAAGCACCGCTCGGCAAGGTATTGGAGATCGAGATGACCTCGCCCTCCACACCACGTGCAGGCAATGGAACAGGCGGGCCCGCCGCACCGGCCGGCTTCAGGCTGCCAGCAGACTGATAGCTGTGCGAGATGGCCAGTTCGCCCGTCTGCAACGCCGGCGCGTAGGCGGGCGAATTCCGTTTGATCCAATCGACGATGTAGCCGGCTTCCAGCGAATCCGACGCGTACGTGGCCTTCGCAACTACAGTGGCGGTCGCGGTGCCCGCGATCGGTCCTGCATTGACGCTTCCACCGGGGACTCCACTCAGTGCCAGCACCAATGGCAGCGCCGCGCCCAACAGCGAGAACTTCATACCCTGCTCCTTGTGTGTATGCAGCTTTCTCAACGGGCCGTCTATGACCCGCGGGCA
The DNA here is from genome assembly GCF_047500745.2 of Stenotrophomonas sp. FR024. NCBI lineage: Bacteria > Pseudomonadati > Pseudomonadota > Gammaproteobacteria > Lysobacterales > Lysobacteraceae > Stenotrophomonas > Stenotrophomonas sp. FR024. The sequence goes on from NZ_JAXAXM020000005.1 coordinate 238,202, forward strand.
GTGTAGGCATTGCGGACAGGCTGGGCATCGGCGCAGTCATGCCCATTTCTCATATCCATCAGGCTTCGAGCGCGAGCTGCCCTGCTGAAGGTCGCAGCGCCGATTGTGTTGAACGCGGCGCTCAGATCCGCGTCGTTGCCATGAACCGTTCGCGGTCCTGCTGCGTACGGCGGCGGATCTCCTCCAGCGCCTGGCTTTCGGTCGCCTGCAGCATGGCTTCGAACAGGCGCTGGAAGTGATGGCGCATCGCATTGCGCGCGGCCACCGGATCACGCGCGCGCAGGGCTTCGAAGATCGCCATGTGCTCGTCCGCACGGCTGGCGCCATCATCATGGCAGACCCGGGCATAGACCTCGGTCACCCGCGGCAGTTCGCTGCGCATGCGCCAGATCTGCTGCACGAAGAATTCCACCACCGGGTTGCCGGAAAGCCGTGCGATGGCCAGGTGGAAACGGCGGTCGTACTCGCCGGCTTCCGCGTCACTCAGGTCGCGACGGCACAGCGCTTCGGCCAACGCCTGCAGCTCGGCAATGCCGGCATCATCCAGATTGCTGGCAGCCAGAGCGGCGGCCTCGGCCTCGAATACCGCGCGGGCGGCGGTGAGGTCGAAGGCACTGACATCCGGTAACCCACCCGGAGCCTGCGTCGGGCGCGGCTTCACATGCACGCCCGAGCCGATGCGGATGGCGATCCACCCCTGTGCTTCCAGTGCGATCTCGGCTTCGCGGATGGTGACCCGGCTGACACCGAACCGTTCGGCCAGCTCACGCTCGCCCGGCAGCCGCGAGCCCGGCGGAAATTCGCCGTCCTCGATCAGCTTGCGGAGCTTGGCAGCGATGGTCTGGTAAAGGCGGTTGGCGGACATGCGGCTGACCCTTGGCGATTCCTTCCGGGTCCCTGCCCTGCCACCGCGGCCGGCAAGGGTCCGGTTGGAGCGACGGCGCGGCCACTGGCCGCGCCGCCCTGTTCAGAACTTGTATCGTACACCGAAATACGCACGCCGCCCGTAGGTCACCACTTCGCGGAAGTTCCCATAAAGCGGCTGGTAGGCCACGCGCGGCTCGTTGGTCAGGTTCATCAGCTCCAGCGAGAGCGACAACTGCTTGTTCACCCGGTAGCGCAGGCGCAGGTCCACGCTGGTGTTGTCATCGTAGTAGCGGTTCTGCTGCGCGGTGTTGCCGGTGAAGTCCTGGTAGTAGTGCGAGCGGAACTTGCCGATGGCCTGGATGTTGAAGCGCCCGACGTCCCAGTAGATCGAGCCGGACAGCACGTGCCGCGAGAAACCACTCAGGCCAGCCGGTGGCACGATGGCCGGAATGATCGTGCCATCGCTGGCCAGCTGCTCGCCCAGTCGCGAGTCCTGGGTCTGATAGTCGGCATCGGCGTAGTTGTAGCTCAGCTTGAAACCCAGCCCGTCGAACGGCTTGGGCAGGTACGACAGTCGATGGGTGGCGGTCAGCTCGAAGCCGGTCAGCGTGCTGTTCTCGTCGGTGGTTACCTGTTGCCGCACCGGCACGGTCACGCTCTGGCCGTCGATGGTGTAGGTCTCCGGCACCAGCGCAGTGCCAGTGCCGCCGTTGAACTGCTTCCAGTACACCGCGCCGGCCAGCATCGTGTCCGGGTTCGGGTACCACTCCAGGGAAAGGTCGCCGTTCCAGGACATCAGCGGCTGCGCGGCGGGGTTGCCGCTGGCGCTGATGTCATCCAGCGCGTCGGCCAGGTTGCCGTAGGTGGCATCACTGCTCACGTTGATGGTGCGCCCGGCACCCAGCGCGGCAATGTCCGGCCGTGACATCGCGCGATATGCACCGACCCGCAGCAACACGTCCGGGCGCAGCTCGAAGGCCGCGTTGAGGCTGGGCAGCAGCTTGTCGTTGCCCGCCTTGAACACCTGCGTGCTGTACTCGCCGGTGGGTTGCAGGCGGATCGTCCCGTCACCGTTGTCCTCGATGCGCAGCCCGGTACGCACGCCTTCAGAACGAACATCGGTCTTGACCCAGCGCAGGCCGAGGTTGCCGGTCACCGGCAAGCCGAACAGGGTGCTGCTGAACTCACCCATCAGATAGAGCGCGCGTGTCTTCTCGGTGATATCGACATTGTTCGGATCCTGGAAACCCGGATCCAGCCCGCTGTCGAGGCTGCCGCGGAACGACTGGTACAGGCAGTTCGGATCGAAGTACGCCCACGAGGAGATCGTGTTGCCGCTGGCGGCATCCATGAAGTCATCCTGCGGGAAGGGTGCACGGCAGGCCTGGTTGGCGGCGATGATCTTCGCTTTGTCGGCCGCCACGCGCTGGTCGTAGTCGGTTACCAGGGTGTTGTCGCGCAGGCGGTAGTCGGCCTGGCTGGCGCGCACGCCGCCCTTGATGCGGGTGAAGAAACCGGACTCCGGCATGAAGCTGGCATCGAAGCGGCCGGCCTTGATCCTGTGGTCATTCTCGGTGGCGCTGGAGGTCACCCGCGCCGCGCCGGTGTAGGCGTCCCAGTTGTTGGGGTCGAAGTTCGGCGCCAGGGCAACACTGGGCACTTCGCCGTGCCAGTCCCAGTCATAGTCCACGTAGCCGGTGGCACCACTACTGATACCGGGCACGACGGCATTGTTGACATCGCGCTGGTTGGCGCGCAGACGGGTCATGCGCTCGCTGTCGAGGCGATTGGTGTGCGAGTAGGAAAGATCGGTAGACAGCTCCCAGGCCGGGGTCGGGCGCAGGATCAGGTTCAGGCCACCCCCGGTGTACTCCTCGCCACGCCAGTAGCGGTTGGAGGTGGAATCAATCGAGGTGCTGCCGTGCAGGTGGCGCACGATACCGTCTTCGTCAACCTCGCGCTGGGTGATGCCGCGTCGTGCGTTGGACAGGCTCAGATCGCTGCGGTTCTCATACCAGTTGCGCTCGGTGTGCTCGAAATCGAGGTTCACTTCAACCACATCATTTGGCCGCCACTGCAGCGCGGCGAACTCGCTCTGCCGGTCGTTACGCTCCTGCTTGAGCCGGTAGATGCGGCTGCTCGGCACCAGGTAGTACGGCGCGCCGTTGGCGATGGCCTGCGCGGACACTTCGTTGCAGTTGGCATTGCCCACGTTCTGCGTGCCATCGCAGGCATACCAGGTGGAACCGCTGGTAATGCTCTCTTCCGGATCGGTGCCGTCCAGGCGCTGGAAGCCCAGCGAGATGCCCAGCTTCTGCCCGTTGCCGAACTCGAACTGATCGATGTAGCTGGCGGTGCCGCGATAGCCGATGCCGTCCTTGTCACGGTACTTGCTGTCGTACTCCGCCCAGCTGCCGCGCAGGTCCAGCTGCACTGCACGCTTGCCGTACTCCAGTGGGCGCACTGTTTCCAGGCCGATGGTGCCGGCCACGCCGCCTTCGATGATGTCGGCGCGCTGGGTCTTGTAGATGGCCACCGTGTTGATCAGCTCGGCCGGGAACATGTTGAAGTTCACCGAGCGGTCGCCGCTGCCGTTGGTGATCTCGCGGCCATTGAAGTTGGTGCTGCTGAGGAAGGCGCCCAGGCCCCGGATGGAGATCTCCGAGGCGCCGGTCTTGTCGCGGGTCGAGGCGGCGCCGGTCAAGGTCTCGATCGCATCGGCCAGCGACGGTGCCGGCAGGTCGCCGATGTCATCAGCCGAGAGCACGTCGGCGATGACCGTGTCGTCGCGCTTCTTGTTGATCGAACTCTGCATTGATTCGCGGATGCCGGTGACCTGCACCTGGTCCAGCGTGGTGGGATCCTGCCCTGACGCGTCCTTGCTGGACTGCGCCTGGGCCGCGGGCATGCCCGCCAGCACGGCAAGCAGCGCCACGATCAGGGGTGTGGGGGACAACGAGATGCTGTGCACTGCTCCGGCGGGTCGCCGCATGGTTTCCTCCTCCCAAAGGATCGCCTGCATGCCAGGCGTGGGACGCAGCTTCGGCACGGCGACATGAAAATGTCAACCAATTGGTATGCGAATGTTCAAATGCCTTTCATCCATACCAGTTGAATGCAATTTAATGTGCTCATGCAGCATGACTTTGCGCGAAAGCTGGCTTACAACGGACCCGGAAGTGGTATGCAGACCCACCCTGAAACGACGGCCCGGCCGTCTCTGGAAGGATTTCATGCGCATTCGTCCGCTTGCTCGACATCCGCTCAACAATCCAGCACTGTTTTGCCTGACCACTGGTCTGGCCATGTGCCTGACCACTTCAGCGGCAAGTGCAGCCAGCTGGCTCGTCCACGATGTCGCTGAGTTCACTACCGCCGCCTCGGCGCTCCAGCCCGGCGATGAGATCGTGTTGGCTGACGGCACCTGGACCGATGCGCGGTTGCTGCTGAAAGGCCAGGGCACGGCAGCCGCGCCGATCGTGTTGCGCGCGCAGACCGCCGGCAAGGTCGTCCTCAGCGGACGTTCGGACCTGCGCCTGGCGGGCAGCTACCTGCAGGTGTCCAACCTGGTGTTCCGCAACGGCTATACGCCGGGTGATGCGGTGGTGGCGTTCCGCGAATCCAGCAAGGCGGTGGCCCGCCACAGCCGGGTGACCGGCCTGGTGATCGATGACTACACCAACCCCGATGCCAGCGACCAGGACTACTGGGTATCGCTGTATGGCAGCAACAACCGGTTGGATCACAGCCAGCTGCGCGGCAAGACCAACGCCGGGCCCACGGTAGTGGTGGTGCGCGATGCCACCCAGGGCCTGGACAATCAGCACCGCATCGACCACAACTGGTTCGGACCGCGCCCGGCGCTGGGCGTCAACGGCGGCGAAACCCTCCGCGTCGGCACCAGCGACACTTCGTTGAGCGATTCCAACAGTACGGTGGAGAACAACTGGTTCGAAGGCTGCGACGGCGAGACCGAGATCATCAGCAACAAGTCCGGCGGCAATACCTACCGCGGCAACGTGTTCTACCGTTCGGCCGGCGCGCTCACGCTACGCCATGGCAACGGCAACCGGGTGATCGACAACGTGTTCCTGGGCGACGACAAGACCGGCACCGGCGGCGTGCGCATCATCAATGCCGACCAGACCGTCAGCAACAATTACTTCGAACGATTGGCCGGCTCCAGCAACCGTTCCGCGCTGGCGGTGATGGACGCGCAGGCCGATCCGCCGCTGTCCGGCTATGCGCCGGTGGTGAATGCCACGATCAACCGCAATACCTTCGTGGACGTGGCGAAGATCAGTTTCGGCGTCGGCCATGATGAAGCCAAGGGCATCGTGGTCGCCGCCAGCAACAGCCGCTTCAGCGCCAACCTGATCGTCAACCGCACCAGCAGGAACCCGCCGAATGCCGCCAGTTCGCTGGCCGGCATCGACTTCAGTGGCAACGTGCAGTCACCGGCAGCCAGCACCGTATTCCCGGGCGGCGTAGAGGGGCGTGGCGTCAGCCTGCAGCAGGCTGCCAGCGGATTGTGGGTGGCCGCGCCCGCCCTGCCCGCCGTGGGCGCCGATCCTGCCCTGGCGATGACCGCGCGCGAGGCGACCGGCGTCGACTGGTATCCCAAGGTGGGCGAAGTTGCCCTGTCACGCACCCGCAATGGAGTTGATCGATGAGGTTGCAGCCGCTGTTCGTCTCCCTGGCCCTGGCCACCCCCTTTGCCCTGCTGCCGGCCGCGCCGCTGTTCGCAGCCCCCGCTGCCGCAGCGAGGCAGGCCGACACCGCGCCGGTGCTGGTGACCGCAGCGCAGTGGCAGCGGATGGCCAGCGAAGGCGGCCGCTACCCGTGGTTCGCCAAGGAACAGGCGCGCACGGAAAAATCGCTGAAGAAGATGATGAAGGCCGGCATCGACGTGCCGGTACCGAAGGACAAGGGCGGCGGCCGCACCCATGAACAGCACAAGCGCAACTACCAGGCCCTGCTGGCGGCCGGCACCCTGTACCGGCTGAGCGGCGACAAGGTCTATGTCGACTACGCGCGCGACATGCTGCTGCAGTATGCCAAGCTCTACCCCACCCTGGGCCCGCACCCCGAAGGCCGCGGACAGATTCCAGGCCGCGTGTTCTGGCAGGTGCTCAACGATTCGGTGTGGCTGGTCAACGCCATCCAGGGCTACGACGCGATCCGCGACGCGCTGTCCGCCGAGGACCGCGACACCATCGAATCGAAGGTGTTCCGGCCGATGGCTGAGTTCCTCGTCAGCGAGCCGAAGAACTACGACCAGATCCACAACCACGCCACCTGGGCGGTGGCCGCCACTGGCATGACCGGCTACGTGCTGCGCGACCCTGAGCTGGTGGAGAAATCGTTGCGCGGCAGCCAGAAGAACGATCAGTTCGGCTTTCTTCGCCAGATCGACCTGCTGTTCTCGCCCGATGGCTATTACGAGGAAGGCCCGTACTACCAGCGCTACGCACTGGCACCGTTCCTGCTGTTCGCCAACGCCATCGAACGCAACGAGCCGCAGCACAGGATCTTCGCGCGCCGCGACGGCGTGCTGCTGAAGGCCGTGGATGTGCTGGTGCAGTCCAGCTATGACGGCCTGTTCTTCCCGATCAACGATGCCATCCTGGACAAGGGCATCGATACCGAGGAACTGGTGGCCGGTATCGGCATTGCCTATGCGCGCACCGGTGACGACCGCCTGTTGTCGGTGGCCCAGCAGCAGAAACGCCTGCTGTTGTCCCCCGAGGGACTACAGGTGGCGCAAGCACTGGCCGCCAACAAGGCCAAGCCCTTCGATTACCGTCCGATGCTGCTGCGCGATGGCCCGGACGGCGACCGCGGTGGCCTGGCGATCCTGCGCATGAACGGCGAACGCGGCCAGGCGCTGGTGCAGAAGGACACGATGCAGGGCATGGGCCATGGCCACTTCGACAAACTCAACTGGCTGTTCTACGACAACGGCAATCCGGTGGTGACCGACTACGGCGCTGCCCGCTTCCTCAACGTGGAAGCCAAGCGGGGTGGCATCTACCTGGCCGAGAACCGCAGCTGGGCCAAACAGACCGTGGCCCACAACACCCTGGTGGTGGACGAACAGAGCCACTTCAAGGGCGACTGGAAGCGCGGCGAGGAGCATGCCCCGCAGGTGCGCTTCTTCCAGGCCGATGCCGATACCCAGGTTGCCTCGGCGACCATGCGCGATGCTTACCCCGGCGTGGTGTTCACCCGCACCCAGGCGCTGCTGCGCCACCCCGACCTGGGCCTGCCGGTGGTGCTGGACCTGCTGCAGGTACACGGCGGCAAGGCCGCGCGCTACGACCTGCCGCTACACTTCAACGGCCACATCGTCACCACCGGTTTCGAGGCAGAACACTTCCCTGCCCAGCGCCCGGTGCTGGGCAAGGACAACGGCTACCAGCACCTGTGGCTGGATGCACGCAGCACGCCCGGCAGCGAACCGCGTTCCCTGGCGTGGCTGCTGGATGGGCGCTTCTACACCTACCGATTCGGCAGCAGTGCGCCGGCACAGGCGCTGCTGGTGGAAAGTGGTGCCAACGATCCGGAGTTCAACCTGCGCCGTGAACCGGCCCTGCTGCAGCGCGTGGAAGGCCAGAAGGACGTGACCTTCTTCAGCGTGCTGGAGCCGCATGGCGAGTACAACGGCACCGCCGAGTACGTGCACGGCGCGGACAGCCGCATCAAGGACATCGTGCGCAGCCGGGGCAGCGATGCAGAGGTGATCGAACTGCGCCTGGCCAGCGGTGCACGCATCGCCCTCGGCGTGGCCGACGACAGCAGCGCCAAGGGCGAGCACAGCGTGAGCGTGGACGGCCATGCCTACCGCTGGAGCGGCAGCCATGCGCGCATGGACCGCAGCAAGGGTGACGGAGAATGAACGGCCCTGCCGTGGTGGCCAACCTGCGCAAGGTGCCGGTGCGTTCAGCAGTGCGCTGGTTGATCGTGGGCCTGATCGCCGTCGCTACGGTCATCAACTACATCGACCGCAATGCACTGGCGGTGATGTGGCCGGAGATCGCCAGGGAAGTGGGCGCGACCAAGGACGACTATGCCCTGCTGGTAACGGTGTTCATGCTGTTCTACGCCGCCGGCCAGTTCCTGTTCGGGCGCCTGTTCGACATGATCGGCACGCGCCTGGGGTTCGCCCTGTCGATCAGCGTGTGGTCGATCTCGATCGCGCTGCACTCGATCACCCATTCGATGCTTTCCTTCAGCCTGGTAAGGGCGATGCTCGGCATCAGCGAAGCGGGTGCGTGGCCCGGCGCGGTCAAGGCCAATGCCGAGTGGTTCCCTGCGCGCGAACGCGCGTTGGCGCAGGGCGTGTTCAACGCGGGTGCGTCGATCGGCGCGATCGTCTCCGCACCCGCCATCGCCGGCCTCTATCTGTGGCTGGGCTGGCGCGGCACCTTCGTGCTGGTCGGTGCGATCGGCTTCCTGTGGCTGCTGCCGTGGCTGTTTGTCTACCGCGCCGGGCCGGACAAGCATCCGTGGGTGAGCGATGCCGAGCGCCGGCTGATCCAGCAAGACCAGGCCGGGCAGCAGACAGAGGCGGCGCCCAAAGCCAGCGTGCGCGAGCTGCTGGCCCATCGCCAGAGCTGGGGCATGCTCGCCTGCCGCTTCCTGCTGGATCCTATCTGGTGGCTGTTCGTGTCCTGGCTGCCGATCTATCTCGCTGAAACCTTCGGCTTCGACATCAAGCAGATCGGCCTTTTCGCCTGGGTACCCTTCGTCGGCGCGATGCTGGGCAGCCTCAGTGGCGGCTGGCTGTCGGGTCGCATGATCCGCGCCGGACACAGCGTGGACCGCGCCCGCAAGCTGGCCATCACCCTGGGGTGCGTGATCATGGCCCCTGCCCTGCTGGGTGCTGTGCTGGCCAACCAGCCGCTGCTGGCGGTGCTGGCGATCGCTGCGGTGCTGTTCGGCTTCCAGGTAGCCATCGGCAACATCCAGACCCTGCCCGGCGACCTGTTCGACGGCCGTTCGGTGGGCACGCTGGCAGGCCTGGGTGGCCTGGCGGCGGTCGCCGGCACCTTGATCACCACCTGGCTGGTGCCGGTGCTGACCCGCCACTCCTACGCCCCGATCTTCATCCTCGTTGCCGCGCTGGTGCCGCTGTCGCTGGCTGCGCTGTGGTGGTGGACCGGACCTATCCAGAAGCTCGACCGTCGCGGCGGCTGAGCCTGGGTCTCCTTCTTTTCCAAGTACATCCATTCCCCCGCAAACCAAGGAGTTTTCCGCATGTCGTTCCAGGACAAGGTGGCCATTGTCACCGGTGGTGGCCGGGATATCGGCCGCGCCGTTTCGATCAAACTGGCTGCCGCCGGTGCACGCGTCTGCATCAACTACGCCCATGATGAAGCCAGTGCCCAAGAAACGCTGGCACAGATCCAGGCGGCCGGTGGCCAGGCCATCGTGCATCGCGCCGACGTCACCGATGCCGCCGCCGTGGCCGGCCTGGTCGCTGCGGTACAGGCCGCGTTCGGCGAGCGTATCGACCTGCTGGTGAACGTGGCCGGTGGCATGGTGCAGCGGCGGCCGCTGGCTGACATCGACCCGGCGTTCTTCCACGCCGTGATGGACCTGAATCTGACCTCGACCTACCTGACCACGCACGCGGTGGTGCCGCACATGCGTGACGGCGCGGCCATCGTCAACTTCGCCTCGCAGGCAGGTCGTGATGGCGGCGGCCCGGGGGCATCGATCTACGCCACCGCCAAGGCGGCAGTAATGACCTTCACCCGTGCCATGGCCAAGGAGCTGGGGCCGAAGGGCATCCGCGTGAATGCATTGTGCTGCGGCATGATCGCCACCCGTTTCCATGACGAGTTCACCAAGCCGGAAGTACGCACGGCCGTTGCTGGCGCTACCCCGCTGCGCCGCCAAGGGGCACCGGACGAAGCCGCCGACGCTGCCGTATTCCTGGCCTCGGATGCGGCGGCGTTCATCACCGGTGCGAATCTGGACGTCAACGGCGGCACCTACTTCTCCTGACTGGAATCCTGACCATGCAGCGCTGGACGCTCCTGCTTTCATTGACGATCTGTTCCGCCGCAGCTGCGCCCGGCGCGTTGGCCGCACCGGTCTGGGTCACCGCGTGGACCGCCTCGCCGGCACCGGACCGCAAGGATGGCACCGCCGAGGCCCCCGTACGGTTCGCCGCGCAGACCGTGCGCCAGGACATGCGCATCGGCAGCCGTGGCGACGCGTTGCGGCTGCGCATCAGCAACGAACTCGGCACGGCGCCGTTACGGGTCGAGGACCTGCGCGCAGGAGTGAAAAACGGCGATTCCGCCCCTCTGCCGGTAACGGTGGATGGCCGCGCGGTCATCGAGGTGCCGGTGGGTGCCGCGCTGCTGAGCGACCCGGTACCGATGCCGGTGGCGGCGCTGCAGGAGATCAGCGTAACGGCCTACTTCCCGCAGCCTACCCATCCCGCCGTGCGCCGCACCGAAGTGCGGGTAGCGGACGGCAGGAAGACATCGGTTGCCGACAGCGTGCGGCTGAGCTACCAGCAGAACGTGTTCTCGGCCGTGATGGTGCAGCGCGCTGATCGTCCCCAGGTGATCGTGGCACTCGGCGATTCCATCACGGAAGGTGCCACCGCCCGTCGCGGAACCTTCAACCAGTGGCCGGAGCGATTGGCGCAGCGCCTGCAGCAAGCCTGCCCGAACCGGTTCGTGGTACTCAATCAGGGCATCAGCGGCAACAAGCTGCTTGACCATGGCCGCAGCCACAGCGCCCTGTCACGATTGGATCGCGATGTGATCGCGGTGGCCGATGCCGATCAGGTCATCCTGTTCGAGGGCATCAATGACATCCGCCACGGTGGTGGCACGCAGCCGCTGCCTGGACGCAGTGCGGCGGACATGCTGCTGGGCTATCAGCAGGTTGCAGCGCGACTGCATGCGCACGGCATCCGCGCCTGGCTGGGTACGTTGACCCCATTCGGTGGTTCCGAGCGCTACGAGCCCGTGTCCGCAGCGACCCGCACCTCGATCAACCAGTGGGCACGCGGTGGGAAGACCGGGTTCGATGGCATCATCGATTTCGATGCCGCGCTGCGTGACCCGAAGGCCGTGGAATCGTTGCCCAACGACATCACCCGCGACCACCTGCACCCCAATGACGAAGGCTACCGGCGCATGGCCGATGCCATCGATCTGCGCATGCTGGGCTGCACCCCCACCGAATGAGAGAGAACCGATGAGCCGCGTCGTTTGTTTCGGTGAACTGCTGCTGCGCCTGGGCGGACCCGGTCGTGAACTGCTGCTGCAGACACCGCAGCTGCAGGTCCACGTGGGGGGCGCCGAGGCCAATGTGGCGGTCTCACTGGCCTGTTTCGGCCACGATGTGCAGATGGTCAGTACGGTGCCCGGCAACGCGCTGGGCCGGCATGCCGTGGCCGAGCTGCGGCGGCATGGTGTGGGCGTGGCAGGTGTGCGTGAAGTCGACCGAGACCGCATGGGCCTGTATTTCCTGGCCACTGGCGCGCTGCAGCGCGCCAGTGAAGTGGTGTATGACCGGGCAGGTTCGGCATTCGCCAACACTGCACTTGCCGACTATGACTGGCCAACGCTGTTGCGTGATGCGCAGTGGCTGCACCTTTCCGGCGTCAGTCCCGCGCTGGGTGCCAATGTGGCCGAATCCGTCTTGAGCGCTGCACGGGCCGCACGCAGGTCAGGCGTGCGAGTGTCCTTCGACGGCAACTACCGACCTTCGCTCTGGCAGCGTTGGGGCGGCAACGCCGCCGCCATCCTGCGGGAGCTGTTCGCAGAGGCGGATATCGTCTTTGCCGACCATCGCGATATCGAACTGGTGCTGGGACTGCGCTTCGCCGAGGACAGCCCCATCGCGCGGACCGAGGCGGCTGCAGCGGCCGCGTTCGCGGCCCTCCCGCACCTGCAGTGGCTGGCCTGCACCCAGCGCGACGTGGTGAGTGCAGATCATCACATCCTGGGCGCGCTGCTGTTGGGACGCGACGGTACCCGTGCGCAGGCTCCCTCGCGGCCATTGCCCGGTATCGTTGATCGCATCGGCGGCGGCGATGCGTTCGCGGCAGGCATCCTGCACGGGCTGGCGTCCGGATTCGATGCAGAGAGCACCGTGCGCTTCGGTCTGGCGGCAGGTGCGCTGAAGCACTCCATTCCCGGAGACTTCAGTCCCGTGCGCGAGGCCGAGGTCTGGGCGCTGCTGGAGAGCGAGCAGTTTGACGTCCGGCGCTGATCTCGCTCCGCCCTACAGGCCGCTCAGCCTGGCCAGCGGTACACGTACGCCGACCATGTACATCAGCAGCGCCACGCCGAGCAATGCACCGGGTGTCAGCATCCAACGACGGAAGGCTCCTGCCCGCGATGGCGGCCTGGCAGCGCTGGGTGGCGGGATGTTCATGCGATCCTCTCCTGCGGAATTCAGCCCTGCACGAGGTCCTGCGCGCACCTACAGCGTCAGCAGCCACGCTTCCAGCGCCCGGGTGTCGCGCATGTCGCCCGTATAGCGATGATCGGGCACGTGCGGTTCATTCGAACCACGTACCCGCCCACGGAACACCTTCATCGGCACCGAGATCCTGGCCAGCCCGCTGGGCAACCGCTCCGGCCGCACGTCCATGTACAGACTGTCGGCGGAGGTCTCGACGCCCACCTGCACCGCGCCCAGCCGCTTCCAGAGGTCCAATGCATCCAGGCAGGCCGAGCCACAGGAAGCATCGGCCACAACCAGGACCCTGCCCTTGCGCACAGGTCCGGCCTGGCTTGCGGCGAATGCTGGATCTGCGCTGGCCTCGGATGGCTCGCGCCACAAAGCCTCACCCCGGCCGCGAGCCTGCGCCATGCCTGCCGTCACCGATTCCAGCATGCGACGCAGCTCAGGCGACGCGTCGGGCGCCTGTTCCAGCTTCTGCAGGAAGCCGCGAAGCTGGGCGATGTTGCCCTCCGAGGTCCGCCACTCTACCCAGCTGCGGTCGGGCAGCGCGTCGACAGCGGCCCGGCCCCAGATCAATCGCGCCAGTTCGATGCTCCATTGCGAAGCACCGCCAGTGTTGCCACGCACGTCCAGCACCACCGTCGGTGCCTGCTGCAGCCCTTCGGCTTGCGGAGCAAGCTGTTCAAGCAGCGCGGTCAGTTCCTTGAAGTTCTGCTCCGCAGGGTCGGCATTGAAGCTGCTGGTGGTGATCCAGTAACTGCCATCGGGCATCGCGTGCCAGCCGTTGGGGGGACGGAAGCTGCGCCGGGTATCAGCCAAGCGCTCCTTGCGCTGTGCTGCCTGCAGCGGCTGCCACCGCAGTGCATAGGATGTCTCGCGTCCGCCCACCTGGAAAACGCAGGTACGCAATGCAGGCACGTAAGGATTGCCCTGTTCGAGCAGCACTTCACCGCCACCCTGGATGCGGCTGGCCTGCAGGTTCCAGCGCCCGTTGAAGTCACCCACCCGGCGTACAGCCAGCGTCTGCGCATCGATGCCATCGCAGGCCAGCATTCGAGCCCCCAGCGGCGGATGGCCCGGACCACCATCCACGGTCATGACCACCTGTGCGTCGCCATCGAAGCCGGTCAGGAAGCCGGGCCACTGCGTTGGAAGATCGGGAGCATCGGCAAGCGCATTGAGGCTGACATGGCCATCATTGAAGGAGGCCGCATAGCCCTTCATCGCCCACCAGTAGCCCGGGGAGCTGGCGACCCGTTCCGCGCGCGAGCGTGCAAGCGCCAGGGCATCGTCCAGCTGTGCGCCGAAACCAGGATTGCGCAGGTCCACGGCGCCCGGATGGCTGCCGCGCATGGCGGCGTCGGCAGCGTCCAGATCCTTCAACAGCGTATCCGACCAGTCGATCGGCGCGCCTTGCGCGGTAGGTGCCGCAAGCGCTGCACCGAGCAACAGCCATGCAATGACCATGGATTCTTCCCTTCCCCGGAACAAACGCCAGTCTCGCAGTTCTACTGCCTGACGTACCGCGCCCGCCGCAACGGGCGCGGCCTTCCATCAATGCAACGGCACCTTCAACACTGATGGCGCATTGGCCGGCGAACTGAAAGTCACCGTGCCACCCAGCTGGCTGATGCCCGCGTACCGCAGGTCCACGGTGTCCACCACCAGGGTCAGGCGGCTGCCGGCCGGAAGGTTCCAGCTGCTGGCTTCCAACCGCAGGTCGATGGTCTTCGCCTGCCCCGGCGTGGCACCACGCAGCGTATAGGGCTTGTGGCTGATCAGCTGGCCGTTGCCCAGCACATCCTCGGCGTACAGGTAGGCGTACAGCGTGGTGTTGGCGCGGCTGGGCGTGACGGTCAAGCGTACCTCCGGCGTTCCATCCAGGCGCTGCGCACTCCACTGGATCGGCCCCTGCCAGACACCTGCGGCGTTGCGGCCCACGAAGGGCACATAGGCACCGGGCGGCAGGTTGATCATCTGCAATGCACCGGAGGCCATCGCCACGCCGGAATTGGCGGCGGTCAGCAGCCCGCTGCCGATCCGGTAACTCCAGCCGGTGCTGCTGCCGCTCGCGACGAGGCCGCCCGTGGGCAGCAGAAGCCCTTTGGGTGCGCTCAGCGCATAGCTGACAGCGCCGGCATTGGTCGCCTGCCAGTTCGGATAGGTACTCCAGCTGCCCTTCTGCGATTTCAGCTGTACTGCAGGCTGGCGGTCGATGCCATTGGCTTCACCCTTGAGGTAATGGTCGAACCAGTCGCCCACCGAATCGTAGACCTCGTTGGGAACACCCAGAGCGCCAAAGGCTTCGTTGAGCGCATGATCGCCGTGGCGCAACTGCAACTGCTTGGGGCCTTTCAACCGGGTGAAGAAATCGACCAGCTGGCCCGGCGGGAACAGGCTGTCGTTGAAGGCGTTGGCGAGGAACACCGCTGGCTGGTTGGCGTTGATCTCATCGATGCTGGCCCCGGGGCTGCGCTGCGCCGCCACCGGCAACAGCGAATCCACCGCGCCCTGGTAGTTGCCGACCAGTACATTGCGATTGATGGTCGTCAGTTCCGGTCCCGGGCGGCCGGTGGCCAGGCCGGCTGCCACCAGCAAGGCGATGCCCTGCGCGCTGGGGGTGTCGTTGCTGTACAGCGAGGCCTGCAGATCGGCCCAGCCACTCAGCGCCGCCACGGCCTTGATGCGTGGATCGCGCGCCGCCGCCAGCAGGCTGGTGCCTGCGCCGTAGGAGATGCCCGAAACGCCGATCCGGGCGGGATCGGCCCGGGTGTTGTCCAGCGCCCAATCAATCAGGGCGCTGACATCTTCGACGGTGGCTGGCCCTGCGATGTCGATGCTGCCGCCAGACTCCCAGAAACCCCGCGAACTGTAGCTGATCACCACATAGCCGCGCCGCGCCAGCGACTGCGCCACCCCCACATACTCCACGCTGGGTACCGCCCAACTGCTGGGCATCACCAGCAGTGGATAGCGCCCGCTGCCCGCGTCCTGCGGTTCGATGACGAAGGCCCCGAGAGGCGTTCCATCCCAGCTGGGAATGGTCCGGTGGGTGGTCTTGACCGTAGCGGCCCAGGCGGTGGGCGCCAGTCCGGTCAGCAGGATCAACAGCAGCAATACCTTGCGCATCGTCGTCTGTCCCCGTCGGTGGTGGTGCAACGGGTTGGACCGTACCAGTGCGAATGGTGGGTGGCACCTTGCGACGCAACATGACGTTTGCTGCATTGCCGGCCTATGGGATCGATGCTATGAGAGCTGGGCCCCAAGGATGAATGGACGTCATGAGGTCACGCTTCCTGCTCTTCGCTGTACTGGCGCTATGTGCGCAACGAACCGTGATGGCCAACGAGCAGGCGTTCTCCGATGCGGCGGCCCGCGAGGTCTTCCGGCGCGCCGAACAGCTCTGCAACGGAGACCGGGGTCGATTGTGGGGTCAATCCCTGTGCGGGCCGATGATGCTGGTGGATCCAAAGAGCCGGCAGGTCATCGCCTCGCAGTCAGACGCACAAGGTGCGCTGAAGGAGCGCGGCAATGTGTTCGCAGGCCAGCTTCCGTCTGATGCGATCGTCGCCAACACCGCCGTGGACTGGTCCGGCACACGCTGGACGCAGCTGCTCTGGCCATTGCCGCAGGACGCGTCCCGACGCAGCACGCTGCTGGCTCACGAAATGTTCCATCGCCTGCAGCCGGCGCTGCCCATCATCGCACCGGCGGCAGGTGGAAACGAACACCTCGATACGCTTGAAGGACGCTACTGGCTGCAGCTGGAATGGCGCGCGCTTGCGGACGCACTCGAATCCACCGATGCAGTAGCGCAGCACACTGCGATGACGGACGCGCTCGCATTCCGCGCCGAGCGCTACCGCCGGTTCCCTGCGGCTGCGCAGGAAGAAGCGGCGCTGGAATTGAACGAGGGCCTGGCCGAGTACACCGGCGTGTTCGTCGGCAATCCGACGCCGTCGACACGTATCCAGGCGGCACTGCATGACCTTCGCGCACACGTGGGTGATCGCAGCTTCGTCCGCTCTTTCGCCTATGCCACCGGCCCGGCCTATGGCCTGCTGCTGGACCAGGCGGCACCTGGCTGGCGCGGCGACCTCGCCCACCAGGCTCGCGATCTCGGCACGCGTCTGGCCGAAGTGACGCAGGCCCCATTGCAGCTGGACGCGACCGCGCTGGGAGCGGCTGCCGCGCGCTATGACGGGCCGGAGCTGCACGAAGCCGAAACGCTGCGCGAGCAGCAGCGCCTTGCGCAGCTGGAACACAACCGTGCGCGCTTCGTGACAGGCCCGGTCGTGCGCCTGGATCTGCGCAACATGCGCATCCAGTTCGATCCCAACACCATGCAGCCGTTGCCAGGCCAAGGCATGGTGTATCCAGCAATGCGGCTGTCCGACATCTGGGGCAGCCTGGATGTCACCGACGGTGCGTTGCTGCAGAGCGACTGGAAGGTCGTATTCGTGCAGGCCCCGGCAAGTGCTGAACCGCCACTGGAGGGGCCGGGGTGGTCGCTGAGCCTGAAGCCGGGATGGTCGCTGGTGCCGGGAACACGCAAGGGCGACTACATGTTGAAGACGAACCCCTGACCACCGCTGCAGGCAGCGCGGCGTCCTAGCACGCCTGCGTTTCATCCACGCGCCACATGATCTGACACATCTCCAGTGCTTGCGCGCTGTCACAGCTTCGTCGTTTCGCCATTGACCGAAAGACGACAGCTTGTGACGCTTACGACACCGCACGGCCTCCGCGGCCCTGTCATCGCGGTCACGTCCCACGCATTCCGCACTACCCGACTACGCAGTGTCCTCACATGACCTCGCTCCGGCCCGGTCGTAGCGGACGGCTGCGCCCTGAACTTCTGCTGGAGAATCGCAATGCGCCTTGCAGGTTTCTTCTTCGCGTTCGTCCTCAGTACCTTCGCCGGTGCCGCCCAGGCCCAGGTCGTCACCCTCAACAAGGGCGGCTTCGTGCTCACCTACGACTGCAGCATCCACAGCGCCACCCGCTACGAATACACGCTCACCGCCGACACCGGCTCCGCCGCGCGCCCGTCCAGCTTCTACAAAGACCCGGACCTGCCGGCCGGCTGCCTCGGCCAGAACAGCACCGCGTCGTATGCCAGCATCCGCAGCGGCTATGACCGCGGCCATCTGGTGACCTCCAACCACATGGACTACAACGCGACCTACATCCGTCGCGCCAACTACATGACCAACATCGTTCCGCAGGTTTCCAGCTTCAATCAGGGCGTCTGGGTGAAGGCCGAGAACGTGGCCGAGTGCTACCGCGACATCGCGCCGGTGGATGTCTATGGTGGCGTGGTCTACGGCGACGCCTCCAACGACTACTTCCTTTCCAGCCACGGCATCCCGACGCCGGAGTTCTTCTGGAAGACCATCATCACCCGTGACCCGAACACCGGCACCGCCAAGGCGATCAGCTGGATCATTCCCAACGAAGCCAATCTGGGCAGCCTCGACAGCTATCTGGTGACCATCGCCGACCTGGAGGAGCTGCTGGGCGCCAGCTATGTGGCGATCAACGCGCCCGCTTCGTTGAAGAACATGCTGCCGGCCACCACCTGGCCGCAGCCGGCGGGCTGTGATCTGGGCTGATCCGCCAGGACGCCCGTGCGGTCGCGATTCCGGCCGCACAGGCGCACTTCGCCTGGACAGGTACGGCGCACTTGGATTCAGTGCTCTGCCACCTGCACCACCACTTTGCCGAACGGCCCCTGCTGCAGTGCTGCCAGTGCCGCAGGCAGGCCGGCGAACGGATGCACGCTGTCGATGACAGGCTGCAGGCGCTCGCGTTCGATGAAGACGTTCATCGCCTCGAAGGCCTGGCGATGGCCAACCGAAACCCCCTTCAGCGTCGCGCGGCGCAGCATGAGAGGAACCGCCGGCATGTGCAGGTCGGGATCCTCGAGGAAGCCGATCTGCAGGATGTGCCCGCCCACTGCGAGCGCCTCCACGCTCTGGGCGAGGTTGCCGCCTCCGAGCAGCTCAAGCACATGATCGACGCCCTGCCCTCCGCTCAGCTCCATCGCTCGCGCGCCCCATGCAGGATGTTGCCGCGTGTTGATCGACGCCCATGCACCCAGCCGTTCTGCAAGGGCAAGCTTGCTGTCACTGCGTGAAGTCACGATTACCCGGGCTCCCAGCCGCTGGGCGAACTGCAGCCCGAACAAGGAAACACCACCGGTCCCCTGCACAAGCACGGTCTGGCCAGGAGCGAGTTGGCCGGCCTCGACCAGTGCAAACCAGGCCGTCAGCGCCGCCACCGGCAACGTGCTGGCCTGCAGGTCAGACAACGAGGGGGGCGTAGCGACTGCCACGTCCTCCGGCAGCACCACATACTCCGCCAGCACGCCCGGCAGCGGACCGCCCAGGGACAGTCCGTGCTGCAGCATCTCGGGCGGAGGCGCGCCATCGAGCCACTGCGTCCAGAAATTGCCCATCACCCGCTGGCCAACGCTGAAGCGTCGCGCTGGGCTTCCGGTTTCGACAATGACGCCGGCCATGTCCGAAGCGGGAACAAACGGGTGTGGCAGCGGACCGGACAACAGTCCGCCGTCGATCACCAGGCGATCGCGGTAGTTGAGCGACACGGCACCGACCTTGACCAGTACCTCACCAGGGCCTGGCCTGGGAATGGGGCGCCGTACGCAGCGCAGGTGAGCAAGGCCCGGGGCATCGAGCTCCCAGACCTTCATGGTCGAAACAGACATGGGAAATCACTCATTGGCGCGCGGAAGTGCGCCAGGAAAGTCTATTGACGCATTGAGGTGTTCAGTGACGGGATATTGTCGATACACTGAATCCATAAATTCCCCAATTGACGCATATGACCAGCTACAGTGCGGCGCGCCTGCAGGGCATCAGTGTGTTCGTCCAGGCCGTGGACGCCGGCAGCTTCACCGCAGCCGGTCTGCGCATGGGGCTGAGCAAATCGGCCGTTGGCAAGAGTGTGGCCACGCTGGAGCGGCGACTGGGCACCCGGTTGCTGGATCGCACCACGCGCAGGCTGGCGCTCACTGTCGAGGGCGCCGAGTTCTACCAGGTCTGCCGGCGCATCCTGGCCGAACTGGACGAAGCCGAATCCAACGCAGCGTCGCGGCGGCAAGAGGTTTCCGGCCTGTTGCGGGTCAGCCTGCCGGTAGCGTTCGGGCAGCGCTGGGTGATGCCGGTACTGATCGGACTGGCGCAACGCCATTCGCGGCTGCAGCTCGATGTCAGCTTCACCGACCGCAGGGTTGATCTGCTCGAGGAAAACGTCGATCTGGCCGTCCGCCTGGGGCCGCTTGACGACAGCAGCTCGCTCTCTGCCCGGGCGCTCGGCCGCCAGCATGCCGTGATATGCGCTGCACCCGGATACCTGGCGGCACGTGGCGTCCCGGTGCGCGCCGAGGATCTTGCCGGACACGACTGCATCACCTTCGGCCGGCAGGGGCACGCGCTGCCCTGGACGGTGCCGGACGGCTCCGGCGGGCTTGTCCAGCACCGCATTGAAGGGCGCCACCGCATCAGTGACGGCGATGCGCTGCGTAGCGCATTGCTGGCCGGGCTGGGCATTGCAGAAGCGACCACCTGGCTGGTGGGGGACGCGCTGCGCAGCGGCGCACTGGTGGCCGTATTCCCTGCCACGGGTAGCGCGGGCGCGCCCCTGCATGCGCTCTGGCCTATCACCCGCGACCTTGCTCCCAAGGTGCGTGCCGCAGTGGATGCGCTGGTCGAGGCGTTCGTTCCGTCTCCACCGTGGGAAAATACCCGCTGATCGCCCCCATGGCTGTTGTTTCAAGGAGCTGTAGATGTCCCGTTTCCCCTTCGATGCCGTGCTGTTCGACTGCGATGGCGTACTCGTTGATTCCGAGCCGCTGGTCGCCCGCGTGCTCTCGGTAATGCTGACCGAGCGCGGCTGGCCGCTGACCCCGGCGCAGGCCGGTGAGGTGTTCCTGGGCCGGTCCGTGGCCCATCTGGCCGGCCTGATCGAAGAACGCACCGGCAAACCGTTCACCGAGGAATGGCTGGAAGAGTTCCGCCAGCAGCGCAACCGCGCGTTGGAACGTGACCTGGTTGCGATCCAGGGTGCGCCCGAGGCGGTGCGTGCGATCGCGGTGCTCACCGGCGGCCGGATTGCCTGCGCGTCCGGCGCCGATCTGCACAAGGTGAAGCTGCAGCTGGGCAAGGTCGGCATCCTTGATGCCTTCGGGGCCCACGTGTTCAGCGGCCAGGACATGCCGCACACCAAGCCGCATCCGGATGTCTATCTGGCCGCCGCCGCTGCGCTGGGCGTGGACCCGAAGCGTTGCGCGGTGATCGAGGACACTGTTACCGGTGCAACGGCCGGTGTGGCCGCTGGCGCAACCGTGTTCGGCTTCAGTGAAGGCGGTCCGCACCACAGTACGCCGGAGGCCCTGCGTGCGGCGGGTGCACAGGTGATCTTCCAGCGCATGGAAGACCTGCCCGCGCTGCTTGCCGCCCATGCGGTCGACGCGGTCGCCTGACCTCGCCTCAGCCCGCAGCGCCGAGTGCGGCGCTGCGGCGCCTTCCGGCGTAGTGCAGCACGAACAGGTAAAGGCCGGTGAACAGTTGCAGGAACAGGGGTGGCAACGGCGAGTAGGTGAGCCACGCCGCAGGCTCGCCCTGTCCCATCGCGCGCACTACGAAGTTGGCGATCACCGCCAGGGTGAACACGATCGAGGTCCAACGGTGCACGGGCCGTGCCCAGCCACCGCGGCTCATTGCTGGCGCCTCGTCTCGGAGCGGGCTTCGATCATCTTCCAGCCATTGCCTGATGGATCGCGGAATCCGGCGTCCACGGCGCCATAGCGCTCGATCGGCTCCTGGGTGAACTCAACGCCCTTGGCCTGCCATTCCACATGGCGCGCCCGGCAGTCGTCCACCGCCAGCACCAGAGGCGGCATCGCACCCTTCGCCACCAGCTGTTGCAGTGCCAGAGCAGTGGCCGCGTCGTGGGTGGGCGGGCCAGGCACGAACAGGCCCAGCTGCAAGCCCTCCTGGCCTGGACTGCGTACCGTCAACCAGCGGTAACTGCCGTTGCGCACATCGGTGTGCACCTCGAAGCCAAGCATGCCGACGTAGAACTCAAGCGCCTCGTCCTGGTCGCGTACATACAGGCCGACCGTGTTCACAGTGTTTGTCATGGGACCTCCCTCAGGTGCGGTCCACGTTAGCAATCCGTTGCCGGCAGCGCTTCTCCAAAACTGCGGTATCGGCCGGCGACCGTCCCCATGAATGCGGGAATGCGTGATAGTCCGCATTTTCCAGAAATATTAAGTGCGCATTATGTGATATCAATCACTCAAAGCGTTTCAGCAGGCGTGCGATAACGGCCGCGACTCCCCAACCCGCTGCACTTCTGCACCTCCCTGGAGCGCGCCATGCAGGATGTCTCGCCGCACCAATGCAAGGTGGTATCCGAACGAAACTGGTCGCTCAGCACCTTCATGGAATTCTATGAGCGCGTGCTGAGCCCACGAATATTCCGTCCTTACGGAAAATTGCTGGCGCAGGAGATCGCTGCGGACATCCGTGCCGCACCGGGTGCTGCCGACATCCTGGAGGTCGCCTGCGGAACAGGGGTAATAACGGCCAACCTGTACCAGGACCTGGCCAAGCCTCTGGGCCTCAATCTGGTCGCCACGGACCTGTCGGCGATCGCGGTGGACGTGGCCCGGAGCGTATTGAGCGCCGAGCTTCAACATGACGTCCCACTGCTTTCCGACGTCGACATGGCCGCGCTGCCCTTCGCGGACAACAGCTTCGACATCATCGTGTGTGGTTTCGGCTTGATGTTCCCTCCCGACAAGGCCCGGGTTGCACGCGAATTCAGGCGCGTACTTCGCCCAGGAGGCAGGGTCTACGCTACGGCGTTCCACTACAACCAGTTGTTTGAACTGGCACGCCAGCAGTCGCAGAGGCACTTCGGCATGCCATCGCGATTGATGGATGCGGCCCTGAGTCTGACCGATCCGTCCCCCATCACGCGCGCCTTCGCGATCGAGGGGCTGGACCGCAGCGACGGCGAATGCGCCGCGCTGCGCCCGCTCGCGTTCTCGCTTGGCGAAGCTGATGCCCGCGAGTTCCTCTTCAACGCGTGCATCCTGCTGGAGGAGTTCAATCAGTGCGATACCCCCAGCCGGGAACGCTACCTCGATGCGATGATGGAGGCGATCCATGTACAGGTCCCCGACCAGTGCTATCGGGTGGAGGCCTGGCTGATACGCGGCACGGTGGGTCCGACGGGCGTGGCCCTGCCAACGGTCATTCCGCCCGCTGATTTCAGGCCCTTGCTCGAGTTCCGCAACCTCTCGCGCCTGACGACGTCACCGTGCCCTGTGGGCTCGCAAGCTCCATCCTGCGCGCAGGCCGTGGCAGCCTTCCACGATGCCAAGGTGCAGTTCCTCGCCGACCATCCCGCTTATCCCGAGCACCAGGTCGAGGCAATGCGCCAGCAGGAGTACGCGCGGCTGGATGAGCAACAAGTGACCTACCTGGATCATGTTGGCGGAACGCTGCCACCTGACAGCCTGCTTGAGCAGGACTACCAGGCGCTCAAGAAGACCATTCTCGGTAATCCGCACAGTGGATCGAAGGCGTCCCATGCTGCCTACCAGAAGGCCTGCGATGAGATCTACGCCTTCTTCGGATGCACGCCGGAGGAGTACGAGATCATCTTTACCGCCAATGCCAGCAGTGCGATCCGGCTGGTGGCCGAATCATTCCCCTTCCAGCAGGGTTCGCAGCTACTGCTGACCAAGGACAACCACACATCGGTGCATGGCTTGCGGGAGTACGCCTCCTCAAAGGGGGCGATGGTGAAGTACATCCCCCTGGACGATGACCTGCTGCTGCATGACGGGCTGATGGAGCGTGCGTTGCAACGGCTCCAGCGCGGTGCGCCGCACCTGCTGGCATTCCCTGCGCAGTCCAATGCGACCGGCGTCCGCCACGATCTGGCGTGGATAGGGAAGGCCCAGCAGCAGGGCGCGTGGGTGCTGTGTGATGCGGCGGCCTGGGTTCCGCAATCACGGCTGGACTGCACGATCCATCGTCCCGACTTTGTCGTAGCGTCCTTCTACAAGATCTTCGGCTACCCCACCGGCGCAGGTTGCCTGCTCGCCCGGCGGGCCGCCCTCGGCATGCTAAAGCCACCCTCCTTCGCGGGCGGAGGCGTCTGCTACTACTCGGGACCGTGGTCGCCCACCGACCGCCTGCTCTACCGCGACGCCGGCCAGCGTTTCGAAGTGGGTACGCCCAACTATGCGGCCTTCCCGGCGATCGCCAGAGGCTTCGAGTTCATCGCCGCGATGGGCGGCGTAGAAGCGTTGGCCAAGCGCTCAAGCGCCCTGGCGGCGTGGACAGACGCGCGATTGTCATCCCTTCGCCACCGCATCAAGGGTGACCTGCCGCTGTGCCGGATCTATGGGCCGCCTCCCGCGCTCAAAGGCGCAACACTGATGTTGAACTTCTTCGACTGCTATGGCTCGATCATGCCGCACGCACGCATCAAGCGCGCCGCAGAGCGTTTCGGCATAACCCTGCGCAACGGCTGCTTCTGCAACCTCGGCGCCGTGCAGCAGGCGACCTACGCGACTGCAGGCGCCGAACACTGCGAACTGGACAAGACCGGGAAGATCCTCGACTGCAAGACCTTCGACGAGAAGATCCTCGAGAAGGGAGATTGTGGTGCGGTCAGGATTTCATTCGGGCTCGGATCCAATTTCGCCGACGCCTACCGCTTCTGCCTGTTCGCCAGCTGCCTGCTGGATACTGATGTCTCCGGGCTGGAGGACCCGGCAGAGGAGACGCCAGCGGAGACGGCTGACACGCTGATCGCCGGTACCGTACCAGCCTGACGCTCTACGAGGGCACTCCCTCAGGCGCATCGCGGGAGGTTGCTTACGCGGAGTGTTCGCTGGCAACCGCCTCGCGGCGACGCTTCTCCAAAACTGCGATCTTAAGGTCCGGCCGCTGTGCGGCACGCGCGTGGCATTCCGGCACGCTGGCCGACGCCGCCTGGCCTGCACGCTCACGCTCACGCTCACGCACATTGCCCGGGCTGTCACCGGTGATGTCACGGAAGATGCGGCCAAAGGTGCCCAGGCTGCTCCACCCGGTCTGCACGGCGATTTCGGTGACCGGCAGGTCGGTGTCACGCAACATCGCCACGGCCCGTTCGATGCGCCGACTGAGAAGATACCGGTGCGGCGGCAGCCCGAATGCCTGCTTGAACGAGCGGGCGAAGTGCGCCGGCGACACCGCACTGACCTCGGCCAGGCGCGCGACCGGCCATTCCTCATGGCTGGCCCGATCCATCCGGTCCTTGGCACGCAGCAGGCGTCGCAGCAGTTCGGGGCCCTGGTTCACGGCGTCACCGCTTGCGCCAGATGATGGCGTGCCGCGTGCCGTGCCTCGGCGGCCTGTTCGACCAACCAGTCACGGAATGCGATGACCTTGGCGCTCCCACTCCGCGCCGAGGGCGCCACGAACCAGAAGCTGCGACCGTCGCTGGCGACACCCGGATGCGCCTGCACCAGGCGCCCGCTCTCCAGCTCGGCCTGGAACAGGATCGGCGAACCGATGGCGATGCCCTGCCCTGCGATCGCGGCACCGACATCCAGATGCTCGACGGCGAAGGGCGTGACCAGACTCCCTGGTGCCGGCGGTGGAAGGTGCCCGTGCGCGGCGAACCACAGGGCCCACCAGTCCGGCCGACCGAGCAGGGGAATCTCCAGCGTGGTGCTGCCCAGCCCACGGGCCGCCGGCAGTAGCGCCGGCGCACACAACGGCATGAAAACGCTGGGGAACAAGGGCGTGGCCTGCAACCCAGGCCACTCGCCATTCCCGTTGCGGATGGCGGCATCGAAGTGGCCGGCGGCAAGATCCTGCGGCTCTGCCGACAGATCCAGTTCCAGCAGGAGCTGCCGATGGCGGGCGCGGAACGTACCCAGCCGCGGCGTCAACCAACTGGTGCCCAGCGTTGGCAGTACGGACAGGCGCAGTCGCGCCGCATCCATGCCAGCGGCGCGCATGAAGCTGGCGCGTAGTGCGTCGAATGCCCGGGTGGCTTCCCGCGCGACGCTGGCACCCACCACCGTCAGTTCCACGTGCTGTGCGTGGCGCAGGAACAGGCAGGTACCGGTCTGGGCCTCCAGCCGCCGCACGTGATAGCTCACCGATGCCGCAGTGGTGTCGAGCTCCTCGGCGGCACGCGCGAAGCTGCCCAGCCGCGCCGCCGCCTCGAAGGCGCGGATGGCGGCAAGCGATGGCAGCTGGCGTTGGGTGACCATAAGTGTGGCTTAGCCTGAGCCCCGATATCTGCGTGGTCAATCCCCTTCGTACCCGCAACGATGGGGGCACCTTCGGTAAGGGATCACGCATATGGATCGACGGCAGTTTCTGGTCACCCTGGCCGCCACGGCCGCGTCCGCCGCCCTGCCCTCCGGGTGGGCCCTGGCCAGCCACAGCGAAGACTGGAAATGGTTGCAGGGCAACTGGCAGGTCCGGCACCAACGCCTGCAGGAACGCCTGGCAGGTGACACTCGCTGGGAGTCCTTCACCGGCGCCAGTGCGGTCTGGCTGACCTTGGGCGGGCTCGGCACCATCGATGACAACATCATGGCGCTGCCTTCGGGCCCCTACAGGGGCCTGGGCGTGCGTGCATTCGATCCGGTGTCTTCCACGTGGTCGATCTGGTGGATCGATGGCCGCAACCCTGCCTATATCGAAGCCCCCGTGCGCGGCGCTTTCAAGGGCGATGCCGGCAGCTTCCGCGGCACCGACCGGATCGACGGGCGCCCCATCGAGGTCTGGTTCCGTTGGCATGACATCCACGGCGAGGAGCCGTGGTGGGAACAGGCGTTCTCCGACGATGCCGGTGCGCACTGGGAAGTGAACTGGCGCAACTGGTTCCGCCGCACAGCTGCGGTCCCCTCTCCGCTTCCGAAGCTGCCGGATGTACCGGGCGATTTTGATTTCCTGGTGGGCCATTGGAATGTGCGCCATCGTCGCCTGCGCGCTCGGCTGGCAGGCAGCGATGCGTGGGACGCGTTCGACGGCACCCTGCACAACTGGCCGGTGCTGGGAGGATTCGGCAACGTGGGTGACAACCTGATGGACATGCCTGGAGCGCCGCTGCGAGGCATGGGCATCCGCGCCTGGAATGCGGCGGAGCGGCACTGGCTGAGCTGGTGGCTGGATGGCCGGGAACCGACCCGGATCGGCGCGCCGCTGCGCGGTGGTTTCGAGGCCGGTGTCGGTCGCTTCTTCGGCGAGGACCAGCACGACGGACGAGCGATCCAGACGCGGGTGATCTGGTCACGCATTACCCCGCGTTCGGCGCGCTGGGAACAGGCGGCCTCGACCGATGGTGGACGCAGCTGGGAAACCAACTGGGTCAGCGACTTCGAGCGACAGGCATGAAGGCGCTGCTGGCCGTGATGCTGCTGGTGTCTGCATCGCCTGGCGCGTCTCCATCCAGGGTGCTGCAGATCGTCGGCCCGGCCGAGCGCTTTGCTCCGGGCATTGCATCCACGCAGTACGACGAGATTCGACTGACCTTGAGCCCGGACGGAAAGACCGCACTGTGGTTCAGCCGCAACCGGCCCGGCGGTCCGGGTGGGTATGACATCTGGGTCTCCCGTAACGATGGGCAGCGCTGGCGGCCGGCGACGCCGGTGCCGTTCAACACGCCGGGACGTGACTTCGATCCCGCCTTTTCCGCCGATGGCCGCGTGGTGTATTTCTGTTCGGATCGAGAAGGCGGCCAGGGTGGTGACGATCTGTATCGGGTCAGCGTGGGGAGCGACGGCCGATTCGGGGAACCGGTCAATCTTGGCCCCGCAGTGAACAGCGCGGCCGATGAGTTCGCGCCGATGCTCTCACCAGACGCAGCCACGCTGCTGTTCTCCAGCAATCGTGCAGGCGGTGCGGGTGGCCATGACCTCTACGTCGCAGCGATCGTCCGTGGTGAGGCGCAGCCCGCGCGGCCACTGCCCGGAGACCTCAATACCTCGGCGCAGGAGTTCGATGCCACCTTCCTCGGGGATGGCCGTACTGTGGTCTTTGCCCGCGCTCTCGACTTCGGCAGCGCACCGGTGCGCCAGTTCATTGCTTACGAACGTGGAGGCCGTTATGACGCGGGCCATGCATTGCCCTCGCCCTTGAACGAGACCTCCGGCAACAGCTACGGCGCGATGCTGGATGGCTCGCAACCCGGCACGTTGACCTATTCGGCGCGGCGTGCGGACGGTGCAGGGTTGGACCTGTACCGCATCCACTACCGGATGAAGCGCCCTTGAAGGCGGATGTTGTCGATTCCCGGCGCCCCGGTTCGTCGAGAGGATGAGTACCCCAGGAGAAAATGCAGATGCCCTCCCAACAGTCCCTTGCCTGCGCCTGCGGCCAGGTCCGCCTGACCGCCACGGGCCAACCCATTGCCACCGTCGAATGCTGCTGCGACAGCTGCCGCAAGGCCGGCGCCATGCTGCAGTCGCTGCCCCGAGCACCCGAAGTACTGGGCCCGCACGGCCAGACGCTTTTCGTAATGCACCGCAAGGATCGCGTCAGCATCGACGCCGAACATTCCATGCTGCGTGCGTTGCGCTTGTCCAGCAGGGGCGGCAGCCGCCGCGTCCTGGCGGGCTGCTGCAATACGCCGCTGTTCCTGGAGTTCAGTGGCGGCCATTGGCTGAGCCTGTATGGCCTGTTGTGGCCCGCATCGGCAAGACCCGCCGTGGAGATGCGGACGATGGTCAGTGATCTTCCTGATGCGTCTGTCCTTCCGGACGATGTGCCGAACCTGCAGACCCGGTCGCTGCGGTTCCATGCACGGTTGATGCAGGCGTGGATCGCCATGGGCTTCCGCAGCCCACGCATCGAAGTCGCGGGAGATAGCCATGTCTGAGCCCGAGCGGATCGAGATCGAGAGCATCACCACGCCCGGGCACATCCAGCGCGTGGATCGTGCCAAGTATCTCGCCATGCGCCATGCCTTGCTGCAGGCCCTGCCTGCGCAACCGCCAGGCCTGACCGTTGCGCAGGCCAAGCAGGCGCTGCTGCCGCACCTGCCCGCCGCCCTGTTCCCGGCAGGCGCCACCGCCGGCTGGTGGTTGAAGGCCGTGCAGCTGGACCTGGAAGCCAAGGGCGTGATAGAGCGCGTCACGGGCAAGCCGTTGCGCCTGTTCAAGCACCTGGCGGCCGGCTGATCAGCGCTGCGCAGGCAGCTCCAACCGGTGCTTGCGGCATAGGCGATACACCGTCACCCGCGAGATCTGCATCTGCCGCGCGCACTCGGAAACGTTGTAGCCGGTCTGGCGCAGGGTCTGCAGCAGCACATCGCGCTCGGCCTGGCCCCGCGCATCGTGCAGCATCGCCCCAGGCAGGACCGCCACCGATGCGCCCAGCTCCAGGTCACGCTCGCTGATCAGCTCGCCCTCGGCCATGATCGCCGCACGCTGCACACGGTTCAGCAGTTCGCGTACGTTGCCGGGCCATTCGAAACGCCGCATGGCCTGCAGTGCGGCCGGCGCAAAGCCGCGTGCACGCACGCTGTGGCGCTGCCGGAAACAGCGCAGGAAGTGTTCGGCCAGCAGCTGCACATCGGCACCGCGCTCACGCAATGGTGGCATGAGCAGGCGCAGCACGTTCAGACGGTAGTAGAGATCGCTGCGGAACCGGCCCTGCGCCACCGCGTGTTCCAGCTCCACGTGGGTGGCAGCCAGCACTCTCACATCCGCCCGCAACGGCTGGCTGCTGCCGACGCGCTCGAAGGTGCCTTCCTGCAGTACACGCAACAGGCTGGTCTGTGCCTCCGACGGCAGGTCACCGACTTCGTCCAGAAACACCGTGCCGCCGTGCGCGGATTCGAACACGCCGATCTGCCGCTTGTCGGCACCGGTGAACGAGCCACGTTCGTGGCCGAACAGCTCCGACTGCACCAGGTTGGCCGGAATCGCACCACAGTTCACCGCAATGAAAGGCCTCCCAGCACGCCCCGACAACGCATGCAGCGCATGTGCGGCCAGTTCCTTGCCTGTACCGGTTTCGCCGGTGACCAGCACCGGCAGCTCCACCGGCGCGAACTTGTGCAGCACCGTGCGCACCGCATGCAGCGCAGCGCTTTCACCAATCAATGCGTGCGGTCCCTGCCCGCTGCAGGTTGCGTCGACAGGCGGATCATCCGCATCGAACTGCTGGCGCATTGCGCAGACCAGATCCTGCAGGCCGAACGGCAGCGTGAAGCGGGCACGGCATCGCTGCAGCAACGGCAGCCAGGCCGCTGAAGCAGGTCCGGCACCCGGTGGCAGTACCGCCAGCCAGGATAGATGC
This sequence comes from Stenotrophomonas sp. FR024, assembly GCF_047500745.2. NCBI lineage: Bacteria > Pseudomonadati > Pseudomonadota > Gammaproteobacteria > Lysobacterales > Lysobacteraceae > Stenotrophomonas > Stenotrophomonas sp. FR024. Next base: position 267,865 of record NZ_JAXAXM020000005.1, read on the forward strand.
TGGTGCTGCTCGATCCACGGTACCAGCAGCTGCAGCGCGACCGCATCGAGGTGGCGCAGATCGAGCACGGCAAGCAAGCGATCGCGCCCGCGCAGGCCAATCGCCATGGCGGGATCGGGACGGATGCTGCGCACATACCAGCCTGCTGCCGCCAGCGCACTGCGCTCGTTCGCCAACGGCTCGCCAAACCAGAGCACGCAACGTGACGTTGAAGCCTCCGGGACCGCTGCCATGCTTCCCCCAGCATCCGGACACCGTCGGCGGACTGTCAGGCAATCACCGGCGTGCCGCCCCCCGCCGGGACCTCTACGGCCACCGGGGCGGCCTTTGTTGGGCGGATCCTAGCGCTTCCCTAAACGGCGGCGCAATGAGCAGTGCGTCAAGAAATTCCTGGCTGAAGCGGCACCGTTGCAGACCGCGACGCCACCTGTAACACGGATGCGACAGTCGCCCGCCGCCCTTGCCCTGCAGTGCCTGGGGCTTCGAAATCCCAACAATTCCACGACGTGCCTGTAACAGCGTGGCAGCAGCCCGGTCAGGTGCGGCACGGTGCCGACATTGGCCGGTGGGCACTTCGAAGTTGGCACGGTTGATGCGTGGTTCCGCCGCACCCATCGCGGGAGATCGGCATGGACGGCTCCACCCTGATTCGCGGCCTGGCCGCAGCACTGGCAGTGGCCCTGCTGTCGGTTGGCGCGGGCGCATCCGCATCCGGCGCCCGCCAAGGCGTGAAGGCACAACCGGGCGAGATCGTCCTGCTGCGGGATGTATCCGCGCGCCCGGCATATCGCATGGCACCGCCGGGCATGGCGCTGATTGCCGACCCGAAGCCGCAGCGCGAGATCGCCACCGCATTGGGTGCCGGCGGCACAACAACCGGCATGGACGAGTTGAGCGATGAGGACTATGCCGGCATGGGCGCCGGCCAGGCCGCGTCCATCACGGCGCCGGGTGGCACCACCGTTGAACGGGTCACCCAGCAGGCCCTGGGCGGCACGCTGGGCCGCAGTGGCGACGGCATGGTCGGCAGCAATCTGGGGGGTGCCATGAGTGGGCCGCTCGGAGCGGTCGGCAGCAGCACCCGCGGTATCGCCGATACCGTGCGCGGCGCACTGGCCCAGTTCCCGCTGCAGGGCACGGCCCCGGCAGGTGGAAAATGAAGGCGCTGCACGGGTTGCTTCTGCTGCTCGCTGCCGCGCCCTGGGCGACCCGGGCCGATGACTACAGCGGCATGCTCGCCTATCTCGACGTGGCCCGCATCGACGGCCACGCACTCGCCGGAACAAATGGCGCCATCGCCGTGAACCAGGCCGCCGGCGACCTCAACGTGCAGGCCAACCTACGGGGTATCGCCAAGGGTGATCGCGCCGATGTCGCGATCAATGCGCGGCAGCTGCAGCAGGGCAACCGCGTGCTGTCCGGACCGCTGCAGGCCACTGCATTCATTGGCGGTGACGCACTGGCCGGTGCCAGTGGCATCGCATCCATCAACCAGGCCAGCGGCATCGCCAACACGACGCTCAACGTCGTCAGCGCGACGCTGGCCCGACAGGGCATACGCGAAACCGACGATACGGCCTTGGCTGCCGAGGGTTCCGCGTTGGCAGGGGGGCGGGACGACACCGGTCACGGCGTCGCGACGGGCACCCGCAGCGCAGGTGTAGCCAGCACCGCACTGCGGGGATTCGACGGGGTCCTGCAACTCAATCAGATCGCGGGCAACGGCAACGACACGGCCAACGTATTGGGCCTGGTCGTGCAGGACCGCCCGTGACAACCACCCAACCGATGCACCACCTGATGAGAGAGAGGGCACCATGAAAGCGACCGTCAAACAGACCATGCTCGCCATGGCGATTGCCACTGCCTCGACCGCCGCTGCGGCCAATGGCTGGGACAACCAGAACGCCAACGCGAACATCAATCACAACCACACCGTCAGCGAAACCCGCAACGACACGCACAACCACACCGACAACGACGTACGCAACCGCACCGTCAATGTCAATGTGCAGAAACACAGCAACATCCAGGCCGACGAACGCAAGGAAAAGAACAACCACGGCGTCGACGTGAACCTGGAGAAGGACCTGCGGCTGAGCACCGACATCAATTTCTCCGGTGACCCGAACATCACCGGCGACATCGACCTCGACTCGGCGGCCATTGCCGTGATCGACAACCGCCAGTCGATCAGCAACAACGTCACCAGCAACAGCCTGGTCACCAACAGTGCCTCCATCGGCGACAGTGTCGGTGCAGGCGCTTCGGGCAACCTCGGCTTCAACGTGGTGTCGGGCGACAACAACGCCCAGGACAATGCCGCGTCGCTGTCCGCTGCCGACGCGTCCTTCAGCTTCGGCATGGCCGACGCCGAGGTGTTCGTCAACCAGGCCGGCTTCGGCAACGCCACCATGAACTCCGGCGTCACCAACGCCGCAGGTCTCGGCGGCAACGCCTTCGGTGGTGCTTCGGGCAACATCGGCGTGAACATCGCCTCGGGCAACAACAACGAGCAGAAGAACGCGCTCGCGGCCTCGGTAGCGACCACCGCAGTGGCGCAGTCGAGCATCAGCTCCAACCAGGTCTCCACCGGCAACACGGTCAGCAATGCCGGCTTCGTGCAGTCCTACACGGATACCGTGCAGGTCGGCATGCGTGGCGGCGTCAGCGGCCTGACGCTGGCCTATGGCGCGGGCACCTACCGCGGCACCGGCAACGCCTACCAGATGGCCAACTACTATCTGGATACATGGAATGGCGAGCTGCCACATCCGGGTGGCAACAGCACCGGCCACATCGACCTGGACAACGAGATCCAGAACGCCACGATGAACCCCAACCGGCCGGGAGTGGGCGGCCTGGGCTTCGATACGCGTGAGAGTGGCACCAGCCAGTTCGTCGAACTGGGCGTGGCCGATCTGTACGCCAGCCTCAGCGGCACGGTCAGCACCACGCGCTGGGTGAACGTCAACGCCACCAACACCTCGGCGTTGTCCGGCAGTGCCTTCTCCGGCGCCTCCGGCAACATCGGCGTGAACGTTGCTGCGGGCACCGGCAACCTGCAGGCCAACAGCCTGGCCCTGGCCGTCGCCCAGCCCAGCACCGGCGGCGGTGGCGGCAGCGGCGAGTAAGCGCAACACCCCGGCCGTCCGCCAATGGCCGGGTCCCCGGGAGCCCCTGTTCCTCCTCCCCCTTGGGACAGGGGCTCCCCCCTGCTGCCGGAGAACGTGATGAGCCGTTGCCGCCTCTCGATGCGCCTGCTGGCGATGCTGTTGTTGCTGGGTACCGCCTCCGCGTGGGCGGGCGAGGTGCGCTTCAGCGGCGTATTGCCCAATGGCGCGTTGCTGCAGCAGAAGGTGGAGAGCATGCAGGAGCGGCGCTACCGCAACGTGGTGCGGCAGCACACCGATTACAGCTGCGGGGCCGCCGCGCTGGCCACCATCCTGCGCCACGCCTACCACCTTGATACCGACGAGGCGACGGTGATCGAGGGAATGATGGGGGTCTCCGATCCCGCTCTGGTAGCCGAGCGCGGCTTCTCGCTGCTCGACATCAAGCGCTACGTGGAATCGCTGGGCATGCGCGGTCGGGGCTACCGCATCGATGAAACACGACTGCGCACCCTTCGCGTGCCAGGACTGGTGTTGATGGACGTGCGCGGTTTCCGCCATTTCGTGGTGCTCAAGCAGGTGCGCAACGGCATCGTGGAAGTGGCCGACCCGATCCTGGGCAACCGCAGCCTGGCCCTTCCGGAGTTCCTGGCCGCCTGGCCATCGCGCGCGGTCTTCGTGGTGATCGGCAGCGACTTCGATCGCAACACCGCTCTTCTGCAACCCAGCGAACGGCCAAGCGCCCGCGCGCTCTACGCGCGGCAAGGGCCGATCACCGATGCCGAACTGGTCGACTTCGGCTTCAGCCACGCCGACCTGTTCTGAAGGAGGTTCGACCATGTTCCGCCAACCGATGATGATGGCTCTGCTGCTGGCCTTCCCTTCCCTGCCTCTGCAGGCGGCAGAGGGTGCTCCCGGTCGCGGCCTGAAGGAAATTCAGGACCCGGAACTGAGCCTGATGCGGGGGCGCTACACCGTGGGTGGCAACAACGTTGCTTGGTTCGGGGTCACCATGGTGTCGCAGTGGCAGACCAGCAACGGCGCGACGCTGCAGGGCAGCCTCACCCTGGGCATGGACTTCCGTGGTGGTGGCGCGCCGAAGCTGAGTTTCCAACCCAGCGTGCATGTCACGGCAGCCGATGCGCCGCTGCCTGATACCAACGGACGCAGCATCGACAGCAGCGGTCTGGCCAACGCCAGCGGCCTGGTGCAGAGCGTGCAGGTGGCCGGCGATGGCAATGTCGCGCGCAACGTCACCACGCTGACCGTCCGCGAGGGTGGCGTGCCAGCCGTTCTCTCTGATGGCGCAGGCAACGTCACCGCGCAGCAGGCCGGCGCCAGCGCGACCGCCATGCTGGAAGGCAACCAGGCACGCCTGCTGCTGCAGGTGGATGGCCAGGGGCTGGTGCAGCAGTGGATCCGCAATGGCAGCGTCGGCCAGGGTATCGCCCTCGCCGGTGACGGCCAGATCGCCAGTAACCAGCTGCGGCTGGAGCTGGTGCGCAACGCCGTGGGCAGCAACCTGCCGTTGAGCCAGAACGTGGCCCAGGCGATTGCGTTGAACCGCGGCATGGGGCCAGGCCAGTAACAGGGCCTGGCATTGGGGGAAACGCTCCACAACGCAGGACACCAACATGCACACCCTGATGAGGATCACCCCGTTGGCGCTGGCGGCGCTGGCGGGCACCGCCCTTGCCGCACCGCCGACGTCCGACGATGGCGCTGACGTGCAGGCCCTGGCCAACCAGCTGGAACAGCTGAAGGCCAACTACGCACAGGAAGTGCGGCGGTTGCGCGAACTGGACATGCAGGTCCAGGCTATGCAGGCGCGCTTGAGCGGGCGGGTTGGCCCGGTCACGGCCCCCCCGGCCGCACCATTGGCGCAGGCGGCGGCCGCCGCGGTCCCGCCGAGCAGCGAGGGCTACGCCAGTACCGCCGCCGAGGCGCAACAGGCCAAGCAGGAGTCGCGGCGCAGCGTGGACGACGTGAAGCAACAGCAATCGGCCCTGTTCTCCCGCCGCTTCACCATCGAGAACAGCCTCACCTACGCCCGCTACGACCGCAAGCAGCTCACCCTCAACGGCTTCCTCGCGCTGGACGCCATTTTCCTCGGCAATATCGCCATCGAGAACGTGGAGTCCGACTCGCTGACCTACAACGTGGCGGCCCGCTGGGGTGTCAGCCCGAACCTGACGCTCAACCTGGACGTGCCCTACCTGGCCCGGCGCACCGTATACCAGAAGGGCGGCGCCGGCGGAGCAGCGGCCGCCATTGCACAGGAAGAGACCAACGGCAACGGCCTGGGTGATATCGGGCTCAGTGCGAACTACCGGTTGTTCGGCGAACGCGGCTGGCGCCCTGAGACCGTGCTTACCGCCGGCGTCACCGCCCCCACCGGGCGCGCACCCTACGGCCTGGACTGGAAGGTGATCGAGCGCGATGACGACGACTACATCCGCTTCGCCGTGCCGCGCGAGCAACCCACTGGCAATGGCGTATGGCAGGCCAACCTGGGCCTGTCGATGGTGAAGACCGCCGACCCGGCCATCCTGTTTGCCAACATCGGCTACGTGCACTCCATCCCGCGCGGGTTCAACGACATCGACAGTAATCCGGACACGGTGAACCCTGGCGATGTGAAGCTGGGCGGCTCGGTGTACTTCGGCGCAGGCGTGGCCTTCGCATTCAACGAGCGGACCAGCCTGAGCCTGTCCTTCAGTGACCGCATCAGCGCACGCGCTTCCACCCGCTTCCAGGGCGGCAAGTGGATGAAGGTAATCGGCAGTGATGCCAATGCGGCATCACTTAACCTGGGCGTGACCTATGCGCTGAACCAGCACACCACGCTGGTGACGCTGCTGGGCATCGGGTTGACCCCGGATGCGCCGGACTTCACGTTGGCGTTCAAGATTCCGTACATGTTGTAGCTACTTGAACAACTCGTCCCAGCCAGTCATCGGCATGGCTGGGACGGCTGACCTGCCCTCATTATCGGTATCGGCTGAATACACACTCCAGAAGTGTGTCCATCGCCTTTGAATAATTGCCCTGCAGACTATAGAGGAGCTTCATCCGGCGAAAGCGCCGTTTGATCTCTTCATCAGAGAATTCAGGCGATCCCGATCGGTTTGCGAGGAAGAACCCATCGATCACCGGACTCAGCACCGCCTCGACGAGCTTTACTGGATAGCCACGCCCAAGAATGGGCCTGATCTCTTCCCGGAATCGGGAGTAGTCAGGGACGTCTTCGAGCGAGCACTCATCAAGAAGTGCATGGATGTCGCATGCGAATGCATCGGCCTCGGCGGAGAACCGCACTTCGATGTCTGGCAACAGATCAGCAGCCCGAGCGAATGCACGATCGATCAGATCTGCAACCAATACGATCTGTTCGAACGTCGCTTCATCCTCACAGCAATCGCGCAGTGCCTGTCGCATCGCCCCAAGCCGATCTGGGAGAGCAGGATGAGAGCCCGCATCAGTCGCATGATCGCCCAAGCGTTCCAGCAAGGACCACGACTGTAGCGCGAACTCCGCAGCTGCATAGTTGAGCATGTGGAAATTCGGATCATCATCACGCGCCGAACTGGCGTGCATCGAGAGCTGCACCGCGATGTAGTCGCAAACAAGCTCCTCCTCCACGGGCCCGACGGCTTCTGGCCGCGCCTCTCGCAGCTTATCCTCAACGTCGCACATCACATGCGCGAGTTCATGTGCAACCAGAAAACGCTGAGCACGCATGGCGAGCTCGCTGGCATAGACGCGCTGATGCTTTGAGATTTCGTAGTCAGGGCCGAAACTACCATCGCACTGCCACCAGACAATCTCGCCCAGGATGCGCGCCAACTCGTCGAGCTCAAGCCCCTTGGAAGGATTGCTTTCAAGGCGAATGAGCGCACTGGAAAGAGGCCTTGCGACCCGATAGAGATACTCGGGGAGCGCTGATGTCATCACGATGCCGTAACTCCCGTCCTGGAACGTTTGGACGTATACGGCTGGGTTGTACTCGTAGATTTCCGCAGCTGAGATCCGACCATCGTCAAGGCGGCTGATGATGGACTCTGGAAGCAGGGGCCGCAGATCCTGAAGAACCATCTGCACCCGACAGGCGGCATCTGGCAAGCCAGTTGCCGCAGGTAGTTCCAGTTCCTCGGCAATCTCCGCGATCAGCTCCGGGCGCACTTTGCCTAGAGGATGATCCTGCTCCCGCTTCCGACGCTCGATGAAACTGCTGGCCTCAGTACTCATCTCATCAGCCCTTCCGCTTGAGCTTGAGCTTAAGCCCTGCCTGGGTCCCAGCAGAGAACTTCCCGAGCAACTCAACGCCGCCGCTTGCGGTTACGGCCAATGAAAGTTCGATTTCATCCACAACGACTGAAGTCGAGGCCAAAAAGCCGTCCTCCAGCATCTTCGAGAAATGTTCGGCCATCTTCCGGACACTATCATCCATTTCCATGGCACCTACTTCAACCACACGTGCCATGCCCGAACGCATCGACGCCAGGCCGTTTCTTACATTGCCTTCGGAAGGCTCTTCAACCAGAACGCGAATAACATCCATGAATCCCCCTGTTCGTCCGTTGATACTCTGAATTTCATATTGCCTCGCTCGAGGCAGGCTGATTATGTCCCGGTGGGGCGCCCTGACGCCAGATCAATCTACTGCCCGGACCTGCTGAGCCATTCGCGGCACAAGCGGTCGAAGGCAGAGACGGCATTCACCCACCGGCACCACAGCCGCCCCCGGCCACTGCTATATTCAGTCCAGCTCGGCAGGCATGGTGCCTGCCCTCGAATCACAGGGAGTTGGTCATGGGTCTGGTACAGGCGGTGAAGGGTGCGGTTGGCGGTGTGCTGGCCGACCAGTGGAAGGACTTCTACACCGTGCCGGCGGGCCTGCCGTCCACGGCGGCCCTGTTCGCGGCGGTGCCGCAGGGCACCAACGCCGGCCGCGGCTCCAACACCAGCGGCTCGTCCAACATCATCACCAACGGCTCGAAGATCATCGTGCCGGAGGGCTATGGCCTGCTGCTGTTCCAGGACGGCGCGATCACCGCGTTCGTCGCCGAACCGGGCGGCTACGAGTGGCGCTCTGACGACCTGAACTCGCAGTCGATCTTCGCCGGCGACGGCCTGGTCAGCACCTTCATCAAGCAGAGCTGGGAGCGCTTCAAGTTCGGCGGCCAGCCGGGCTCGCAGCAGGCAGCCTACTTCGTCTCGCTGAAGGAACTGCCGGACAACCGCTTCGGCACCCAATCGGAAATCTACTGGGACGACGGCTTCCTCAATACCCAGGTCGGCGCGGTCACGCGTGGTTCGTACACGCTGAAGATCGTCGACCCGATCCTGTTCGTGAAGAACTTCGTGCCGGCCAGCTATCTGCGTCCTGGCCAGGTATTCGACTTCACCGATCTGGACAACGCCGCCGCCAGCCAGCTGTTCAATGAAGTGGTCGGTTCGCTGGCGCCGGCCTTCAGCCTGTATACGAACGACCCGGGCAAGGGCAACCGCATCACCAAGCTGCAGCAGGACTCGCTGGGCTTCGCGCAGAGCCTGTCGGCCGCCGTCGAACAGGGTTACCAGTGGAAGTCGGACCGCGGCCTGGCCATCGTCAAGACCGCTATCGTCTCGATTGAATACGACGCCAATACCCGCGAACTGCTGAAGACCGTGCAGCGCGCCGATGCGTTGTCCGGTTCGCGCGGCAATTCCAACCTGCAGGCCAGTGTCGCCCAGGGCATCCAGTCGGCCGGCGAGAACGGCGGCGCGGCCGGCCTGGTCGGCGTCGGCATGGCCTCGGGCATGTTCGGTGTCGGTGGCATGCAGCAGCCGGTCACTCCGGCCGCGGATGACCCGGTCGCCAAGCTGAAGAAGGCCAAGGAAATGCTGGACCTGGGCCTGATCACCCAGAGCGACTATGACGCGCTCAAGGCCAAGGCACTGGGCCTGTAACCGGCAGGACGCACAATCCCTATGTCCGATCCCCGAAACGGCCCGCCGCCGCTGCCCGGATCCGCGCCCGCGACGCCACCGCCCTTGCCGGCGGCGTCGTTGGACGGGCCCGGTTCGCCGCACGACGTCCCTCCCCTGCCCGGCAGCTTCCCGCTGGACACCTCGAAGCTGCCGCAGGCCATCCGCGATGAAGTGGAAGCGCCGGATCCTGTGGCCATCGATACGTCGGCCAGCGAGCTGAAGGACGGCCTCAACCGCTGCCCGAAGTGCGGCGCCACCGACATCCGGCCCAAGGCCGGTACCGATATCCTGGTCTGCCTGTACTGCCGTCACGAATGGCATGGCGCACGCGTCGAGGAGGAGTTCGGGCTGGGCGAGGCCATCGACCAGCTGCGCGGCACAGTCATCGCCTCCGGCGCACGCGACATCGATGCCGACACCTCGGCGTTGATGACCTTCAAGTGCACGGGCTGTGGCGCAGAAGTCACGGTCAACACCGAAAGCACGATGACGGCGCGCTGCCACTGGTGCCGCCACGTCTTCGGCGTCAACGAGCAGATTGCCAATGGCGCGGTACCCGATGCGGTGCTGCCCTTCCACATCAAGAAGGACGATGCGGTCGCGCGCATCCGCCAGTTCGTCGACAAGCGCCGGATGTTCGCGCTGAAGGCGTTCAAGGACCAGTTCACCCCTGAAAACGTGGTGGGCGTGTTCCTGCCCTACATGATCGTCGACAGCAATGTCAGCGCGGCAGTGGCCGGCAAGGGCGAGATCAAGACGCGTGAGTACACCGTCGGCAGCGAGAAGAACAAGCGCACCCTCTACGACGCCGATGTCTACCAGGTCGAACGCCAGGTCGATTTCACCGTCGACGATCTTCCGCTGGAATCCTCGGCCGAGCGCGGCAATCTGGATACCCGCGCCAACACCAACAACATCATCAACACCATCCTGCCGTTCGATACCAAGAACGCGGTGAAATGGAACGCCTCCTACCTGGCCGGCTTCACTTCGGAGAAGCGCAACCTGGATGTGGAAAAGCTGCGGCCGCGGCTGGAAGACCAGCTGCTGTCGATTGCCCGCGCCCAGGTGGAAGGCTCGGTGAAGCGCTACAACCGCGGCGTGCGCTGGGAGCAGGAACAGCTGGAGGTGCATGGCACCCGCTGGGTGTCGATGTACCTGCCGGTCTGGCTGTACTCGTACCATCAGCCTGGCAAGAACGGCGGCATGCTGCACTACATCGCGGTGAACGGCCGTACCGGCGAAACCATGGGCAGCGTGCCCGTGCAGCAATGGAAGATGCTGCTGGCGGCCCTTGCCACCGGCACCGTCATTGAAGCCCTCGCAATTGCCTTCCTGGTGGCATCGACATGAGCGACGACAGTGGCCTCTGGCTGTTGGCGGCAGGTCCGGCCGGCGCAACCGCGCTGTACTGGGCGTTGTACCGCTATTACCGCAACACCGACAAATCGCATTCCTTCGAGCACGAGACCGAAATCGAGGCGCAGCCCGTGACCGGTTCAGACCAGCAGGTGGGCCGGGTCACCGGCACCGAGGAAAAGCGCATACGCGGTGACAACGTGTACGAGTACCGGAAACGGGTGGCAAGGGTGAAACCCGACCAGTAGAGCCAGGCCATGCCTGGCTGATCGACAACGCCGCAACGACGACGGTGAACAGCTTCAGCCGGGCAGATGTGTACGCGCCTGCGACTGTGGCCTGCTTCGCAGATCAGCTCTGTTTGCCATGCCTATACTACCGCCGCTTCCACCCCTGCCATCGTTGCACCTGCCGGTGGAAGCGGCGGGGCTGGATGTCCCCGTCGGGCCGGCCGCCACGCTGCCGCCGGTCCTGCCAGTGATTTGTAACCCAACGCGGTTCAACCAATCACCAGGGGGAAGGCTATGCGCTACACACGTCGTGATTTTCTTGCCACCACCGCCAGCGCTTCATTGGCGTCACTGGTGGCGCCCGGAGCCTGGGCCAGCGGCGCCGCACCGGCCGGAAAGGCCGCGCAGGCGCGCTACCACCGCTACAACGTCACCAGCCCCGAAGGCCAGCGCATGCTGGCCAGCTACGCGCGTGGCATCAAGGCCATGCTGGCACTGCCGGCAGACGATCCACGCAACTGGTTCCGCAACGCCTTCGTGCATCTGATGGACTGCCCGCACGGCAACTGGTGGTTTTATGTCTGGCACCGGGGCTATGTCGGCTACTTCGAACAGACCATACGCACGCTCAGTGGTGATCCGCAGTTCGCCATGCCCTACTGGGACTGGACCGAGCTGCCACGGATTCCCCCGGCGATGTTCGACGGCGTATTGACGCCCACTGACAGCGCCTATGCGCCGTATACGCGCAACCTGGCGGTCTTCACCCGGTTCATGCGCCCGGCGTTGCAGCGCTACTGGGACACGCTGGATGCAGGCCAACGCGGCCAGCTCAAGTTCCGCGGCTACCTCACTGCAGACGATGTCTGGAACGATGTAACCGGCTACAGCGTCGCGGAAAAGACCGGCATCTCGGGCAATGCGGCCTATGCGATCACCTGCGGCGCCCGCTACCTCTGGCGCGAGAATCCCGGCTTCGATGCAAAGACCGCTTCGGCCGTGTCTCCCGATACCATTCATGCGGGGTTGTCGCCGGTCGAGTTCTACAACGACGATGTGAGTCGCAGCTTTACCAGCTCACGCACGGCCTCGCACGTGGTGCAGCCTGACGGCGCCACGAAATTCTCGGTACTGGAAGGATTCCCGCACAACAAGGTGCACAACTGCATCGGTGGCGTCGGTGCGGTCGATCCCGGCCCCTACGGCAACATGACCAACTTCCTGTCACCACTCGATCCGATCTTCTACCTGCACCACGCCAACATGGACCGCCTGTGGGAGGTGTGGAACCAGCTGCAGCAATCCCGCGGCAAGCCGATCATGCCCATCAACGTCGACCAGCGGCGTCAGTTCATGAACGAACCGTTCCGGTTCTTCGTCGATGCACAGGGCAAGCCCGTTGGCGAGCGTCCGGCCAGTGCGTTCTTCTCCACCACGGCCTTCGACTACGACTACGTCTACGCGCGCCGCAACGACATGCTGGAGGCGGTCACGCTGCCAGCAGCTGCCGGCGCGGTGCGGCTGGTGCGCGGCACACGCTCCGATGGCGCCGTCCGCGTGGCTGTCCCCAGTGAGGCGGTGCGCGCGCATCTGACCACATCGGGCCCGCGCCAGTTGATTGCCGAAGTGACCCTGGAGCGACCACGCGGTTTGAACAATACGCGCGAGTTCGACGTGCTGATCAACGCACCTGCGGGCACCGCCTCCGTGGCGGCCGACAGTCCGTACTACGCCGGCACCGTATCGTTCTTCGGGCCGACCATGGCCGGGATGGATCACAGCCACCCAACCACGTTCGCGGTGCCGCTGCCGCAGAAACTGGGGGCCCTGCAGGCACTGAATGCCGCCGATGGGGGAACGACCACGCTGGAGATCCGCCTGGTTGCATCGTCCGGCCAGGCACCGCAGACATTCCCGGTGCTGGATGCCGCCATCCTGGTAGCGCCACCGCAGCCGTGATGACGCACGGCAGGTGCCGGGCTGTCCGGCACCTGCCTTCAGCCTGGCAGTCTTCAGCCAGCCTGCCCCAGCCGTACCTTCAACTGCTGGATCTCCTGTTCGCTGACCCCGATCGACTTCAGGTAACCCTCTGCACCACCGTACTGGCTGTGCAGTGCCGCCAGGAACTGTTCCATGTTGTCCGGTGCGGTACCGGCCATACCGGCCATCTTGCGGGCGATCTCGGGATTCTGCTTGACCAGCGCCATGATCTGCGCGTTCATCGCGCTGTCCTTCGGCTGCCCTTCCAGGTAGTGCGCGGAGATCGCGTAGTTGTGCACGATCTCGGCCTTCGGCACGCCCGCCAGGTCCAGCAGCAGGCCAGCGATGATGCCGGTGCGGTCCTTGCCGGCCGTGCAATGGAACAGCACGGCACCGTCCTGCTGCGCGGCGATGCGCTGGAACACCTGCTTGAACTGCGGCTGGCTGTGGCCCAGCCACTGCACATAGGCTTCGCCCAGCGAATCCGGGAAACTGGTCATCATCTTCTGCAGGTCCATCTTCTCGGTGCCCATCAGCGAAATGCGCTGGTAGGCAAAGCGATCATCCCTGGCCAGCAGGTCCGGCGACTGCGCCTCTTCATCGGCGGTACGCAGGTCGATATCCAGCTTCACGCCGGCCGCGGCCAGGGCATCACGGTCGGCATCGGTAAGGCGGCCGAGGTCTGCGGTGCGCACGAACGCATCGGCCGGAATCGGAGCGTGGCGGCCCTGCAGGCCGGCGAAGGTACGCACGTTCCAGGCGCCCTGCAGCGGGATCACGCGCTGCGCATCGGCAGCGACGGGCTTCACGTTCGCAACGGCCGTCGGCTTCGCGGCGGCGACCTGCGGCGCATCAGCGGCAGCAGCCGTCGCAGCCATCGCAGCCGTCGCAGCCATCGGCAGGCTGAGCATCACGGCCAGGACAAGTTCGGTAGAGCGGTGCTTCATGGAATTCTCCGTTCGAATCAGAAGTTGACGGCCATTTCCAGGCCGAAGGTACGCGGGTCGTTGAAGATGCCGCTCTGGCCGAGCGCCGCGCTGTTGATCTTGTAGAACAGGTGCTGCTCATCGAGCAGGTTGCGTGCCCACAACGAGAACGACATGGTGGTGCCAGTGCTGTTGACCGGCACATCCACCAGCGCCACCCGTGCGTTCACAACGAACGAGCCGTCGGTCAGCATCTGGTCGTACTCGCTGGTGTAGTAGCCATCGGACCAGTTGCCGTCCACATGGAATTTCAGTGCCGAGAAGTTCGCGAACGGCACCAGGTAGTCGACCGACAGGCTGCCGGCGTTCTTCGGCGCCAGCAGCGGCTGGACCGTTACCTGCACCCCTGCACCGAACGGGTCCGTCGCGGTCTGCGCGTCGATCTTCGTATAGGCGTAGTTGAGGCCGAGGGTGAGGTTGTCCACCGGCATCACGTTGAACTCCAGCTCCGCGCCGCGCGACTTGCCATCGCTCAATGCATTGGTGGTGACCATGGTGGTGCGGGTCTCGCCACTGTTCGGGTCGAACGGCAGCGAGAAGTCCATCTGCTTGTGCGCGATGGTCGAATCGAACACCGCCAGGTTCAGGCGCGCGCGGTTGTCCCAGAACTGCGATTTGAAGCCCAGCTCATAGGCCGTCACTTCTTCAGGACCGAACGCGCTGTAGTTGGTCGAGCGCGAGTTGGCACCGCCGGCCTTGAAGCCGGTGCTGTACTTGGCATAGACCATCGCGTGCTCGCCCAGGTCGTAGGCGATATTGACCATCGGGTCGAAACGGCTCCAGCGATCCTTGAACGCAAGGTTGGTCGCCGCACCATTGACGATGTACAGGCTGCCCTTCTTGTCATCGCGGGTATAGCGGCCACCTGCTGTCAGGTGCAGCCGCTGCATCGCTTCCGGGGTCCACGTGGCCTGGCCGAAGACGCCCAGGCTGTCGGTCCAGGCCTTGCTGGCGCGATCGATGCGTACCCGCGAGAGATCCAGCGGGTTGGTCGCCGGATTCACGGTGTAGCTGTTGCCACCCGGCCCCCAGACCAGCATGTTCGGGGTCTGCGCATTGTCACCAGCGGTCTCGTGGTAATAGAACGCACCGCCCAGGAACTGCACCTGCGAGATGTTACCGATCAGCTGGAATTCCTGGCTGTACTGGTGCTGGTAGACCTGGGCCAGGCTGTAACGCCCGAAGGGTGTGCCTGCGCCACCATAGGCCGAAATCGCATCGAGCAGCCCCATGTCGAACTGCCCCTGGGTGAGTTCACGGTAGGAACTGATCGACTTCAACTCCAGGTTGTCGTTCAGCGTCCACGACAGGTTCAACAGATGGCCACTGGTCCGTCCGATGTTGTCTTCCTGCGGCCCGCCCAGGATGGCGCTGTCGCGGCGGTCCTGGCTGGCGCCGGCCTTCTGCAGGGGGCTGAGGTAGGCGGCTGGCACCAGCACCTGGGTGTGATATGGCGTGGTGGCATCATAGGAGCGATCGAACGCGTACAACAAAGAGAAGTCATCGCTCGGCTGCCACAGCGCGCTCAGGCGCGCGCCACGCTTGTCGTAGCTGTTGAAGTCACGCTCGCCACGCATCGGATTGTCGGTGGTGCCGCCACGCCTGGCCTGCACTGCATCGATCTTGAAGCTGACATCGCCCACCTTGGGCAGGTCCAGGTGCAGCGCGCTGTTGTAGCCGCTGAAGTTGGACACACCGGCACTGACGCTGCCGCCGAATTCACCGGTCGGCTGCTTGGTCACGATACTCACTGCACCGCCTTCGGTGTTGCGGCCGAACAGCGTGCCCTGCGGCCCCTTCAGCACTTCGATGCGCTCCACGTCGTAGAGCATGCTGCCCAGCCCCTGCGCGCGGCCCATGAACACCCCGTCGACGTAGATGCCGACGCCGGCATCGCGGGCCGGTTGGTTGGCGTCGCCGGAGGCACCGATGCCACGGATGCCGATGTTCAGCGCAGAACTGCGGGTAGCGAACGGCGTGACCCGCAGTGATGGGATGGAGCCATCGGACAAGCTGCCCAGCGAAATCGCGCTGCGGTCCTTCAGCGCTTCGGCATCGACCACCGATACCGAGATCGGGGTCTCCTGCAGGTTGGTGGCGCGTTTCTGCGCAGTCACCATCACCTGGTCAAGGGCGACCACGGTGCGCGCGGCATCGGCGGATGCCTCGGCGTCGGCGCTGGGACTGTCTTCGGCATGGGCCAGCGCCGGCAGTGCGGCGGCAATGGCGAGGGTGAGCAGCGGGCGGTGCAGCAGGGCGTGGCGCATCGGACTCATTCGCGGAAGGAGAAGGCCGGCGCAGTCTGGGAGGCGGGAATTACAAATGAATGACCGTTCATTCACACCTTTTGTGACGTACTATCCCGCCTCTGGACGCCCCGACTTCATGCAATGACGCCGAAAACCGCCCTAGCCGCACCCGCTGACGCCCCTGCCGCCGCCCATGCCGAAGCCCAGCGCCGGCGCATCCTCGATGCTGCCCAGAAGTGCTTCATCACCCGCGGTTTCCATGCCGGTTCGATCGGCGATATCGCTGCCGAGGCCGAGATCAGCCAGGGGCTGATGTACCGCTATTTCGCCAACAAGCGCGCCCTGATCCTGGCCCTGATCGAGCGCCAGCTGCGCCACGACCAGGCCTCGATCAGCGAGATGCCGGTGGCGTCCGATCTGATTGATGGGCTGCTGGAGTGCTACCAACAATGGGCGCGCGGCGAGGTGCTGCCGATCCACGGCAATGCCATTGCCAGCGTGGCGCTGTATGCGGAAATCAACGCCGAGGCGCATCGCGACCCGATGCTGGCAGGGGTGCTGCGTACCCATGACAAACAGACCAGCACCGCGATCCATGCCTGGCTGCGCCAGCGTGACGTCAATCTGGGCCGCGCCGTGGACGAAGAGCGGATTGCCAGCCGAACCCTGCTGCTGCGGCTGCTGGTGGAAGGTCTGGCGATGCGCGCCGTGCGCGATCCCGACCTGCCGCCGGAACGGGTGCGGGCGCTGCTGGCCGATACGATTGGTCGTGTGATGGAGTAGTGCCGGCCGCTGGCCGGCATCTGCAGTACCCCGGCGTCACGAAGTTGCCGGCCAGCGGCCGGC